>NZ_JBYIQW010000024.1:0-102159 GCF_057707815.1 Actinacidiphila sp. bgisy160
TGGGCTCTCCGGTGGATTCGCCGTCGGTCCCTCCCGTACCGCAGCCGGCGACCACGACCGCCGTCACGGTCGCGGAGAGCGGGAGCGCCAGTCGCTGGACTCGGTTCCTCACGAGACTTCCCTCACAGCTTCGTCGTACGGGCGGGCCGGGCTGGCCGGGCCCCGGGGTGATGTCCCGGGTTCGGCCGGCCGGCGGCTCATCCTGTCACACCGCGGCCAATCTCCCAGAACTGAGCGGTTGAAGAGGAATTGAGGAACCATTCGGCTCCCGTGATGCCGTCGCGGCTGGCGACGAACTGCTTGTCCTGGTACAGCGGGATCATCGGGAGCTCACGCGACAGGATCTCCTGCATCTGCCCGAAGTCCTTGTCCGTCTTGCTGCGGTTCGCGGACTGGCGGGTGGCCGGCAGGAGCTGGTTCTTGATGGCAGACCCCTTGTAGTTGAGGTCGAGGAATCCGTCGTCCGCGAAGAACGGCGCGATGTAGGTCTCGGCGTCCGGGAAGTCGGGGAGCCAGCTGAGCGAGTAGGCGGCGAACTGGCCCTTGGCGGCGCCCTTCAGGAACTTCTTCCAGGTGATCGGCTGAAGGTCCAGCTTGAACAGCCCGGTGGCCTCGAGCTGCTTCTTCAGCAGCTCCGCCTCCTCCTTGTCCGGGGTGGAGGGGTGCTCGGTCGGGTAGGTCCAAGTGAACTTGACCGGGGTGCTGATGCCGGCGGAGGACAGGACCTGGGCGGCCTTGTCGCGGTCGGGCTCGCCATAGGCGTTGAAGTACGAGTTGGCGTGGCCGGTGATGCCGGTCGGGACGGCGCCGAACAGCGGGGAAGCGGTGCGGCCGGTCACGTCGCGGGTGAGACTGTCGCGGTCGATGACGCGGGCGATGGCCTCACGGACGGCCTCGGGCTTCACCGACGGGTCGTCGACGTTGAAGAACATGAAGCGGACCGAGGCACCCTGGGTCTCGGTCAGCTTGACGTCCTGGACCGTTCCCTGCTCGAGCTCGTTGATCTGGTCCGCCGTGAGCGTGCGGTTCACCAGGTCGACCTCGCCGGCCTTGAGCGCCTTCAGCATCTCGGGGGCCGCGGGGTAGAAGCGGACCTCGACCTTGTCGTTGGCACGCTTGCCGATCAGGCCCTTGTAGTTCGGGTTGGCGCTGAGGACCGCCTTCCCGTCCTCCCACGAGTCCAGCTTGTACGGGCCGGAGCCCTCCATCTTCAGGCCCTTGAGCGGCTCGGTGGCGCTGTAGACCTCGCTGTCGACGATGGCCGCGGCCGGGGTCGCCAGCTTGGAGGGGAAGGTGGCGTCGGAGGCCTTGAGGTGGAAGACGACGGTCTTCGGGTCCGGGGCTTCGACACTGTCGATGCCCACCAGGAGGCTCGCCGGGCCGATGTCGCTGTTGATCTTCAGCACGCGGTCGACCGAGAACTTGACGTCCTCGGAGGTGAGCTCGTGGCCGTTGGCGAACTTCAGGCCGTCGCGCAGCGTGCAGCGGTACGTCTCCGACTTGGTGTCGGAGAACCCGCAGGACTTGGCGGCGTCGGGCTCGGGGGTGGTGGAGCTGCGCGAGTAACCGAGCAGCATCTGGAAGGTGTTGTTGAAGAAGCTGTACGTGCCGCCGTCGTAGGCCGTGGCCGGGTCAAGGGGGGAAGGCTGGTCCGCGGACACCTCGATGAGGTCCGTGGTGCCGATGACGACCGCGTCACCGCCACCGCCACCGCCGGTCGAGTCACCGCACCCGGCGAGTACGGGCGCGGCGAGACCCAGCAGGGCCGGCAGCACCAGTAGCTTGCGATTCATCCTCGTTGTTCTCCCTCTTCCGGCCCTCGGCCGTGCAGTGTTGAGCGGGGCGACGATACCCGTAATTGCCGGGGACCGGCATTCGGCTGGACCGCCCCCGAACACGGAGAAGTTGAGCCCGCGTCACAGGCGCATAACAGGGAGTGCCGTACCGATATCCGGACAGCGGAACGAACAGCCCGGGGCTCCCCAATCCGGACACAACCACCTGACCGCACCGCGTTTTGACGGGCTGAGGCACGCCCTGCGCGCGCTGTCGACACCGGCGGATGTGAAAAGTATCACGTCCCGCGGTACTGGCCGGTAAACAATTCGGCGCTCCGAATCGTCACGGAAAATAGCCGGGCAAGCGCCCAGAGTTTCCGCCTCAATTCACGACGACGCTCAGTGAACGGCTGTAATCAGAGAGCTCAGAAAAGGCACGTCGACCCGCTCCAGGGAGGCCACCACGGTCCGTCCCGGGGCCGGCGCGATGGCGGCGATGGACGGTACGGCCACCACCCGGCAGCCGGCCGCCTCGGCGGCCGCGACACCGGTGGGGGTGTCCTCCACGACCACGCACCGTGCCGGGTCCGCGCCGAGCCGCGCGGCGGCCGTCAGGTAGGGGTCGGGGTGTGGCTTGGTCCGCTCGATCTCGTCCCCGCCAAGGGAGAAGGCGAAGTGGTGGGAGCCGAGGGAGAGCATGACGGCGTCGATGATGCGCCGGTGGGAGGCGGAGACCAGGGCGGTGGGCACCCCGTGCGCGGCCAGTTCGGTGAGCAGCCGCTGGGCGCCCGGCATCAGCGGCACACCGCGGCCGATGAGCTCGACGAATCGCAGGTTGATCAGCGTGGACAGCTCGGCGAGCGTGGCGTCCGTCCCGGTGACCGAGATGAGGTGGCCCAGGCTGCGGGTCATGGGGCCGCCGACGACGACTTCGCGGTGGGTGTCGTCCAGGACGTGGCCGAGCTCGGCGAAGACCTCGACCTCCGCGTTCCACCAGAAGCCCTCGGTGTCGACCAGCGTGCCGTCCATGTCCAGGAGCACGGCCTGCAGGCCTGCCCCCCGGGCCGGCCGGATCTCGGTAGCGGGAATACCGCTCGTCATGCGCCCCACTCCTCTGCGTCCAGGGGGCACAAAGGCCGGTCGCCTCGCGCCCGGGTGGTGGGGCGTGCGACCGGCCAGGTGCCGTATCGGACCGTCCAGTGTACGACGTATGTCCGACTACCGCGCGTTGAAGTACTTGGCCTCCGGGTGATGGACGACGATCGCGTCGGTGGACTGCTCCGGATGGAGCTGGAACTCCTCCGAGAGCAGGACCCCGATCCGCCCGGGCTCCAGCAGCTCCGCGATCTTGGCGCGGTCCTCCAGGTCGGGGCAGGCGCCGTAGCCCAGCGAGAAGCGGGCGCCCCGGTACTTCAGGGCGAACATGTCCTCCATGGCGGCCGGGTCCTCCCCGGCGAAGCCGAGCTCGGCGCGGACCCGGGCGTGCCAGTACTCGGCCAGGGCCTCGGCGAGTTGGACGGACAGGCCGTGCAGCTCGAGGTAGTCGCGGTAGGCGTCGGCGGCGAAGAGCTCGTTGGCCGCCTCGGAGATCCGGTTGCCGACGGTGACGACCTGCAGGCCGACCACGTCGGTCTCACCGGACTCCTCGGGGCGGAAGAAGTCCGCCAGGCACAGCCGGCGGCCGCGGCGCTGGCGCGGGAAGGTGAAGCGGGTCCGCTCGGTGCCGTCCTCGTGGAGGATGATCAGATCGTCGCCCTTGGAGACGCAGGGGAAGTAGCCCTGGACGACGGCGGCCTCCAGCAGCCCCTCGCTCTGCAGGCGGTCCAGCAGCCCGCGCAGCCGCGGACGGCCCTCTGCCTCCACCAGTTCCTCGTACGTGGGGCCGCCGGTCCTGGACTGCCTCAGTCCCCACTGGCCCTTGAAGAGGGCGCCCTCGTCCAGCCAGGACGCGTAGTCCTTGAGCGGGATGCCCTTGACGACGCGGGAGCCCCAGAACGGCGGCGTGGGCACCGGGTTGTCGACGGCGACGTCGGAGCGGATCTGGCCCCGGTTCTCCTCGGGCTCGGGCACGACGCTCTGACGGGCGGCCACTCGGCGCTGCTTCAGCTCGGGGAGCGTGGCGCCGGGCACGCCGCGCTTGACGGCGATGAGGGCGTCCATCAGGCGCAGTCCCTCGAAGGCGTCGCGGGCGTAGCGGACCTCGCCCTCGTAGAGCTCGTGGAGGTCCTGCTCGACGTAGGCCCGGGTGAGCGCGGCGCCGCCGAGAATAACCGGGTAGCGGGCGGCGAGGCCGCGCTGGTTCAGCTCCTCCAGGTTCTCCTTCATGATCACCGTGGACTTCACCAGCAGGCCGGACATGCCGATGACGTCCGCCGCGTGCTCGTGCGCGGCGTCCAGGATCGCCGAGACGGGCTGCTTGATGCCGAGGTTGACGACGTTGTAGCCGTT
Organism: Actinacidiphila sp. bgisy160; assembly: GCF_057707815.1. Classification (NCBI taxonomy): domain Bacteria; kingdom Bacillati; phylum Actinomycetota; class Actinomycetes; order Kitasatosporales; family Streptomycetaceae; genus Actinacidiphila; species Actinacidiphila sp. bgisy160. Next base: position 4,227 of record NZ_JBYIQW010000024.1, read on the forward strand.
GTTGGACAGGATGATGTCCACGAGGTTCTTGCCGATGTCGTGGACGTCGCCGCGGACGGTGGCCAGCACGATGGTGCCCTTGCCGGAGGCGTCGGACTTCTCCATGTGCGGTTCGAGGTGGGCGACGGCGGACTTCATCACCTCGGCCGACTGCAGGACGAACGGCAGCTGCATCTGGCCCGAGCCGAACAGCTCGCCGACGACCTTCATGCCCTCCAGGAGGGTGTCGTTGACGATGTCGAGGGCGCGACGGGCCTTCAGGGCCTCGTCCAGGTCCGCCTCCAGGCCGTTCTTCTCGCCGTCGATGATGCGCCGCCGCAGGCGCTCCTCCAGCGGCAGCGCGGCCAGTTCCTCGGCGCGGCTCGCCCTGACGGACTTGGTGTCGACGCCTTCGAAGAGCTCCAGGAAGCGCTGCAGCGGGTCGTATCCCTCGCGGCGCCGGTCGTACACGAGGTCGAGGGCGACCGCGCGCTGCTCCTCGGGGATGCGGGCGATCGGCAGGATCTTGGAGGCGTGCACGATCGCCGAGTCCAGGCCGGCCTCGACGCACTCGTGGAGGAAGACCGAGTTGAGCACCATGCGGGCGGCCGGGTTGAGGCCGAAGGAGATGTTGGACAGGCCGAGCGTGGTCTGCACGTCCGGATGTCGGCGCTTGAGCTCGCGGATCGCCTCGATGGTGGCGAGGCCGTCCTTGCGGGACTCCTCCTGCCCGGTGGCGATGGTGAAGGTCAGGCAGTCGACGATGATGTCGGTCTCGGCGACGCCCCAGTTGCCGGTCAGGTCCGCGATGAGCCGCTCGGCCACGGCCACCTTGGCCTCGGGGGTGCGGGCCTGGCCCTCCTCGTCGATGGTGAGGGCGATCAGTGCGGCGCCGTGCTCCGCCGCGAGGCGGGTGGTGCGGGCGAAGCGGGAGTCGGGGCCGTCGCCGTCCTCGTAGTTGACGGAGTTGATCACGGCGCGGCCACCGAGCTTCTCCAGGCCGGCGCGGAGCACCTCGGGCTCGGTGGAGTCGAGCACGATCGGCAGGGTGGAGGCGGTGGCCAGGCGTCCGGCGATCTCGTTCATGTCGGCGACGCCGTCGCGGCCGACGTAGTCGACGCACAGGTCGAGCAGGTGGGCGCCCTCGCGGATCTGCTCGCGGGCCATCTCCACGCAGTCGTCCCAGCGGCCGTCCAGCATCGCCTCGCGGAACTTCTTGGAGCCGTTGGCGTTGGTGCGCTCGCCGATGGCGAGGTACGAGGTGTCCTGGCGGAAGGGGACGGTCTGGTAGAGCGAGGAGGCGCCCGGTTCGGGGCGCGGCGTCCTGGCGGTGACCTCCTGGCCGCGGACGCGCTCGACGACCTGGCGCAGGTGCTCGGGGGTGGTGCCGCAGCAGCCGCCGACCAGGGACAGCCCGTACTCGCGGACGAAGGCCTCCTGGGCGTCGGCGAGTTCGCCGGGGGTCAGCGGGTAGTGCGCACCGTCCTTGCCGAGGACGGGAAGGCCCGCGTTGGGCATGCACGAGAGCTGGATGCCGGCGTGCCGGGCCAGGTAGCGCAGGTGTTCGCTCATCTCGGCGGGGCCGGTGGCGCAGTTGAGGCCGATCATGTCGATGCCCAGCGGTTCCAGCGCGGTGAGGGCGGCGCCGATCTCGGAGCCCAGCAGCATGGTGCCGGTGGTCTCCACGGTGACCGAGCAGATCAGGGGCGCGTCGAGACCGGCCGCTTCCAGGGCCCGGCGGGCGCCGATGACCGCGGCCTTGGTCTGCAGCAGGTCCTGGGTGGTCTCCACGACCAGCGCGTCGGCGCCGCCGGTGAGGAGCCCGGTGGCGTTCTGCTCGTACGCGTCGCGCAGCGCGCCGTAGCCGATGTGGCCGAGGGTGGGCAGCTTGGTACCGGGGCCCATGGAACCCAGGACCCAGCGCGTGCGGCCGTCGCGGGCGGTGAACTCGTCGGCGACCTCGCGGGCGATGCCGGCGCCGGACTCGGACAGCTCGAGGATGCGGTCGGCGATGTCGTACTCGCCGAGGGCGGAGAAGTTGGCGCCGAAGGTGTTGGTCTCCACGCAGTCCACGCCGACGGCGAAGTACTCGCGGTGCACGGAGGCGACGATGTCGGGGCGGGAGAGGTTGAGGACCTCGTTGCAGCCCTCGTGTCCCTGGAAGTCGTCCAGGGTGGGATTCTGCGCCTGGAGCATCGTGCCCATCGCCCCGTCTGCGACGACCACCCGGGTCGCCAGGGCCTCTCGCAGTGCTGCGGCTCGGGCACTGCTCGTGGACGGAAGGGACGACTGGGCCATGGGTGTGCTCCCTGGAGTGCGACGGCTGTCGGCTTGGTGTGTGCCGGTCCTGCTGGTACACACCAGGCCAGCGTAGCCAAGACCCCGGATTCCGCCGCGGGGCATTCCGAGGGGCGGACGGCGGTGCCACACTCTTCTCTGGGATGATGACGGTCGGCATCGTCTGACATCGTTCAGCATTGTCGAATCAGTTGTATCGGAGCGTGGTCGTTCCTAACGGAGGGGTTGTTCATGCCAGGTCCCATCCAGTCGCTCGCCAGGGCGGCCGCGATCCTGCGCCTGCTGGCCGGCGGCGAGCGCAGGCTCGGCCTGTCGGACGTGGCCTCGTCCCTGGGCCTGGCGAAGGGCACCGCGCACGGCATCCTGCGCACGCTGCAGCAGGAGGGCTTCGTCGAGCAGGACCCGGTCTCCGGCCGCTACCAGCTGGGGGCGGAGCTGCTGCGGCTGGGCAACAGCTACCTGGACGTGCACGAGCTGCGGGCCCGCGCCCTGGTGTGGACCGACGACCTGGCCCGCTCCAGTGGCGAGGCCGTCTACCTGGGCGTGCTGCACCAGCAGGGGGTGCTCATCGTCCACCACGTCTTCCGCCCCGACGACAGCCGGCAGGTGCTGGAGGTCGGCGCCATGCACCCGCTCCACAGCAGCGCGCTGGGCAAGGTGCTGTCGGCCTACGACCCGGTCGCGCACAGCGAGGCGGTCGAGATGAAGCGCGAGCCGCTGACCGCGCGCACCGTCACCGAGGACGCGGCCTTCGAGGGTGTGCTGGACCTCACACGCGCCCGCGGCTGGAGCTCCGACCTGGAGGAGACCTGGGACGGCGTGGCCTCCATCGCCGCCCCCGTCCACGACCGGCACCGGATGACCGTGGGGGCGGTGGCCGTCACCGGCGCGGTCGAACGGGTCTGCGCGGACGGCGACATCCGGCCGCAACTGGTCGCGGCGGTTCGGGACTGCGCCAGGGCGGTCTCCCGAGACCTGGGCGCCGGCCGCTTCTGACGCCTGGCCCGGACTCGGCTCGGAGACCGTTCCGCAACCTGACGAACCCTTGACGCGCGTGGTTGCGCAGGAGAACACTCTCGTTCGACGGTCGACATTGTCGAACACCAGCCGACGAATTCGGTAAGGTGTACGTAACCGTGGGACCGCCGAAGGGCCTGGTGACAGGCCCACGGACTCCGGAACGGGACCGGGGTCCGCCTTCCCCTGGACGAAGGACAAAGGAGTCGCATGTCCAGCGACCACATCTTCATCGGCGAGACCATCGGTACCGCTGTTCTGATCCTCCTCGGCGGCGGCGTCTGCGCGGCTGTCACCCTCAAGAGCTCCAAGGCCCGTAACGCCGGCTGGGTGGCCATCACCTTCGGTTGGGGCTTCGCGGTCCTGGCCGGCGCCTACATCTCCGGTTCCCTCTCCGGCGCCCACCTGAACCCCGCCGTCACGATCGGTCTCGCGATCGACAGCGGCGAGTGGAGCAAGGTCCCGGTCTACCTGGCCGGCCAGATGCTCGGCGCGATGATCGGCGCCACCTTGGTGTGGATCACCTACTACGGCCAGTTCCAGGCCCACCTGACCGACGCCGAGATCACCGGCGGCCCCGGGGCGCAGGCCACCGCGGCGGCCGAGAAGCAGACCACGGGCCCCGGCCCGGTGCTGGGCGTATTCTCCACCGGCCCCGAGATCCGCAACGTGGCGCAGAACCTCGCCACGGAGATCATCGGCACCTTCGTCCTGGTGCTCTTCATCCTGACCCTCGGCCTCACCAAGGGTCTCGCGGTCTCCGGTACCGGCACCCTGATGGTCGCACTGGTCGTCGTCGGCATCGGCCTCTCGCTGGGCGGGCCGACCGGCTACGCCATCAACCCCGCACGCGACCTCGGTCCGCGCATCGTGCACGCCTTGCTGCCGCTGCCGAACAAGGGCGGCTCCGACTGGCGCTACGCCTGGATACCCGTCGTCGGCCCGATCGTCGGTTCGGCCCTCGCGGCCGGTCTCTACAAGATCGCATTCTGAGAAGCAGCCCCCGACACCCCAAGGACCTGAGGAGCACACCGTGACCGACGCCCACACCACAGGCCCGTTCATCGCGGCCATCGACCAGGGCACCACGTCCTCGCGCTGCATCATCTTCGACAAGGACGGCCGGATCGTCTCGGTCGGCCAGAAGGAGCACGAGCAGATCTTCCCCAAGCCGGGGTGGGTCGAGCACGACGCGGCCGAGATCTGGACCAACGTGCAGGAGGTCATCGAGGAGGCGGTCAGCAAGGCCGGCATCACCTCCGCCGACGTCAAGGCGATCGGCATCACCAACCAGCGCGAGACCACCGTCCTGTGGGACAAGAACACCGGCGAGCCGGTGCACAACGCCCTGGTCTGGCAGGACACCCGTACCGACGCCCTGTGCAAGGAGCTCGGCCGCAACGTCGGGCAGGACCGTTTCCGCCGGGAGACCGGCCTGCCGCTGGCCTCGTACTTCGCCGGACCGAAGATCCGCTGGCTGCTCGACAACGTCGAGGGCCTGCGCGAGCGCGCCGAGGCCGGCGAGATCCTCTTCGGCACCATGGACAGCTGGGTGATCTGGAACCTCACCGGCGGTGCCGAGGGCGGGCACCACGTCACCGACGTGACCAACGCCTCCCGCACGCTGCTGATGAACCTGCACACCCTGGACTGGGACCAGAAGATCCTGGAGTCGATCGGCGTCCCCGCCGCGGTGCTGCCGGAGATCCGCTCCTCCGCCGAGGTGTACGGCACCGCCGCCTCCGGGGCCCTGGCCGGAGTGCCGGTCGCCTCCGCGCTCGGCGACCAGCAGGCGGCCCTGTTCGGCCAGACCTGCTTCTCCGAGGGCGAGGCCAAGTCCACCTACGGCACCGGCACCTTCCTGCTGATGAACACCGGCGAGAAGCCGATCAACAGCTACAACGGCCTGATCACCACCGTCGGCTACCGCATCGGCGACCAGAAGCCGGTGTACGCCCTGGAGGGCTCGATCGCGGTCACCGGTTCGCTGGTGCAGTGGATGCGCGACCAGATGGGCCTGATCAAGACCGCGGCCGAGATCGAGACCCTCGCCCTGTCGGTGGAGGACAACGGCGGCGCGTACTTCGTGCCCGCCTTCTCCGGCCTGTTCGCCCCGTACTGGCGCTCCGACGCCCGCGGTGTGATCGCCGGCCTCACCCGGTACGTCACCAAGGCCCACATCGCCCGCGCCGTGCTGGAGGCGACCGCCTGGCAGACCCGGGAGATCGTCGACGCCATGACCAAGGACTCGGGCGTGGAGCTCACCGCGCTCAAGGTCGACGGCGGCATGACCGCGAACAACCTGCTGATGCAGACCCTCGCCGACTTCCTGGACGCCCCGGTCGTGCGCCCGCTGGTCGCCGAGACCACCTGCCTGGGCGCCGCCTACGCGGCCGGCCTCGCGGTGGGCTTCTGGCAGGACACCGACGAGCTGCGCGCCAACTGGCGCCGTGCCGCCGAATGGACCCCCCGCATGGACGCCGAGGTCCGCGACCGCGAGTACAAGGACTGGCTGAAGGCCGTCGAGCGGACCATGGGCTGGATCGAAGAGGAGAAGTGAACCGATCATGAGCACCCCGCAGCACGTCCCGGCTCTCGGGACGCATCCGACCGCCGGCCGCAACCCGGGCCGCGCGCAGACCAGGGAACTGCTGAGCCGCGCCACCTACGACCTGCTGGTCATCGGCGGCGGCATCCTGGGCACCTCCGTGGCATGGCACGCCGCGCAGTCGGGGCTGCGGGTCGCGATGGTGGACGCCGGCGACTTCGCCGGCGCCACCAGCTCCGCCTCCTCCAAGCTCGTCCACGGCGGTCTGCGCTACCTGCAGACCGGCGCGGTCAAGCTGGTGGCGGAGAACCACATGGAACGGCGGGTCCTGGCCAGGGACGTGGCTCCGCACCTGGTCAACCCGCTCACCTTCCACCTGCCGGTCTACCGGGGCGGCCCGGTCGGCGCCGCCAAGCTCGGGGCGGGCGTCTTCGCCTACTCGGCGCTGTCGGCCTTCGGCGACGGGGTCGGCCGGATCATCTCCCCGGCCAGGGCGGCGGCGGCCAACCCCGCCCTGCGCACGGAGAACCTCAAGGCCGTCGCCGTCTACTACGACCACCAGATGAACGACTCGCGGATGGCGGTCATGACGGTCCGCGCCGCCGTCGAGGCGGGCGCCGTCGTCCTCAACCACGCCGAGGTCACCGGTCTGCGCTTCACTCACGGCCGGGTCACCGGAGCCGAGCTCAAGGACCGGCTGGACGGCGCCGAGTTCGGCGTCGACGCGCGGCTGGTGCTCAACGCCACCGGCCCGTGGGTCGACCATCTGCGGCGGATGGAGGACAAGGGCGCCGCCCCCAGCATCCGGCTGTCCAAGGGCGCCCACATCGTCCTCAAGCGCAAGGCCCCGTGGCGGGCGGCCATGGCGACCCCGATCGACAAGTACCGCATCACCTTCGCCCTGCCGTGGGAGGACCAGCTGCTGCTGGGCACCACCGACGAGGAGTACACCGGCGACCCGGCCGACGTGCGGGCCACCGAGGCCGACATAGCCCAGATCCTGGACGAGGCCGCCCACTCGGTGCGGGACGAGCACCTGTCCCGCGACCTGATCACCTACGCCTTCGCGGGCCTGCGGGTGCTGCCCGGCGGCCCCGGCGGCGTGGAGAAGGCCAGGCGCGAGACCGTCGTCACCGAGGGCAGCGGCGGCATGCTGTCGGTCGCGGGCGGCAAGTGGACGACGTACCGGCACATCGGGCGCACGGTCATGGCCAAGCTCGCCAAGCTGCCCGGCGGCCCGCTGAACGAGGACATGGAGCCGCTGGACCACCTGCCCAGGCGGGTCCCGCTGCCCGGCGTCGCCAACCCCAACGCGGTCGCCCACCGGCTGCTGGTGGACCGCGAGCCGGGCCGGCGCCTCGACCCGCTGACGGCCCGTCATCTCGCCACCCACTACGGCGCGCTGTCCTTCGACATCGCCCGGCTGGTCAACGAGGACCCGGCGCTCGGTGAGCGGATCCACCCGGACGGCCCGGAGATCTGGGCCCAGGTCGTGTACGCCCGCGACCACGAGTGGGCGCAGACGGCGGACGACGTGCTGCGTCGCCGCACCACCTTGACGGTGCGCGGCCTGGACACCTTGGACGTCCGGGAGCGGGTCGAGTCGCTGCTGGCGGGCCGGCGCGACTGACACCCCGACCCGTGGGCCCGGGCGCCCCGGCGTGAGCGCAACCGGCCTCCCCGCTCACCCCGGACGCCCGGGCCGCCGTGTTTCCCCGGGGGCGTAGGCGGCCGCGAGGCGCTGGGCGTCGGCGTACGAGGGCAGGCCGGCCGGGAGCGGTGTGCCGCGCAGGGCGCGCCCGGCGGTGTCCAGGGCGGCGTGGAGCGCGGCGCGGAAGAGCAGCGAACCGGTGCTGACCCGGCTCACCCCGAGTGCGGCGAGGCGGGAGAGCCCCGGGCCGTCCGGCGGCAGCAGGACGTTGAGCGGGGCGTCGAGGCCGGCCGCGAGCGCGGCTGTGGCGCTCGCGTCCGCGAGGCCCGGCACGAAGATCCCGTCGGCGCCCGCGGCGAGGTAGGCGGCGGCACGGCGGCGGGTCTCCTCCGCCCGGTCCGCCGCCCGGTTGTCCTCGGCGGTGCCGAGCCAGTAGGTGTCGGTGCGGGCGTTGACGAAGAGCCCCGGGGCGGTGCGCTTCATCGCGCTGATCAGCTCGCACTGCAGCGCGGCGTCGGTCAGACCCGCTCCCCCGGGGCGGCCGTCCTCGATGTTGACCCCGGCGACACCCAGCCGTTCGAGGTCGGTGGCGAGTTCGGCGACGTCCTCGGGCGTGGCGCCGAAGCCCCCCTCGATGTCGACGCTGACCAGGACGGGCAGCGCGGCCAGGTCGCGGGCCAGCCACAGGGTCGTCTCGCGGGTGGCACCGGCCGCGTCCGGCAGGCCCGCCGCGGCGGCGACACCCAGGCTGGTGGTGCCGATCGCCGGAAAGCCCCGGGCGGCCAGGGCGGCCGCGGAGGCGCGGTCCCAGGCATTGGGCAGGAACAGGGGGCGCCCGGCCCGGTGCAGGGCGCGAAAGGCCTCGAAGCGGTTCATGCGGTGGGTGCCTCCAGGGCGTCGGGCGCGATGCCCAGGTGGGTGTGGAGGGCCGCACGGCCCTGTGCGGTGAGCTTCAGGGCCCGGCCGCTGCCGATGCGCGCGCACCAGCCGGACGCGAGGGCGTGTCCGCACAGCGCGGCCCCGGCGACGCCCGCCAGGTGCGGGCGGCGTTCCGTCCAGTCCAGGCACGGCCGGGCGAGGGGACGGCGGCCCGTGCGGGCGGCGGCCAGGTCGACGCCGAGCCCGGCGAACCACTCCACGCCCTCGTCGGTGAGGGCGAAGCCGGTGCTCTGTGCCAGCAGTCCGCGGTCGGTCATGGCGTCCGTGACGAGGATGCCCAGGCGTCCCGCGAGGTGGTCGTAGCAGGTCCGGGCGCGGGCCATGGCGCTGCGGGCGCCCGCCTGCCCGAGGGTGCGCGGCCCGGTGGGCGGCGGCCCGGCGTGTGCGGCGAGGTCCTCGACGAGCTGCGCGGTACGGGCGTCCGCGAGGCGTACGTAACGGTGGCGGCCCTGGCGTTCCTCGGCGAGCAGGCCGCCCGCGACGAGCCGGCCGAGGTGCTCGCTGGCGGTCGAGGCCGCCACTCCCGCGTACCGGGCCAGCTCCCCCGCGGTCCAGGCCCGGCCGTCGAGCAGCGCCAGGCACATCGCCGCCCGCGTCTCGTCGGCGAGCAGCGCCGCGAGGGCGGCGAGGGCGCTTCCCGCGTGGTCGTCTCTCTCCATGCCCTCAGCCTGCCCCCTGAACGTTTCGGCGCACGCCGAAGCGTCACGGCCGGTGCCGCCGCGGACCGCGGCTTGACAGGACGTCAGTCGAGGCCCCACCCTTTCACCACTTGCTTAGTGAAAGGGTGTTTCGCGCATGGTCGAGTTCCGCATCGACCGCCGCAGCGGTGTCGCCACATACCTCCAGATCGTCCAGCAGACCAAACAGGCCCTGCGGCTGGGGCTGCTGGAACCCGGCGACCGGCTGCCGACGGCCCGCGAGGTCGTCGAGGCGACCGCCGTCAACCCCAACACCGTCCTCAAGGCGTACCGCGAACTGGAGCGCGAGGGGCTGGTGGAGGCGCGGCGCGGCCTCGGGACCTTCGTGCAGAAGTCGCTGGGCGCCGACCCGGCCGGCTCCCCTCTCGCGGGAGAGCTCACCGACTGGATGCGCCGGGCGCGCGTCGCGGGCCTCGACCGCGAGGACGCGGCCGCGCTGTTCCACTCCGTACTGGACCAGGAATTCTCCGAGGGAGAGAGATGAATCAGGAAGCGGCCGCCGTCGAGGCGGCCGGGCTCGGCATGCGCTACGCGTGGGGCCGGGACCCCGTCCTGCGGGACTGTTCCTTCCGGCTGCCGGCCGGGCGCATCTGCGCGCTCGTCGGGCCCAACGGCGCGGGCAAGTCGACACTGCTCGCGCTCGCCGCGGGGCTGCTGCGCCCCAGCGAGGGGGAACTGCGCGTGTGCGGCACGACGCCCGGCGCGGCCCGAGCGCGGCTAGCCTACGTCGCCCAGGACAAGCCGCTCCACCCGCAGCTCACCGTGGCGGCGACACTGCGGCTCGGCGCCGAACTCAACCCCGGCCACTGGGACCGGGAGGCCGCCGAACGCGTCGCCTACGGCAGCGGCTTGGCGCCCGGTGCACGGGTCCGCGCCCTTTCCGGCGGCCAGCGCACCCGCGTGGCGCTCGCCCTGGCCCTGGGCAAGCGGGCCGAACTGCTGCTCCTGGACGAGCCGATGGCCGACCTCGACCCGCTCTCCCGTCACGAGCTGACCGGCGCCCTCATGGCCACGGCGGCCGAGCGCGGTACGACCATCGTGATCTCCTCGCACGTCGTCGCCGAACTGGACGGCGTCTGCGACCACCTGCTGCTCCTCGGCGAGGGCCGGGTCCGGCTGGCCGGCGACACCGACGACCTGCTGGCCGCGCACCGCCGCATCACCGGCACCGGCTCGGACTTCGCCCCTCACACGGTCGTCGAGGGGCACGCCAACGGGCGCGGGCACACCGCGCTGGTCCGCCCCGTCGGAGCGCTGGAGGGGTGCGGCGACTGGCTGGTGGAGGAGCCCACCCTCGAGGAACTGGTCCTCGCCCATCTGCGCAACCCCGGGGCACCCGCCCTGCTCACCACCGACGCCACGCCCGCAACCCGCCCGGAGGCCGTCGTATGACCGCCGTCGCCCCCACCCCGCGCCCGTCCGTCCTGCACGGCCTGACCTGGTCGGTGGTGCGCCTGCACCGTACGGCCCTGTGGCTGTGGATCGCCTTCGTCGCGGCCGGGACGGCCTGGCTCCTGCGCGCCCTGTGGCTGACCGCGGGCGACGAGCGGTACGACCCCGCCTGCGTTCCGCGCTGCATCGACCCGGAGCCCTTCGACGCCTATGTCCCCCTCCAGCTGCAGGGCCGCGCGATGACGCTCCTTCCGCTCGCGGTCGCGGTGTTCGCCGGGGGCGCCCTCGTCGGCCGGGAACTGGAGCGGGGCACCGCCGCGCTCGCGTGGGCCCAGTCGGTCACTCCCGCCCGCTGGCTCGCCGCCAAGCTCGCCGTACCGGCCCTGCTGCTGACCGTCGGCACGGCCGGCCTGACGCTGCTCTTCCGGTGGGTGTGGAGCACGGGCCACCCGGAGGATCGCCCCGGGTGGTACGAGAACGACATCTTCCTGTCCACCGGCCTGGCCCTGGTCGCCCACGTGCTGCTGGCCCTGGCCCTGGGCGCGCTGGCCGGCATGCTGACGCGGCGCGCGCTGAGCGGACTGGGACTGGCCTTCTTCGCCACCTCTTCGGTGCTCGTCACGGCGGGGTTCTACCGCTCTGCGCTGTGGCCGAAGGTCGAAACCGGGCTCTCGCACGTCGGTGCCGCGGACTGGTCGGCGGAACGCGTGGCCAAGCCCGCGGACGGCGCGGGCTTCGGCGATCCCGTGGCGCTGGTCCATCCCGCCTCCCACTACTGGCCGTTGCAGCTCGTCGAGACCGGCATCGTGCTGGCCCTGGCCGCTCTCGCCTGCTGGGCATGCTTCGCGCTGCTCCGCCGTCGGACCGCCTGAGACGGGGCCATAGGGTGATCCGCACAGCATCGTCCCGCCCGGCCCGGAGGCCCGATGACCACGGATCAGCTGCCCATCTCCCGCATCCCGCGCACCGGTCTGCCACCGCACGCGGTCGTCGTGGGCGACCCGGTGCGCGCGGCGGAGGTCGCCTCCCTGCTCACCGGCCCGCGGGAGGTCGCGCACCACCGCGAGTACCGCACCTTCACCGGCACCTGGAAGGGCACCCCGGTCGTGGTGTCCTCGCACGGGGTCGGCGGGCCGGGCGCGATGTGCCTGTTCCAGGAGCTCGCGGAGGCGGGCGTCGGCACGATCCTGCGGCTCGGCACGGCCGGCGCCATCCGCGCCGGGATAGGCGACGGCGACCTGGTGATCGCCGAGGCCGCCGTGCGGGACGACGGGGTGACGCAGCTGCTGCTGCCGCCGGAGTACCCGGCGTACGCGGCGCCGGAGGCGGTGCTGGCGCTGCAGCGGGCTGCGCGGGCGGCGGGGGCGCCGCACCACCGGGGCGTGGTGTGGACGCGGGCGGCGTTCCAGCCGGGCTTCCTGCCACTGCCCGGCGCGGCGTACGCGGCGGCCGGGATCGCCGCCATCGAGATGGAGCTGTCGGCGCTCCTGGTGCTGGCCTCGACGCGCGGGCTGGTGGCCGGCGGCGCCCTCGTCGTCGACGGCGCCAACGCCGACGACCTGGTCGACGTGGAGGCCACCGGCGGCTACGACCCGCACCGGGCGGTGGTCGCCGAGGGAGTCGCCCGCGGCGGCCGGGTAACGTTGGACGCCTTGCATCTGCTGGCCACCGAGTACGGAAGCGACGAGAAGTGAGCGCTCAGGACGCCGATCTGCTGGTGCACGGCGGCGATGTGCTGACCGTCGACGCGGCGGGCACCGTCGTCCCCGGCGGCGCGATCGCCGTACGGGACGGCGAGATCCTCGTCGTGGGCCCCGCCGCGGAGGTACGCGCGACGTACCGCGCCGCGGAGGAGATCGACGCCTCGGGGTGCCTGGTGCTCCCCGGGCTGATCAACACCCACACCCACCTGGCGATGACCCTGCTGCGGGGCTGCGCCGACGACGTCGGCCTGCAGGAGTTCCTGGCCCGGGTGATCCCCCGCGAGGCCGAACTGCTGTCGCCGCGGGCCGTGGCCGCGGGCGTGCGGGTGGCCGTGGCGGAGAGCGTACGGGCCGGGGTCACCACGGGCCTGGACATGTACTGGTTCCACGAGGCCGCCGATGAGGCGGCGCGGGCGGCGGGCTGGCGGCTGCTGGCCGGCCCGACCTTCATGGACGTGCCCGGGCCGCCGGACGGCCGCCCCTACGGCGACCGCATGGCCTGGGCAGCGGCCGGCCTGGCCGCGTGGACCGGCCGGGCGCCGGGCACCCGCCCGGTGGTCTTCGCGCACAGCGCCTACACCCTCGGCCCCGAGCAGCTCGTCGCGATCTCCGCGCTCGCCCGTGAGCACGGCGCGCTGCTGCACGTCCACGCGGCGGAGAACGCCGCCGAGGTGGCGATGGTGGTCCAGGCGCACGGCAAGCGGCCGGTCGAGCTGCTGGACTCCCTCGGTGTCCTCGGGCCCGACGTGTTGCTGGCGCACGCCGTGGACCTGACCGACGGCGAGATAGCCGCCCTGGCCAGGACCGGCACGTCCGTGGCGCACTGCCCGGTCTCCAACCTGAAGCTGGGCTGCGGCATCGCCCGCGTCCCGGAGCTGCTGGCCGCGGGCGTCACCGTCGGCCTCGGCACCGACGGTGTGGTGAGTTCCAACACCCTCGACGTCCTGGGCGCGGTGCGGGCGGCCGCGCTGGTGCACAAGGCCGGCGGCGACCCGACCGCCGTCGGCGCGGAGCAGGCGGTGCGGATGGCGACGATCGAGGCCGCCCGCGCGCTGGGGCTGGGCGACCACCTCGGCTCCCTGGAGCCGGGCAAGCGGGCCGACCTGGCCGTACTGGACCTCGGCGGCCCGCACCTCGCGCCGCGCCACGACCCCTGGTCGATGCTGGCGTACGCGGCCGCGGCCGCGGACGTACGGGACACGGTCGTCGACGGCCGGATCCTCATGCGCGACCGGGTGCTGCTCACCCTCGACGAAGCCGCCGCGCTGCGCGAGCTGGAGAAGCTGGAGCGGGAGCACCCCGCATGAGCTCCGCCGTCGAACCCACCCGGGGCTTCACCGGGCGCGGCCGCGCCGCCGACCGCGACCCGCGGCTGCCGCCCGGCCAGTACGACGCCCGCGACACATGGCCGGTCCTCTCCGCCGAGGTCACGCCGGCGATCGCGGCCGAGGACTGGACGCTGCGGGTGGACGGGCTGGTGGACCGCCCGCGCACCTGGGACTGGGAGCAGGCGCACGCCCTGCCGGGCTCGGAGTACCGGGGCGACATCCACTGCGTGACCGGCTGGTCCAAGTTCGGCGTGCGCTTCGGCGGGGTGTCGGTCGACGCCTTCCTGGATGCCGTGCGCCCCTCCCGAGCCGCCACCCACGTCGTGGCCTGGTCGCACACCGGCTACGCCGCCGACCTGCCGCTCACGGACGTCACCGGAGGCCGCGCCTGGATCGTCTGGGAGTACGACGGCGCGCCGCTCGCCCCCGAGCACGGCGGCCCGGCCCGGCTGATCGTCCCGCACCTGTATTTCTGGAAGAGCACCAAGTGGATCGCGGGCCTGCGCCTGCTCGACCACGACGAGTCGGGCTTCTGGGAGCAGAACGGCTACCACCACCGGGGCGACCCCTGGCAGGAGCAGCGCTACGCCCATGACTGACCTCATCACCCCCGCTCCCGTACCGGCGTTCGTCCCGCCGGCCCGGTTCGCCGTGCCCGGCCGGATCGCCGTCCCCGAGGCCGCTTCCTCGGTCTGGCGGCGCGCGGTGATCGCGGAGATCCGCCGCGAGACGCCGCGTGCGTCCACCTTCCGCCTCGCGGTGCCCGGCTGGGCGGGCCATCTGCCCGGCCAGTACCTGACGCTGCGCCTCACCGCCCCCGACGGCTACACGGCGCAGCGCAACTACTCGGTCGCCTCCGCCCCGGACGACTCCGGCCACATCGAGCTGACCCTCGACCACGTGGCCGGCGGCGAGGTCTCCGGGCACCTGCATACCGTCGCCCGGCCGGGCGACACCGTCGAGGTCCGCGGCCCGCACAGCGGCTTCTTCGCCTGGACCGGGGACCACCCGGCGCTGCTGCTGGGTGCCGGATCGGGGGTCGTCCCCCTGATGTCGATGGTGCGCCACCGCCGGCTGCGCGGCCTGGACGTGCCGCTGCGGCTGATCGTCTCGGCCCGCACCCGCGAGGACCTGATCTACGCCGCCGAGTACGGGCCGGAGACGACCGTGCTGCTCACCCGCGCCGAGGGCCGCCTCACCGCCGCCCACCTGGCCCCGTACCTCGCGGATCCGCCGCCCGGCGGCTGGGAGGCGTACGTGTGCGGCGGCAACGGTTTCGCCGAGCACGCGTCGCGTCTGCTGGCGGACGGCGGGCAGCCGCTCGACCGGATCCGCATCGAGCGATTCGGCTGATCAGCGAGGTTCGGGTATCCTCCTCTGTACGTGATCTTCCGGGGCGGCGCCCCGGGGTACGTCACCGGGACGTGGCGCAGCTTGGTAGCGCACTTGACTGGGGGTCAAGGGGTCGCAGGTTCAAATCCTGTCGTCCCGACGGTGATTTCACAGGCCGAAGGCCGTGTCCGCGACAGCGGGCACGGCCTTCGGCGTTCCGCGGGGCGGGGTGGCGCGGGGCGGTGATCAGACTCCCCGAGAGGGCTCCGGGCTCCCGGTGGTGCGGGCATAATGGCCCGATACATCGGATGTCCGGGGAGGCGAGGGCTGATGGCGGTCACCGACGAGGCGATCGAGAAGATCAAGGGGATGATCGTCTCCGGCGCGCTGCGCCCCGGCGACCGGCTCCCCAAGGAGAGCGAACTCGCCGCGGAGCTCGGGCTGTCGCGCAATTCCCTGCGCGAGGCGGTCCGCGCGCTGTCCCTGATCAGGATCCTGGACGTACGGCAGGGCGACGGCACGTACGTCACCAGCCTGGACCCGCAGCTGCTGCTGGAGGCGCTGAGCTTCGTGGTGGACTTCCACCGCGACGACACCGTCCTGGAGTTCCTCGCCGTGCGCCGCATCCTGGAGCCCGCGGCCACGGCGATGGCGGCCGCGCGCATCGGAGAGTCCCAGCTGGAGGCGCTGACCGGGCAACTGGAGGCCCTGGGGACGCAGCCGTCGGTGGAGGAACTGGTCGCGTGCGACCTGGAGTTCCACCGCGGCATCGTCCAGGCCTCGGGAAACTCGGTGCTGTGCTCGCTGCTGGACGGGCTGTCCGGGCCGACCACGCGGGCCCGGATCTGGCGTGGGCTGACCCAGGAGGACGCGGTCAGCCGCACCCTGCACGAGCACCGCGCGATCCTGGCGGCCCTGCGGGACCGGGACGCGGAGGCCGCGCGGTCCTGGGCGACGGTGCACATCGCGAGCGTGGAGCAGTGGCTTCGGTCCACGCTCTGAGACCCGGCTGTTCCCCGCCGCATCCCGCCGGCGGGTGAACCGCCCGGTGCCGGGATGCGTCCGGTCCTTCGTAAGAGTGATCGAAAAGAGGGATCGGATGAATCCACGCCTCAGGCTGCGCCTGCGCCGCCCCTCGGCCCGTACGCTGCGCCGTGGCGCGCTGCCGGCCGTCCTCGTCGTCCTGCTCCCGGCGCTCGTCGCGGGGGTCGCCCTGCGCCTGGAGTACACCGGCGACCCCTCCGGCGCGGGCGCGAACCGTGACCGGAACGCGGTGTGGCTCGGGCACGCCTGGGTCGACGGGGAACGCGACGGGGCCGACCTCGAAGCGCTGGCCCGGGAGTTGCGCGGCAGCGGCACCCGGGACCTGTACGTGCACACCGGGCCCCTGGAGTTCGACGGCCGCCTCGACGCCGGCCTCTACCCGCGAGCACGGGACATGATCCGCCGGATGCACGCCGAGCTGCCGGGGGTGCGCGTCCAGGCGTGGCTCGGCCAGGTCCTCTCGCACGACGGTTCGAAGGGCCTGCACCTGGACGACCCGTCGACCCGCGCCCGGGTGCGGGACAGCGCCGCCCAGGTCCTGGCGGCCGGTTTCGACGGCGTCCACCTGGACCTGGAGCCGATGTACTCCGGCGACCGCGGTTTCCTCGCGCTGCTGGACTCGGTGCACCCGCTCACCGCCGCCCGCGGCGTTCCGCTGTCGGTCGCGACCCACCAGATCGACCCGCTGCCCTCCCTGCACTCGGTGAGCGGCACCCTGTTCAACCACCCCAAGTGGTGGTCGCAGCGGTACTTCGGGGAGGTGGCCAGGCGCGTCGACCAGGTCGCGATGATGACCTACGACACCGCCCTCCCTCTGGAGGGCCTCTACGGCGGCTACGTGGCCCAGCAGACCGCGCTCGCCCTGGAGGTGACACCGTCCGGCACGGACCTGCTCGTCGGCCTGCCCGGCTACCACACGAACAACCTGGGCCGCCACGCCTGGGCGGAGACCGTCACGGCCGCCGTGCGCGGCGCCCGGCTCGGCCTGGCCCGAAAGGCGCCCACCCGTGAACGCTTCGGTCTCGCCCTGTACGTCGACTTCGCCGCGACGCCGGCGGACTGGGCCGCGTACCGCTCGGCCTGGAGCGGTGGCTGACCGGACGCGTACGTCCGATGACTGTGGGGATCATCCCCCTACGAAGGCGGCGGCACCTGCCTCACGAAGCCGTAGGCTGGTGCCGCACGCGAAGGAACGGCAGCCGGCGGGGGTGGCACCCTCCCCCTACCGGCCGGAAGGAGGCGCTGGGTGATCGAGCTCGAGGGGGTTCCCGAGCTGATCGACCCGGTCATGGTGGCCGCGTTCGAGGGCTGGAACGACGCCGGGGACGCCGCCTCCGCCGCGGTCGGGCATCTGGACCGGGAGTTCAAGGGCGAGGTGTTCGCCGCGCTGGACGCCGAGGACTACTACGACTTCCAGGTCAACCGCCCCACGGTCTGGATGGACGGCAGCACACGGCGGATCACCTGGCCCACCACGCGGCTGTCCGTCATCCGCATCGAGACCCCCAAGCCACGCGACCTCGTCCTCGTACGGGGCATCGAGCCCAGCATGCGCTGGCGCTCGTTCTGCAACGAGATCCTGGGCTTCGCCCATGAGCTCGGCATCGAGATGGTGGTGGTGATGGGCGCCCTCCTGGGCGACACCCCGCACACCCGTCCGGTGCCCGTCACGGCCGTCACCTCCGACCCGGACCTGGCGACCGCGCTCAGCCTGGAGGAGTCCCGCTACGAGGGCCCCACCGGCATCGTCGGCATCCTCCAGGAGGCCTGCACCCACGCCGGCATCCCGGCGGTCAGCCTGTGGGCGGCCGTGCCGCACTACGTGTCGCAGCCGCCGAACCCGAAGGCGACGCTGGCGCTGCTCAATCGTCTGGAGGACCTGCTGGACCTGCGCATCCCGCTCGGCGAGCTGCCGGAGGACGCGCGTGCCTGGCAGGTCGGCGTGGACCAGCTCGCCGCCGAGGACAGCGAGGTCGCCGAGTACGTCCAGACGCTGGAGGAGGCCCGCGACACGGCGGAGCTGCCGGAGGCCTCGGGGGAGGCCATCGCCCGCGAGTTCGAGCGCTACCTGCGGCGCCGTGACCCGCAGGCGGGCGAGTCCGACGCGGGTCCCTACCTGCGGGACATGTCGCAGAAGCCCAAGGACGACCGGGACGAGAAGGAGGACGGCTCCGACGGGGAATGACCCGCGCGGTGCCGCCCCGGGAGAACCCGAAGCACCTGAAGAACCCGAGGCACCTGGAACACCGGAAAACGGCCCGGCCGCCGTCCCCGCGCGGGGGCGGCGGCCGGGCCGTCGCTCGGGAGCGTCAGAGCGCGACGCCGAGCAGGGCGTCCACCGCGCGGGAGACCAGGCCGGGGGCGCCGGTGTCCGTGCCGCCCTCGGTTTCCTGCCGGACGGCCCAGCGGTCCACGGCCGCGAGCGCGGCGGGGGCGTCCAGGTCGTCGGCGAGCGCCTCGCGGATCTCCTCCAGCAGCGCCTCGGCGGGCGGGCCGTCCGGCCGTGAGACGGCGGCCCGCCAGCGGGCCAGCCGCTCCACCGCGTCGGCGAGCACGGCGTCGGTCCACTCCCAGTCCTCGCGGTAGTGGTGGGCCAGCAGGCTGAGCCGTATGGCCGCCGCGTCCACCCCGTCACGGCGCAACTGGGAGACGAAGACGAGGTTGCCCTTGGACTTGGACATCTTCTCGCCGTGCAGCGCGACCATGCCGGCGTGCACATAGGCCTTCGCCATGGGGAACTCGCCGGTGAGCACCTGGGCGTGCGAGGCGCCCATCTCGTGGTGCGGGAAGGCCAGGTCGGAGCCGCCGCCCTGCACGTCGAAGCCCATGCCGAGGTGGTCCAGGGCGATGGCGACGCACTCGATGTGCCAGCCGGGACGGCCCTGACCCAGGCTGCCGCCGTCCCAGCTGGGCTCCCCCTCGCGGGCGGCGAGCCACAGGACCGGGTCGACGGGGTTCTTCTTGCCGGGGCGGTCCGGGTCACCGCCGCGCTCGGCCGACAGGGCGCGCATGGCGGCCGCGTCGAGGTGGGAGACGCTGCCGAAGTGCGGGTCGGAGTCGACGTGGAAGTAGATGTCGCCGTCCAGTTCGTACGCCGCGCCGGCCCCGCGCAGCCGCTCGACCAGCGGGACGATCCCCGGGATGGCCTCGACGGCGCCGATGTAGTGGGCGGGCGGCAGCATCCGCAGGGCCGTCATGTCCTCGCGGAACAGGGTCGTCTCGCGCTCGGCGAGGGCCGTCCAGTCCTCGCCGGTCTTGTCGGCCCGCTCCAGCAGCGGATCGTCGACGTCGGTGACGTTCTGGACGTACTGGACCTGGCGCTTCGTGTCGAGCCACACGCGCTGCACGAGGTCGAACGCGTTGTAGGTGGCCGCGTGACCCATGTGGGTGGCGTCGTAGGGGGTGATCCCGCACACGTAGATGCGGGCGACCGGACCGGGGCTCAGGGTTACCGGGCCACCGGTCGCGGTGTCGTGGAGACGGAGGTCGCGCCCGGTGCCCGGGAGGGCAGGGACGTCGGAAGCGGGCCAGGCATGCATGTCATGAGATTAACCGCCCGCCTGATCCACAAACGACCCGTGGGTCCGCACGGGACGTCCGGCCCGGGGGTTCAGATGGGCGGCCAGGGGATGGCGGGCCATTCCCCGGAGGGCTCGGGATGATGTCCGGAGCCGAGCAGCGCGGCCACGCGGGCCCGCAGGGCGTCGAGCTCCGCGGGCGTGATGAGCTCGGCCAGCCGTGCGCCGAGGCCCCCGTCGGCGAGCTCCACGGAGAGCTTGCCGAGGACCTCGGCGATCTCCTCGGTGAGCGGTTCGCCGGCCCAGCCCCACAGGAGGGTGCGCAGTTTGTTCTCCGTGTTGAAGGTCACGCCGTGGTCGATGGCGTAGAGCTGCCCGTCGGCGGCCGGCAGCAGGTGGCCACCCTTGCGATCGGCGTTGTTGATCACGGCGTCCAGGACGGCCAGCCGGCGCAGCCGGGTGTCGTCGGCGTGCACGAGCAGCGCGGTGCGGCCCTCGCCCACCTCGGCGAAGCCGACGGCCTTCCAGCCGTCGCCCGGTTCGTCACCCTCCACGAGGGCCAGCAGCCCTTCGCCGCCCTCCTGCTGGGTCTCGATCCACAGCTGCACCATGCCCTCGCCGTACGGCCCGTCACGCAGCACGGTCGGCGGCACAAGGCCCCAGCCGGTGGCCTCGGAGACCAGGTACGCGGCGACTTCGCGCTGGGCGAGCGTCCCGTCGGGGAAGTCCCACAGCGGCCGCTCCCCGGCCACCGGCTTGTACACGCAGTGGGCGCGCACGCCCTCGTGCTCGACCGTGCAGTAGAGCACCGCGTTGGAGGCGTCGCGCAGCCGCCCACGCACGGTCAGTTCGCCGCGCGCGAGCAGCTCGGTGGCTATGTCCCCGTTCAGGCCGTCGCCGACCGCCGGTACCCGTTCTGACGCGGGCATACGTGTCCTTCCGGATCCAGGGGCAGGCTGCACAGCGGGCAGGGCGGGCGGCCGGCCGCGACGACGTCGAGGGCGCGCTTGGCGAAGGAGCGGGCCTGGGCGCCGGTCAGGCGCACCCGCAGCAGCGGCGGGCCGTTCTCGTCGTCCTGCAGGAGCATCTCCTCGGCCGCCTCGAGGTCGTCCTCGTCCTCGGCCTCGATCTCGACCAGCGCCTGGGCTTCCAGGATCATCCGTTCCTCGGCGCCGTCCCAGGCCAGGGCCATGGTGCCGACCCGGAACTCCTCCTCCACGGGGACCTCGAGCGGCCTGTTGTCGAGCAGTTCCGTGGGGGCGACGGCGGGCACGGGGGCGGCGCCGCCGGTGCGGCGCACGACCTCGTCCAGCAGTTCGTCGATGCGCTCGGCGAGTGCCTCGACCTGGGTCTTCTCCAGCGCGACGCTGGTCGTCCGGCCGGCGGCGCTCGCCTGCAGGAAGAAGGTGCGTTGGCCCGGTTGGCCCACGGTGCCGGCGACGAAGCGTTCGGGCTTGTCGTAGAGGAACACCTGACGAGGCACGTCCTGCTCCGTTAGTTCGGTGTCTTCGCGGTTCGGTCCACCCTACTGCGGAAGCTGATCACGGTGCGCCCGCACCGCCTCCGACCTCCGCGTCGCCCGGGGCCGCGGTGGGCCGCTCCCTCGGGCGCAGGCTTTCCAGGCTGCCGGTGTCGCCGAGCCGGAGCAGGAAGGGCCGCTCCGGGGTGTAGCGGATCGCGGTGACCGAGCAGGGGTCGACGGCGACGCGCTGGAAGAGGTCAAGGTGCATGCCGAGGGCGTCGGCGACGATGGACTTGATGATGTCGCCGTGGGAGCACATCACGTAGAGGGCGTCGGGTCCGTGGGTCTCCTCGACACGGGCGTTCCACTCGCGCACCGCGTCGACCGCGCGGGCCTGCATGGCGCGCACCGACTCGCCCCCCTCGCCGGGGAAGACGGCGGCCGAGGGGTAGCGCTGCACCACGCCCCACAGCGGTTCGTCGGCCAGCTCGGCGATCTTGCGGCCGCTCCAGTCGCCGTAGGCGCACTCCGAGATCCGCTCCTCGACGTGGAGCGGCACGTCGGGAAGCGCGTCCATGAGCGGCTGCAGCGTCTCCCGGCACCGCTGCAGCGGGCTGGTGACGACGGCGGCCGGCGGCAGTCCGGCCAACCGGGCGGCCAGGGCCGCGGCCTGGTCGCGCCCTGTCTCGTCGAGGGCGACTCCGGGGAGTCGTCCGGCCAGCACTTTCTCCGCGTTGGCGGTGGACCGGCCGTGCCGGACCAGGATCACGGTGGGCATGACCGCCACCATACGACCCCGGGTTGTCCGGTGTGGCGCCGACGTAGCGCGGAAGAAGACTGGTGTGATCGTCGACTGTGCCATTTACCGCGACGGGGAGCGCACCGCCGCCCCCGACGACCTGTCCGACGCGCTGCAGGCGGCGCGGTCGACGGACGGGGCGTTCGTGTGGATCGGCCTGTACGAGCCGACGCAGAAGGAGTTCGACCTCGTCAGCCGCGAGTTCGCGCTGCACCCGCTGGCCGTGGAGGACGCGCTCTGCGCCCACCAGCGGCCCAAACTGGAGGTGTACGAGGGCTCGCTGTTCCTGGTGCTCAAGCCGGTCTCGTACGACGACGAGCGGGACACGGTCACCGCGGGCGAGCTGATGATCTTCGTCGGGGAGGGCTTCGTCGTCACCGTGCGCCACGGCGAGGCGATCGCACCGGGTGAGATCCGGCACCGCCTGGAGGCGGAGCACGAGGTCCTCAAGCACGGGCCGACCGCGGTGATGTACGCCATCAGCGACACCGTGGTGGACGACTACATGGTCGTCGCGGCCGATCTCCAGGCCGGTCTGGAGGACCTGGAGACGGAGGTCTTCGCCCCGGAGAGCCGCAGGTCCGTCGCGCGCCGGGGCGCCGAGAGCACGGCGAGCCGGATCTACGGCTTCAAGCGCCAGCTGCTAGAGTTCCGGCGGGCGACCGCGCCCCTGATGCAGCCCATGATCAGGCTCTCGGCGGGCACGCTGCCGCATGTGGCGGCCGGCACCCAGCCCTTCTTCCGCGACGTGGCCGACCACCTGACCCGGGCCAACGAGCAGGTGGACAGCCTCGACCGGCTGCTCAGCGACGTCCTGAGCTCCCATCTGACCCAGGTGGGGGTGCGGCAGAACGACGACATGCGCAAGATCTCGGCGTGGGCGGCCATGGCGGCGGTGCCCACCATGATCGCGGGCATCTACGGCATGAACTTCCTGTACATGCCGGAGCTCCACCAGGTGTGGGGCTATCCGGCGGTCCTGTCGGTGATCGCCGTGTCGGAGATCCTGCTGTACCGGATGTTCAAAAGGCACGGCTGGCTCGGAGCGGTCTCCCGGCCCCGCGCCCGACGGGGGCGAGCGGCCGGGGGGCGGCTCAGAGGGCCGGTTCGGCCGCGGGCTCGGGGCCGCCGAGGGCGTCGCGGCGCTGGGGCATGGCGAGCCTGACCATCCGCCGCCAGCCGCCCAGGCGTTCGTACGCGTACGCCCCGTGGATCCCGGCCCGCAGCACCGCGGCCTTCGCCCGGGACCAGCCGAGGATCCGGCCCATGTGGTCCATGACGGCGAGGCTGACGTCGCGGTGGATGCGGATCTCGGCGTGGGCGCACTCACTCAGGACGCGCTCGATGACCGCGCCGTGGCCGGCCTCGGCGAAGCGCAGCAGCTCCTCGTGGCAGTAGGCGAGGTGGTTGTCCTCGTCGGCGGAGATCATGCGGACCGCCCTGCCGATGTCGGGGTGGTCCGCGAAGTACTTGGTGAGCAGGGCCATCTGTTCGGAGGCGCGCTGTTCCGTGACCCGGCTGTGGGCGAGGTAGGTGACGATGTCCTGCACGGTCAGGGCCTCGTCGCGGCGCAGTTTGTCGTGGGCGAGGCCGATGCCGCTGTGCTCGAGGAGCATGGTGTAGTCGGTGTCCGGGGGGACGGGGACGGGTTCGAGGCCGCGCTTGCGCATCAGGGCGTTGAAGATCCGGCCGTGCTTGTCCTCGTCGGCGCCGTGCCGGGCGATCTTGGGGGCCAGTTCACGCTGGGACTCGGGAACCAGGGCGGCGATCCTGCCGTTCTCCCAGCCGCCCTGCGACTCACCGCTGGCGGCGATCGAGCAGAACAGCCGGAAGGAGTCGTCGTTGTCGACGATCTCCTGGAACAGACTCCGGGCGGAGAGCATGACGTACCTCCTGCGCGAATCGGGCATACGCAAAAGACGAGTCAAGTCGCCCGCAAAGCATGAGGCAACAGGCCCGGGCGTCAACTCGGCCGAACGGATGAGGGCCGACCCGCCCCGGGCACGTAACCCCTGGCGCTTTCGGGCGTTGTGTTTGGTGACGGCCGTGGCGGGGAAGACCCCCGAGCCCCCACCACGGCCGCGGAAACCGAGGGGCCCCGCCGCCGGCCGAGTGCCCGTGATTTCATAGCCCCTCGGAGGGGTCACGACCAAGACATGTTCAGCAAGGCGACGCGCAGCCGGACGACGGCACGCCCCGGAGGCCCGGCGGGCTCGGACTGGGCCCCTTACGCACGCCTTGACGACGCGGCACGCGCCTACTTCCTCCACGCCGACGTGGCCCTCGACGCGATCGACGGCGTCCTGGGCCGGCGGCGGGTCCGCGGTTTCACCCTGGAACGCGTCGTCGACCTGACGGAGGCCGGCACCTCGGTGTGGCAGGAGGCCGCGGTCTGCGACGGCCGGCGGCTCATCCTGTGGCACAGCGAGGAGGTCGCCGACGAGGACGCGCCGGGCGGGCGGGTACTGGACTCCTCCGTGCAGGTGCTGCCCCTGGAGGCGATCGGCCACGTCGGCATGCGCACCCTGGTGGGCCGCGACGAGCAGGGCCGTCGGATCGACCGCGGGGTGTACGTGGTGCTGGCCACCGCCATGCCGCACGAACTGAGCGCGGTGCGCGGGGACGCCGACGGCGGGGTCGCCGCCGCCCGCTTCCGGCCGGAGTCCTTCCGGTTCAGCAAGTCCCTCGACGACGGCGGGGCCGGCCAGATAGCGCGCCTGATCGCCTTCGGGCGGATGATGGGGCGCCTGGTCCCGGGCTGAGCCGGGACCGGCGCCGGGGGTCCGCCGCCCCTACCCGGCGACTCCGGCGCGCTCCAGCGCCTCGACGCCCGCGCGCAGCGCCGCGACCCGCTCGTCCAGGGTGAACCCGGCCGGGGCCAGGGTCAGCGTGGTGACACCGGCGGCCGCGTAGGCCCGCATCCGGTCGGCGATCCGCTCCACGGAGCCCAGCAGGGTGGTGGAGTCGATGAGTTCGCGCGGGACCGCGGCGGCGGCGCCGGCCTTGTCGCCGGACAGGTACTTGTCCTGGATCTCGGCGGCCTCCTTCTCGTACCCCATGCGCTGCGCGAGCCGGTTGTAGAAGTTCTGCTTGCGGCTGCCCATGCCGCCCACGTACAGGGCGGTGTAGGGGCGGAAGAGGTCGGCCAGCGCGTCCACGTCCTCGCCGACGGCCAGCGGCACGGTCGGGCAGACGTCGAAGCCCTCCATGGTCTTCCCGGCCTTCTCCCGGCCCGCCCGGAGGTGGCGGATCGCGGTGTCCTCCAGGTGGGCGGCCGAGGGGAAGATGAGCAGCGCGCCGTCGGCGATCTCGCCGGCCTGCTCCAGGTTCTTCGGGCCGATGGCGGCGATGTACAGCGGGATGTGCTCGCGCACCGGGTGCACGGTCAGCTTCAGCGCCTTGCCGGGGCCGCCGGGCAGCGGCAGCGTCCAGTGCTCGCCCTCGTGGCTCAGCCGCTCCCGGGACATCGCCTTGCGGACGATCTCGACGTACTCGCGGGTGCGCGCCAGCGGCTTGTCGAACGTGACGCCGTACCAGCCCTCGGAGACCTGCGGGCCGGAGACGCCCAGGCCCAGCCGGAAGCGGCCGCCGGACAGGGAGTCCAGGGTGGCGGCGGTCATCGCCGTCATCGCGGGCGTACGGGCCGGGATCTGGAAGATGGCCGAACCGACGTCGATGCGCTCGGTCTGCGCGGCGACCCAGGACAGCACAGTGGGCGCGTCCGAGCCGTAGGCCTCGGCCGCCCAGCACACGGAGTAGCCGAGGCGGTCCGCCTCCTGCGCCACGGCGAGGTTGTCGGCGTCCATCCCGGCGCCCCAGTAGCCGAGGTTGATCCCGAGCCGCATGGCGATCCCCTTACCGATGAGTAACGTCCTTGTTCCCCGGACCTTATCGCTCCGGGCGCGCGCCGGCGCCTGTCGGGTACGTCACTCCTGCCCAAAGGTCCCGGACGACCAGTAATCTCACCCCTCATGGAGCAAAGGCACCTCGGCCGTACGGGACTGCGCGTGTCCAGGCTCGGGCTCGGCACGCTGACCTGGGGGCGCGACACCGGCGAACTGGACGCCGCCGACCAGCTCAAGGCCTTCTGGGAGGCCGGGGGCACGCTCGTGGACACCGCCGACGTGTACGGGGACGGCGGCGCCGAGTACCTCCTCGGCCGGCTGGTCGAGGACCTGGTGCCACGCTCGGACCTGGTGATCGCCACCAAGGCCGGCAGCGTGCCCGACCTCTACCGCCGCTTCGACGCCTCGCGCGGCCATCTGCTCGCCGCCCTGGACGCCTCCTTGCAGCGGCTCGGCACGGACTACGTCGACCTGTGGCAGGTGCACGCGTACGACGCGAGCACCCCGCTGGACGAGACGCTGCAGGCCCTCGACCTCGCCGTGAGCTCCGGCCGGGCCCGCTACGTCGGCGTGTCCAACTTCTGCGGCTGGCAACTGGCCAAGGCGGCCACCTGGCAGCAGGCCGTGCCGGCGCGCACACCGCTGGCCAGCACGCAGATGGAGTACTCGCTGCTGCAGCGCGGCATCGAGCGCGAGGTGCTGCCCGCCGCACTGGACCTGGGGGTGGGGCTGCTGCCCTCCTCGCCGCTGGGACGCGGGGTGCTGACCGGCAAGTACCGGCACGGGACCCCGCAGGACTCCCGCGGCGGCTCCGAGGAGATGGCGCCCTTCGTCGCGCCCTACCTCGACGACACGGCCCGGCTCATCGTGGACGCGCTGGCCATAGCGGCCGACGGACTGGCCGCCAGCCCGCTGCAGGTGGCCCTCGCCTGGGTGCGGGACCGCCCCGGCGTGACCGCGCCGATCGTCGGGGCGCGCAACGCCCGGCAGCTCGCCGCGGCGTTGTCGGTGGAGACCCTTAGTCTTCCCGATGAGATCTGCCAGGCGCTGGACGACGTCTCTGCGCCGGTGCACCGCTATCCGGACCACGACTGGAGCACGCTGTGATCGGGCCCCGACCGTAGTCCGCCGTACAACGGAGGCCACCGTGACCGAGGACCGCGACGACCGCGACAGCGAGGACCGCGCCGAGCCGGGTGAGGCTGCCGGCGAGGAGACCGCGGCTCCCCGGCGGCCCCGGCCGTCGACCGAGGGCGTCGGCTCGCAGCTCCCCGCCGAACTCACGGACCTGGCCGCCGCGGTCCGGGCGATCGAGCGCGGCGAGCGCCCCGCGGCGCCCGCGAGGACCGCTCCCACACGTCCCGCGGCCTCACGGCCCGCGGCAGCCCCCTCCCCCGCCCCGGCGCAGGCGCCGGCCCCTGGGGCGCGGCCCGTGCTGCCCGCGCAGCTCAGCGGGGACGCGGTGGCGGCCGCGCGGACGGTGCTCGCGGCGGGCGGGGCTCCGGAGAGCCTGGCCGAGGCCGCCGTGCTGGCGCTGGGCGAGCGTGCCGGCGAGGCGCTGCGCGAGGACCCGTGGCAGGTGCTGGCGCTCTCCGGGGTCCGCGTGGGCCAGGCCGACGGCTTCGCCAAGACGCTGCTCGGCGGCGAGGCCGGCCCCGACGACGAGCGGCGGGTGCGCGCGCTGGTCGTCTGGCTGCTGGAGCGGGCGGCGGAGCTGGGCCACACCGCGCTCGAGTGGGGCACGCTCGGCGCGGCCCTCGGGCGGAACGGGGTCACCGACGCCGAGGAGACCCTGAAGGCGGCCGTCGCGGACGGCCTGGTGCTGGTCTTCCACGTCCCGGACGAGAGCGCCGGTGCGCGTCCGGCGACCGGCGAGGAGGACGAGGAGGCGCCGGTGCGGCTGCTCCTCGGCCTGGACCGCTACGCGCTCGCCGAGGAGAGCCTCGCGGACGGCCTGAGCAGGCTCCTCAACACCTTCGAGGCGGACGAGTCGCAGGACTGGGAGGGCGCGGTCGGCGCGGCCCCGTCCCCGTCCGCCGCGGCGCTGGTCCGGGCGGTCGCCGGGAGCGGGCTGGTCGCCCACACCGGAGCGGAGGCGGCCCGGGCGGAACCGGCGGCCCTGGTGGCGGCCGCCAGGTCGCTGGGGCTGCGGGCCTGGGCCGTCGCGGCCACCGAGGACGGCAGGCGGCGGCTGGCCGAGCACGTGGACGCGGAGGCGACCGCCACCCTCGCCGGGCTGCTCGCGGGCCACGAGGGTCCCGGCCGGGACGAGGACGGCGCGCTGGCGCTGGACCTGCTGGCGGTGCTGGACGCACCCCAGCTCGACGTGGAGACGGCCGCGACCCTGGTCGAGTCCGTGCCCGACGGGGCGCGCCTGGTGCTCTCCGGGGATCCGGCGGTGCTGTGGTCCGCGGGGCCCGGCCGAGTCCTGGCCGACCTGCTGGCGGCGAAGGTGTGCCCCCAGGTCGCCTCGCGCACGCCCGACCCGGGTCCGGTCGGCGAGCTGGTCTCCGGGATCGGCTTCGGCGAGCTGGCCACCGTCGACGCCCCCGGGAAGGAAGTCGTGATCGTCCCCGTGCGGGACGCCGCCGAGGCCGTGCACCGCACGGTCCAGCTCGTCGTGGACTCCGTTCCCCGGGTCATCGGCGTGCCCCCGGAGCACACCCAAGTGATCACCGCGGGCCACGGTGGCGCCGCCGGCACCCGGGTGCTCAACGCCGCACTCAAGGAGCGTCTCAACCCCGGTCCCGGCCGCTTCGGCGGCTTCGACCCGGGTGACCGGATCGTCCACGCCCCGGCCACCGGGACGGCCGTGCCGGGCACCGTGGTCTCCGCCGACGCGGAAGGGCTGCGGCTGGACTGCGGAGGCAGGCCCTTGGTGGTCGCGCCCGACGCGGTGCCCACGGAGGTCCGGCACGGCTGGGCGGTCACGGCGAACCAGGCGGCGGGCCGCCGCTGGCCGGCCGTCGTCGTGGTCCTGCCGGGAGACACCGCGAAGACCCTGACCCGGGCCTGGGTCTACACCGCCTTCAGCCGCGGGGAACGCCATCTGTCCGTGGTGCAGGGCGTCGAGCAGGCGCTCGCCCACGCCGTGGCCGAGGTCCCCGCCCGGGAGCGGACCACGCGCCTGCGCGACATCCTGCGCGAGCAGGCGGCCGCCGCCGCGGCACAGTGATCCACGGCGCGGGCCCGGGGCGGCTCCCCGGGCTCGCGCAGGATCCGCGCCCCGCCGGATCAGGCCATCCGGTCGAGCCGGTCCGCGTCGGCCTCGTCGTCATAGACCGCGCTGACGTCGAAGCGGCAGAGCAGAAGCCGCGGGTCCGCCTGGTCGAAGGGCGCGGCGAGCCACTCGCCCGGCTCTGCGGGCTGCGCCGCGGTGACCCAGAGCGTGGAGTCGCCCTCCTCCAGACCGAACTCCTTGTGGCGCTCGGCGATCTCGTCGGGCTCGAACTCCCCGAAGAGGGCGCCCACCGCCGCGCCGATGCCGCCGCCGCTCTCGTCGGCGGCGGATTCGGAGACGCGTTCCGCCTGCCGGGTCAGCCGCTGGGGGTCGGCCACGGTGTAGTCCCGGCGGATCAGGACACTGATCGCGCCGGGTTCCCCGGGGCCGGAGTAGTCGGGGAGGGTGTCCCCGATCGGCACCTCGAAGGGGGTGACCTCGTCGTAGGTGTCGTAGAGCAGCTCGTCGTAGGCCTCGGCGGCCGAGGCGAGGGCCTCGAAGGCCCGGTGGACCGCGGGATCGTCCTCCCCGGTGCGGTTCTCGACCGCGTCCAGGTGGCGGTCCAGTGCGGCCTTCACCGCCTCGACGGCGGCTCGTACCTCGGCAACGGTGGGCTGCGCGGCATCAGACATGCAGAAGACGCTATCCGTACCGAGGCGTTCCCCGCACAATAGATGCGATGCCCGAATACGAATTCAGAGATGTGTACGTGCCGCGGGGAGTCTCCCGCAAGGAGGCTCATCGCCTGCTGACCGATCACGCCGAGTACGGTCACTGGGAGCTCGACCGGCTCCGCCTCTACCCGGACGGCAGCCGCAGGGTGCGGCTGCGCCGCCGTATCATCCGGCAGATACGCGCCACCTGGTGAGGTCGCCGGCATGCGGAACGGGGCCCCGCGAACCGCGGGGCCCCGCTCGAAGGGGTGAGACCGTGAGGCTCAGTTCCTGACCGCGCGGGCGCGGCGGAAGAGCACCGCGCCGCCCAGCAGGAGACCGGCGCTGGTCAGCAGGCCCGTGGCGATGTCGCCGGCACCGGTGCGGGCCAGGGACGGACCGCCGTGGCCCATCGACTGCGGCTGGTTGCCACGGCCGCCGCCACCGCCACCACCCTTGTTGTTGTTCTTGTTGTTGTTCTTGTTGTTCTCCTTGCCCGGCTTGTGGCGGTTGCCGTGGTTCTCGGGCTTGTGCGGGTGACCCTTGCCACCCTTGTGGTGGTGGTAGCCACCGGTGTTGGCGCAGGTGTTGCCCACCGCCGGGTTCAGGATCCCGACGATGTCGATCGTGTTGCCGCAGACGTTGACCGGGATGTTGACCGGCGCCTGGATCACGTTCCCGGACAGGACACCCGGGGAACCGACCGCCGCTGCACGCGCCGTGGCGCCGCCACCGTGACCGTGGCCGTAGCCGTCGTCACCGTAGCCGCCGTGGCTCTTGCCGCCGCCGTAGCTCTTGCTGCCGCCCTGGCCGTAGCCCTTGCCGCCGTAGCCGCCCTTGCCGCCACCCTGGCCATAGCCCTTGCCGCCGCCGTAGCCGCCGCTCTCCTTCTTCCCGTAGCCCTTGCCCTGGCCGTAGCCCTGGCCCTCGCCGCGGTCGATGGAGCCGTTGACGCAGGTGTTGCCCGCCGCCGAGTTGAGGAGCCCGATGACGTTGACGGTGTTGCCACAGGCGTTGATCGGAATGTTCACCGGCGCCTGGATGGTGTTGCCGGACAGTACGCCCGGAGAGCCGGCGGCGACCCCGGACGCGTGGGAGTCCGCGTAGGCCATACCGCCGGTGACGGCGAGCACGCCGCCTGTCGCGACTGCCGTGAGCAGCCCCTTTTTCGCGACTTGTCGCATTGAATGTCCCTGCCTCTTGCTTTTTCCGATACGGAAACCGGCGGACTGTCGCCCGCCGGGGGAATGAATGACCCCCCGGGGCCGGATGACCGGTGTCCCACCCCTAGCCGGTGCGGCGGCCCCGGAACGCGGAGATGGCGTATCCGGGGCCGCCGGGATCAGGCCTGCAGCAGTGCGGCCCGCCGCGACGTCAGTTGTTGAAGCAGGCGTTGCCCAGGGCCGGGTTCAGCAGCCCCACGATGTTGACCGTGTTGCCGCACAGGTTGACCGGGATGTTGACGGGCACCTGGATCACATTGCCGGAGAGGACCCCCGGGGAACCGACGGCGGCGGCCTGAGCGCCGGAGTCGGCGACGGCCACGCCGGCACCCGCAGCCACGAGCCCTCCGGTGACAGCGGCAGCAGCGACGACCTTCTTGATCATTTTTCCTCCTTGTTGGCAAAACGGCCCCAACCTCGGACCGCACACGAACCAACGACCAGGGAGGAGGCGCGCTACTGCCGCCAGGATTCATTCACTCTTTTCGGCTAAGCGGCAAGAAATGTCGATAATGCGAGCGTCGTTTCAGCAGTTCGCGAGGAAACGGTCGAGAACGCGCACGCCGAACTTCAGTCCGTCGACCGGCACCCGCTCGTCAACGCCGTGGAACATTCCGGCGAAATCGAGCTCCGGCGGCAGCTGCAGCGGCGCGAATCCGAAGCAGCGGATCCCCAGGTCGTCGAAGGACTTGGCGTCGGTCCCGCCGGACAGGCAGTACGGGACCGCGCGGGCGATCGGGTCCTCGGCCTTCAGCGCCGCCTGCATGGCCTCGACCAGGGCGCCGTCGAAGCTGGTCTCCAGCGCCTTGTCGGAGTGCACGTCCTCGCGCTTCACCCGGGGGCCGAGGATCCGGTCCACGTCGGCCAGGAACTCCTGCTCGTGCCCGGGCAGGAAGCGGCCGTCGACGTGCGCGGTGGCCTGTCCGGGGATGACGTTCACCTTGTAGCCGGCGCCCAGCATCGTGGGGGCCGCGGTGTTGCGCAGCGTGGCCCCGATGATCTTGGCGATGCCGCCCAGCTTGGCGAGCGTCGCGTCCATGTCCTCCGGGTCGAGCTCGGTACCGAGGGCGTCGCCCAACTCGTCCAGGAAACCGCGCACGGACTTGGTCACCCGCACCGGGAACTCGTGCCGGCCGAGCCGGCCGACCGCCTCGCACAGCTCCGTGATGGCGTTGTCGGTGTTGGTCATGGACCCGTGGCCGGCGGTGCCGTCCACGGTGAGCCGCATCCAGTGCATGCCCTTCTGGGCGGTCTCGATCAGGTACAGGCGGACGTCCTCGTTGACGGTGAAGGAGAAGCCGCCGACCTCGCCGATGGCCTCGGTCACACCCTCGAAGAGCCCGGGGTGCCGGTCGACCAGATGCCGCGCCCCGTAGACGCCGCCCGCCTCCTCGTCGGCGAGGAAGGCCAGCACGATGTCGCGGGGCGGCCGGCGGCCGCTGCGCAGCATGTCGCGTACGACGGCCAGGGTCATCGCGTCCATGTCCTTCATGTCGACCGCGCCGCGGCCCCACACGCACCCGTCGGCGATCTCGCCGGAGAAGGGGTGGTGGGTCCAGTCGTCCGCGTTCGCGGGCACGACGTCGGTGTGGCCGTGGATCAGCAGGGCCGGACGGGAGGGGTCCGCGCCGGCGATGCGGGCGACGGTGGAGGCGCGCCCCTTGTGCGACTCGAAGATCTGCGGCTCCAGGCCGACCTCGGCAAGCTTCTCCGCCACGTACTCGGCGGCGGCCCGCTCACCCGGCCCGGAGTGGTCGCCGTAGTTGCTGGTGTCGATCCGGATCAGGTCCCGGCAGAGGTCGACGACCTCGTCCTCTCCGGTGGTCGTACGGGCGGCCGAGCTCGACTCACTCACGGTGTCTCCTTCGTTCGTCGGTCCCGGCCATCCTCCCGCGCGGCCTCCGCGGCCCGCGAGGGCCCCTGGGCGGCCGGCGCGCTCCCGTCCCAGGAAGCGCGTGATCGGGGACCTCCGGATGTTTGCTATTGTTTTCCACGTCGCCGGGCCAAGTGCCGGGCGGCCGACACCTTGTCCGGGTGGCGGAATGGCAGACGCGCTAGCTTGAGGTGCTAGTGCCCTTTATCGGGCGTGGGGGTTCAAGTCCCCCCTCGGACACCACGCAAAAACCTGTGGGCGGCATGGCCGGGAGACCGGCGGTGCCGCCCACAGGCTTTTGCGGCGTGCTGCCGGTGGGCCGTCCCCGCGCCCGGGACGTCAGCCGCTCCTTCGGTTCGCCGGGCTGCTCGGGCCGCTGCGGCTTGCCCGCCCTGGCGCCCCGGGGCGGGCGGCGGCGGAGCGGCCGGGGACGAGGCGGGGCACGGGCTCCTGGACCTGATCCTGGACCGGGCGACGGCGCGCCGGCGCGTCGCCCGCCGCGGGGCCACTTCATGCCGGCGACGCTGGTGGAGTCCCAGTTCGCGGTCCTCGAACCCCTCGCGGCGGACGAGCCGGGCCTGCGGGTCGACGCGACGGCCGACCCCGCCGCCAACGCCGCCCGGCTCCTCGACGCGCTCGCCGAGCGGCGGCCCTGACGCAGCGGCGCACGCACACCGGACGACACCTGCTCCGCCGTCCCCGCCAGGGGGTGACGGGCGTTCGGCCGACTGGTCGCGCCCGGCATGACAGCACCGGCACTCCGGGGCAGCGTTGCCTTGGCACCGCTCTCCGCACAGACGAGGACGCTCACCATGGCAGATCTCCGGCGGCACGGCATTCGCGCCGGCGCCCTGTTCCTTCTGCTCGGCGCCGCGGGCTGCTCGGGCGTGACCCCCAAAGCGGTGGGCTCGGTGGTGTACACCACCCCCGACAACAAGGTGGTGCAGCTGAACAACCCGTCGGTGGACGGCTGCCACCAACTGCCGCCCACGGGTGCCAGGTCCATCGCGAACAACACGCTCAACGACGTGATCCTGCACACCGGTCCCGGCTGCGAGAACCTGGAGGGCACGGAGAGCTACTACCTGGCGACGAAGACCAGCAACCCGGGCATGCCCGACGCGGAGCCGTGGATGAGCTTCACCGTGGTCGGCGGGAACGCCTGACCGGCGGTCATCAGGGGCCGGACTCGGCGGCGTCCAGGGAGACGGGCACGGCCCGGACCGGTATCCGGCCGCCGGCAGGGCGTCCAGCCGTACGGACGGAATCCGGGGCGCCCCCGTCGCGGGCCGGGGGCAGGGGGTCGGGGCAGGGGCACGGGGGCCGCCCTCACGGGCACATCCACGGCCCGCACCCGACTCGCCGGGCCCTTGGGCCGGGCTGTTTGAGTCGCTCGGCGTATGCGCTGATGCCGGGAATCCGAGGGACCCGCAGGACGGTGACGGCGATGACCGTGGACGACCGGTGGAGATCCCCCGGCGAGCAGGCCTCGCGGCACGCGGCCCGCGAGATGCCCGTCACGGCCGCGACGACGCCGGACGTGGCGCTCGTCCGGCCGGAGGCTGCCCGCCGCCGAGCGGCGGCAAGGGCGGGATGTCCGGCCCCTGCGGTAGCAGTTCGGCCACCGCGAAGGCGACGACGACCGCGAGCACCACGACGGGCACCGACTCGATGTTGCCGAGCAGGAGCACCACGAGGACCACGCTGCTCACCGGCAGGCGCATCGCGGCGGCGGTGGCCGCCGCCATGCCCGCCGCCATCGCCGGGACGACCCCGAAACCCGGTAGCGGGGCGGCCAGGAGACCGGCGGCGCCGCCGAGGAAGAGCGAGGGGAAGACCGGGCCGCCGCGCAGGCTGCCCAGGCAGAGCGCGTAGCCGGCGCCCTTGCAGAGCAGCACCGCGACCAGGGCGCCGGCCGGCCAGGCGTGCGGGTCGGCGGCCATCTGCGACAGCACCGCCTGCCCGGAGGAGGCGACCTCCTCCGGTGTCCGGCCGGTGGCCAGCGCGTACACGGCGGCGCAGGCGCCGACGGCGAGTGCGCAGAGCACGATGTGCGGCAGCGGCCGCCGGGAGACGAACGCCGCGGTGGCCTTGCCGCCGGTGACCGTCTGGTGCACGGCCGTCCCGACCACCAGGGCGAGCAGCACGCCCCACACCACATCGCCCGCGTCGAGCGTGGGCGCGCGGGGCAGGCCGATGTCGAGATGAGACGTCTTCAGCCCCGTCCAGCGGCCGAAGCCGGTGAACACGATGCCGCCCACGCCGCAGGCGAGCAGGGCCGGCAGCATCACCGCGAACAGCTGGGGCCCGCCGACCCCGGCCACCTCCATCAGGAGCACCGCGGCCACCACCGGGTTGCCGAAGATCGTGGCGATCGCCGCCGCGGAACCGGCCGCGCCGAGCAGCGCGCTGCTCTGCGGGGTCGCCGGCGAGCGGACCATGTCGCGGAAGAGCAGCGCCAGTCCGCCGCCGAAGGCGATGAGCGGGGCCTCGGGGCCGAGCACCGCGCCCAGCGGCAGGCCCGCCAGGGCGGCGAGGACCACGCCGGGCAGGGCGGACGGGGTGAGCCCGCCGGTGTGCAGGCCGCCGGCCGGGATGTGGCCGCCGCGGCCCGGCATACGGGTGACGACCAGGCCCACGATCGCACCGGCGAGGGTGAGCAGCGGCAGCGGCCACCACCACGCAGGGGCCTGCAGGCCGAACCGCCCGGGCAGCACCTCCCACAGCAGCCGCTCGAGTTGGTCGAGCGCGACCAGGAACCAGAAGGCCAGGACGGACACCGGGATGCCGATCACCGCGGAGAACACGAGCGTCCTGCGGTACTCCGGACGGCGCAGTAGTTCGCGCAGCTGGTCGGCTTCCTGAGGCTGGTTCCCGGAATGGCTGATCGCCGGCCTCCTCGCTCGCGAATGGGGCGGAACGGGTGATGTCCGGCGAGACTACCGACGCGGGGCCGCACAGCGGCGCAGGCCACGCTGGACGTTAGGGTGAGCCGACCGCGCGAGGAAGCGCGGCCCCGACGTATCTGGAGGTGCCATGGCCGCCCCCACCTGGGTCGCCGTGCCGGACGACTCCCCCTTCGGCGTCCACAATCTGCCGTACGGGGTGTTCACCACGGCGGACCGTCCGCGGGAACGCCGGATCGGCGTCGCGATCGGAGACCACGTGCTCGACGCGGGCGCCGCCGCGCGCGCCGCCGGAGCCGGAACGGCCGGGCCGGAGGCCGGGCTGCTGACGGCGCCCACGCTCAACCCGCTGCTGGCGGCCGGGCGTTCGTCCTGGACGGCGGTTCGGTCGATGATCAGCGCCTGGCTGACGGACGAGGCCCACCGGGCGGCCGTCGAACCGCATCTGCTGCCGCGCGACTCCGTCACGCTCCATCTCGCCTTCGACGTCGCGGACTACGTCGACTTCTACGCCTCCGAGCACCACGCCACGAACGTCGGCCGGATCTTCCGCCCGGACGGGGAGCCGTTGCCCCCCAACTGGAAGCACCTGCCCATCGGTTACCACGGCCGCAGCGGCACGGTCGTCGTCTCGGGGACGCCGGTGGTGCGTCCCCACGGGCAGCGCAGGGGCGCCGGCCTGTCCGCTCCGTCCTTCGGGCCGTGCGAGCGGCTGGACTTCGAGGCCGAACTCGGCTTCGTCGTCGGCGGCCCGACGGCGCAGGGCGAGCCGGTGCCGCTGGCGGCGGCCGAGGAGCACGTCTTCGGGGTCTGCCTGCTCAACGACTGGTCGGCCCGGGACATCCAGGCCTGGGAGACCGTGCCGCTCGGGCCGTTCCTCGGGAAGTCCTTCGCGACCTCCGTCTCGCCGTGGATCGTCCCCCTCGACGCGCTGTCGGCGGCCCGCGTCGACCCGCCACCGCACGACGTGGGAATCCTGCCCTACCTGGACGACCGGGGCGCGGGGACGCCGCCGCGCGGGCTCGACATCGCCGTGGAGGTCCGGCTGCGGGGCGAGGTCGTCTCCCGTCCGCCGTTCTCCACCATGTACTGGACGTACGCCCAGATGCTCACCCACATGACCGTGAACGGCGCCTCGTTGCGAGCGGGCGACCTCTTCGGCTCGGGTACCGTCAGCGGCCCGCGGCGCGAGCAGCGGGGCGCGCTGATCGAGCTGACGTGGAACGGCGAGGAGCCGCTGGTGCTGGCGGACGGCACGAAGCGGACGTTCCTGGAGGACGGTGACGAGCTCGTCATCTCGGCGACCGCCCCCGGTCCCGGCGGCACCCGCATCGGCTTCGGCGAGGTCGCGGGCCGCGTGGTGGCGGGACCGGTACCCGTGTGAATTGACCTGCTCAGGGGTCTGTCCGAGTCCCGGCTCGGCGTGATCTCCTACGCCTGACGGCGCGGCGTCCGGCCACGGCACGCCGCGCCGTCGCGTACGCGAGCACGCCCGTCCGCCCCGAAACGACCCGGACCCGCAGGGGAGCCATGTCCGAGACGCTGCCCTCCGCACCCGCCGAGGACGCCGGCCGCGCGTCCGCCCCACCG
The DNA here is from genome assembly GCF_057707815.1 of Actinacidiphila sp. bgisy160. Taxonomy (NCBI): domain Bacteria; kingdom Bacillati; phylum Actinomycetota; class Actinomycetes; order Kitasatosporales; family Streptomycetaceae; genus Actinacidiphila; species Actinacidiphila sp. bgisy160. Next base: position 41,245 of record NZ_JBYIQW010000024.1, read on the forward strand.
CTGCCCCGGCGGGTGCGGATCGGTTACGGCCTGGGCTCGCTGGGCACCGGCACCTTCGGCACGGTGCCGGGCCTGATCCTGCTCTACTACCTCACCAATGTGCTGGCCGTCCCGGCGGCGGTGGCGGGCGCGGCCGTCTTCCTGCCCAAGGCGTGGGACGTACTGATCAACCCCCTGGTGGGCGCGGCCGCCGACCGCAGCCGCCTGCAGGGCGGTTCGCGGCGGCCGTTCCTGCTGGCCGGGGCGCTCACGCTGCCGCCGCTGTTCGCGCTGGTCTTCGCGGCGCCGCCGTTGCGCGGGGCCGCCGCCGCGGGCTACGTGGCGGCGCTCTTCCTGCTGGCCGCCACCGCCTATGCCGTCTTCCAGGTGCCGTACGTGACGATGCCCGCCGAGATGACGGAGGACCCGCACGAGCGCGCCCGGGTGCTGGGCTGGCGCGTGGGCTTCCTCGGCGTGGCGATCCTGCTGTCGGGGGCGCTGGCCCCGGCGGTCGCCCACGAGCGGGGCGACACCCCCGCGAGCTACCGGCTGATGGGGGTGCTGGTGGCGGTGCTGCTGCTGGCGGGGACGCTCGGCGCCTGGCATTTCACCCGGCACGCCCCGTCGGTCGCCCGCAGCGAGTCGGAGCCGTCGCTGTGGGCGCAGTTGGCGGCTGCCCGGGACAACCGGCCGTTCCTCTTCCTGGTGGGGATGTGGACGCTGCAGGCCCTCGCCGTGGGGATCATGCTGGCCGGGGTCCAGTACTTCGCGACGTACACCCTCGGCGCGGCGAAGGCCGTCACCCCGCTGTTCGTCTGCATGATCGGCCCGCTGGTGCTGGTGATGCCGCTGTGGAGCCGGCTGGCCCGGGCGCGCGGAGTGAAGTACGCGCAGTGGTGCGCCTCGCTGCTCTTCGTCGTCGCCGCCGCCCTGCTCGCCCTCACCCCTTACGCGGGGCCGGAGCTCGGCTACCCGGCGGTCTCGGCCGTCGGGATCGCCTACGCCGGACTGCAGTTGCTGCCGCTGACCATGCTCGCCGACACCCTCGCCGCGGACGCGGTCCGCACGGGGCGGCGCCGGGCTGCCACCTTCACCGGGCTGTGGACGGCCGCCGAAACCCTGGCGTTCGCGCTGGGCGCCGGGGCCTTCGCACTGGTGCTGGCGGTGAGCGGGTTCCGTTCCTCGGACGCCGCGCACCACGCCGACCAGCCGGACTCGGCGCTGACCGGCATCACCGCAGGCATGAGCGTGCTGCCCGCGGTGCTCGCCGCCACCAGCCTGTGGCTGCTCCACCGCTACCGGGAGGACACGGCCGGCCCCGGCCCGCACACCACCGGCCCGCACACCACCGCCCGCACCGACCCGCCCGAGGACGCCGACGACCATGCCCACTGAGCCCGCTCCCTCACCCGCCCTCCCCCAGGGCCGCCCCGCCGACGAGGTGCTGGCGCGGCTGCGCGAGCTGCGCGCGCAGGACGCCCCCACCCGCGGCGGCCGCACCTTCGCGTACGTCTACGACTCCGGGCTGTCCGGCGTGGACGAGCTGGCCGCATCGGCGTACGCGGCGTTCGCCACCGTCAACGGGCTGGACATGACGGTCTTCCCCAGCGTCGCACGGCTGGAGAACGACCTGGTCGCCGCCGCCGTGGCGCTGCTCGGCGCGCCCGGCGCCCAGGGCACCTTCACCAGCGGCGGCACCGAGTCGATCCTGCTGGCCGTCAAGACCGCCCGCGACCACGCACGTGCGGTGCGCGGGGTGACCGCGCCCCAGCTGGTCCTGCCCTCCACCGCGCACGCCGCCTTCCACAAGGCCGCCGCCTACCTGGGTCTGGATACCGTGGTGGTGCCGGTGGACCGGGACACGCTGCGGGCCGACGCGGCGGCCGTGGCGGCCGCGATCACCGACCGCACGGCGCTGGTCGTCGCCTCGGCCCCCTCGTACGCCCATGGGGTGGTCGACCCGGTGACGGAGATCGCCGCCGCGGCCGCAGGGCGCGGCGTGCTCTGCCACGTCGACGCGTGCATCGGCGGCTGGCTGCTGCCCTACCTGCGGCGCACCGGGCGGGACGTGCCGGCCTTCGACCTGTCGGTGCCCGGGGTGACCTCGCTCTCGGTGGACCTGCACAAGTACGGCTACGCCGACAAGGGCGCCTCCGTGGTGCTCTACCGGGACGCCGAGCTGCGCCGCCACCAGTACTTCGCGCACGCGGGCTGGCCGGGGTACCCCGTGGTCAACCCGACGGTGCAGGGCACCAAGTCGGCCGGGCTGCTCGCCCAGGCGTGGGCCGTGCAGCGGCACATCGGGGAGGACGGCTACCGCGCACTGGCCGAGCGCACCGCCGCGGCCGCCGACCGGCTGCTGCCGGGGCTGCGCGCCGTCGAGGGGGTGCGGGTGCTCGGCGATCCCCAGGCCGGGCTCGTCGCGTTCACCCTGCTCGGCGCCGACGGCACGCCGGACCTGAGCCTGCTGCTCCACCTCGCCGACGAGATGCGCGAACGCGGCTGGTACCTGCAGCCGCAGCTGTCCTTCGACGGGCTGCCGCCCAACCTGCACCTGACCCTGACCCCCGCGTCGGCCGGTCTGGTCGACGCGCTCCTCACCGATCTGGACGCGGCGCTGAGGGCGGCGCGCGCCCTGGAGCCGGTGGGCGTGGACCCGGTGGTCGCCGAGTTCGCGGCGGGGCTCGACCCGGACACCCTGGGTCCTGAGGAGGTGGAGGCGGTACTGGCCTTCGCCGGCATGGGCGGGGACACCGGCCTGCCGCGCCGGATGGCCCCGGTGCTGGCGCTGCTGGACGCACTGCCCGTACCGCTCAAGGAGCGGTTGCTGACGGAATTCGTCGGCGCGGTCTTCCGCGTCTGACGACGCGCGCGGCCTGGGTCGGCCGGGGGCGGCACGTACGCCTCGGCGGGGTCCGCGAGACCGGCCAGGCCGAGCCGGCCGCGGCGGCGGCACGGAAAGCGACGCGGACGCCGAGGCGTGCAGGCCTCTCGGAACCGGCCGGACCAGCCACCACCGCGTACGCGAAGTCCGGCTGCAACGGCAGCGTGACGTCGGTGCCCCCCGCGAGGGCGAGGTCGGCGCCGACGATGGGCGTGTGCACGGTGCCGGGCGAGGCGGCGCCGTCCAGCTCGCCGAGGACCACCGTGGCGGTGAGACCGCCACCGCCGTGGAGCACCGGCAGGTCGGCGTGGTGCTCGAAGGCGGGCTCGCGGTGCCGGGCCGCGTCCGGGAGGGCGACCCACAGTTGGGCGCCGTGCAGGAGGCGGGCGTGCTCGCGCGGGGATTCCTCCGAGTGGGCGATGCCCCGGCCGGAGGTCATCAGGCCCAGTTCCCTCGGCCGCACGGTCTGCAGGCTGCCGAGGGTGTCGCGGTGCAGCACCTCGCCCTCGTGGAGCCAGCTGACGGTCTGCAGCCCGATGTGCGGGTGCGGGGGCACCTGCATGCCGGGCTGGTCGGCGATGTCGTCGGGGCCGTAGTGGTCGACGAAGCACCAGGCGCCGACCATGCGGCGCCCGAGGTTGGGCAGCAGACGGCGTACGACGCTGCTCTCGCCGAGCGGGACGAGGCGTCCGGTGAGGAGGTCGTGGACGGGCCGCGCGGACACGTCCTCGCGCCCGCCGCACGTGGCGGGCACGGGATGGACATCGAGGTTGCTCATGGCGCGATCATGCCTCGCGGCGCTGCCCGGGGACGAGCACCGCGGGGATGTCGGCCTCCAGCCCGCGCAGGTACTCGCCCAGCCCCTTGGCCTGGGGGTCGGGGCGGGTGGAGGCGGCGACGCCGTCGCCGAGCAGGCCGTGGACGACGAAGTTCAGGGCGCGCAGGTTGGGCAGTTCGTAGCGGCTGACGGGGAGCTTGGTGGTCTCCGGCAGCAGGGCACGCAGCCGTTCGACGTCCAGCCACGCGCGCAGCCAGGTGTAGGCGGCGTCGTCGCGGGTCCACAATCCGACGTTGGCGTCGCCGCCCTTGTCGCCGGAGCGGGCGCCGACGAGCAGGCCCAGCGGTGCGCGCACGGTGGGGCCGCCCGCGGGGCGGGCGGGCGGGGCCGGGGACTGCGCGGGGACGCGCACCGACGTGACGGGCGGGCGCGGGACGGGGATGCGGGTGCCGTCGTGCAGCACGACCTCGGGGTGGACGACCGCGGCGGGGACGAGGGCCGGCCAGTGGACGCCGTACTCCGTCGGCCGTGGCGAGAAGTGCTCCATGTGCAGCCCGGGTGCGGTGGACAGGCCCGTGCCGACGACGGCGCCGAACAGGGAGCGGCCGACCTTGTCCTTGTCGGGGTCCTTGACCGTGAGGGTGAGCCGGGCGCCGGTGGCGGTGGGCTCGGTGCGGACGTCGTACGTCTCGAAGCCGGACGGGCCGCCGGTCGCGTCGAGCAGGGACGCCTCGGCGAACCGGGCCTTGGCCTCGATGTCGGGCCCGGTGAGCACGAAGGTGGCCGAATTCCGGTAGCCGCCGAAGTGGTTGAGGCAGACCTTGAGGGTGTCGGGGGCGGGCTCGCCGCGGGCGCCGCTGACCAGGACCCGGTCGGGCCCCTCCTGCTCCAGGGTCACGGTGTCGAAGCGGGCGACGACGTCGGGGTTGAGGTAGGAGGGGCGGTCGATCTCGTACAGCAGCTGGGCGGTGACGGTGTCGACGGTGACCGCTCCCCCGGTGTCCTGGTGCTTGGTGATGACGGCGGAGCCGTCGGGCCGCAGCTCGGCGATGGGGAAGCCGGGGCGCACGGGCCGTTGGATCTCGGTGAAGAAGGAGTAGTTGCCGCCCGTGGCCTGGGCCCCGCACTCGATGATGTGCCCGGCGGTGACCGCGCCGGCGAGCCGGTCCCAGGCGTCGGTGGCCCAGTCGAAGGCCCAGGCGGCGGGACCGACCACCAGGGAGGCGTCGGTGACGCGGCCGCAGATGACGACGTCGGCCCCGGCGCGCAGGGCCTCGGTGATGCCCCAGGCGCCGAGGTAGGCGTTGGCGGTGAGCGGGCGCACGCCGGCGTCGGCGAGCGGGAGACCGCCGGCCAGGTGGGCGAACGGGTGGCCCTCACGCTGGAGTTCGGGCAGCCGGTCGAGCAGGTCGTCGCCCTCCAGGTGGGCGACGGAGGGGTTCAGACCCGCCAGGGCGGCCAGCTCGCGGAGCTTGCCGGCCAGCCCGGCGGGGTTGAGTCCGCCCGCGTTGACGACGATCTTGATGCCGCGGTCCAGGCAGGTGGCCAGGACGTCGCCCATCTGGGCGAGGAAGGACAGGGCGTAGCCGGCCTCGGGGTCGCGCTGCCGGGCCTTCCAGAGCAGCAGCATCGTCAGCTCGGCGAGGTAGTCGCCGGTCAGTACGTCGATCGGGCCGCCCTCGACCATCTCGCGGGCGGCCGACAGGCGGTCGCCGTAGAAGCCGGAGCAGTTGGCGATGCGCAGGGTCTCACGTCGCTGGGTCATGTCCCTCGCCGTCAGCGGTGTCGGTGTTCAGATGTGGGTGGGGATGGTGCGCGGGGTTCAGGCGGCCGTCGCGCGCAGCGACTCGACGTGGCGGCGGATCTCCCCCGGTGAGAGGTAGATGTCGGTGACCTCGAAGTCCTTCAGCGCGGCCGGCCTGCGGGCCTGGAACCCGGTGCGGACGAAGTCGTCGCCGGCGACGGCGTTGAGGAACCAGCCCGCGGCGGCGCGGAAGCGCGCGGGGAAGGTGCGCAGCGCGCCGAGGTGGTAGCCGCGGGCGACGACCTGGGCGGGGAGGCCGCTGAGCGGGACGCCGAGGGGCTTGGAGACCGCCTCGATCCCGCCGAGGTCCACCACGAGCCCGAGGTCCCGGTGCCGGTAGGGCTGCGGGGGGCGGCCGTGCAGCGTGGCGACCACGTTCTCGGCGACGGTCTTGCCCTGCCGGAGGGCGTGCTGGGCGGTGGGCGGGCAGACCGCGTCGCCGCCCACCGCGAGGTCGGGGACCGCGGCCGAGTCGCCGAGGGCGAATACCCCGTCGGCGCCGGGGACGCGCATCTCGGCGTCGGTGACGAGCCGGCCCTGGGCGATCTCGGTGCCGAGGGTGTTCACCAGCGGGCTGGACACGACGCCGGCGGTCCAGATCAGGGTGCGGCACGGCAGCTTGCGGCCGTCGGTGAAGGTGACGGTGTCGGGGGTGACCTCGGCGACGGAGACGCCGAGCGAGACCTCCACGCCGCGCTCGCGGACGATCTGCAGCGCCTTCAGGCCGAGCTTCTCGCCGAGTTCCGGCATCAGGCGGGGCGCGATGTCGATCAGGTGCCACTTGATCATGGCCGGGTCGAGGCGCGGGTAGCGCTTGACCGCCGCGGTCGTCAGCCGCTGCAGCACGGCGGCCGTCTCGGTGCCCGCGTAGCCGCCGCCGACCACCACGAACTGCAGGCGGGACTCCCGCTCGGCCTGGTCCGTGGTGGCGGACGCCAGGTCCAGTTGCGCGATGACGTGGTCGCGGATGTACGCGGCCTCCGCGAGGGTCTTCATGCCGCGGCCGTGCTTGGTGAGGCCCGGGATGTCGAAGGTGCGGGTCACGCTGCCGGGGGCCAGCACGAGGTAGTCGTACGGCTCCACGAGCTCCTCGTCGGTGATCTTCTTGATCACGACGGCCTTGGCGGCCGGGTCGACCCCGATCGCCCGGCCGGGTATGACGGTGGTGCGGTGCAGCATCCGGCGCAGCGGGACCGCGACCGCCTGCGGGGTGAGCACCCCGGCGGCGACGTGCGGCAGCAGGGGCAGGTAGAGCTGGTGGCTCCAGGGCGTGACCAGGTGGATCTCGGCCTCGTCGTGGTTCAGCCGCCGTTCCAGCCGGTGCGCGCACTCCATGCCCGCGAAGCCGCCGCCGACGACCAGGATCCTGGGTCGCTTCATCACTCGCCTCCCGTAGGACCGTTCGGGGCCCGATTCCCTACCCGCGGCGTGTGCGGATACGCCTTCGGCCACGCTCGCACACGCCTCGTCGCGGCGCGAACGGAGCGGCGGCGGCCGCGTGCGGCACGCTACCGGCCCCGGCGTGCGGAAATGAAGGGGCACGGAGGGCGGGCCCCGGCTGTCCGGGCGCGGGTCAGCCCGCCGGTCGCGCCGCCGCCCGGGACGTGACGCGGCAGCGGGCCGGTCCGCGGGCCTGGAGGGTGATGCCGGCGCCGAGCGGGACGTCCTGGTCGAGGGCGGTCAGTGCGTGGCCGCGCAGCAGCACGGCGAGGGCGAGCACGCACTCCGGCCACCTGCCGGGCGCTCGGGGGGGGCGCGCAGACCCGGTAAGCCGGCGCTGAAGCGGACGAGGTCCCCGTGGTCGTGCCGCGCGCGCTCGTACGTGTCGAGGGGCTCGCGCAGCAGTTCGATCACCGACCCGGGCGGCGGCATCCCGCCGGGCCCGGCACCTTCGTGTGAGCGGTCGTCACGCGTCGCTTCCGTGCGCGGTCCGCCGGCGCCGGGAGCGGTGCCGGGGAGCTTGGCCGGAACCCGCCGCGGGGCCGATCATGTGCCCACGGACACCATGGGCACCAGGACGGACGGGGAGGCACCATGCAGGACGCTCCGCGCTCGGCGGACGAGCTGCTGGACATCGTGGACGAGCAGGACCGGGTGGTCGGCCGGACGACGCGCGGCGAGGCCACCGCGCGCGGCCTGCGGCACCGCTGCGTCTTCGTCCTGGCCAGGGACGGCGAGGGGCGCGTTTTCGTGCACCGCCGCACCGCGGGGAAGCTGGTCTTCCCCTCCCTCCACGACATGTTCGTCGGCGGTGTGGTGGGCGCGGGCGAGCGGTACGACGACGCGGCACTGCGCGAGGCGGAGGAGGAACTGGGGGTGTGCGGTCTGCCGCGCCCGACGCCGCTGTTCAGCTTCCTGTACGAGGGCACGGGGGCGGCGGCCGGTCACACCTGGTGGTCCCGGGTGTACGAGGTGCGCTGCGATCCGCCGGTGTCGCCGCAGGCCGAGGAGGTCGCCTGGCACGGCTTCGTGACGGAGGAGGAACTGGAACGCCTCCTGCCGGAGCGGGAATGGGTGCCCGACGGCCTGGAGGCGTGGCAGCGGCTGCGCGACTGGCGACGACGAAGGTGACGCTGATCAGCAGCGCCCAGGCGCCGAACTTGGCGAGGGAGACCGGCACCCAGCCGTGCTGCTGGTCGGGGTAGCGCCAGGCGCCGACGTAGGTGGCGGCGTTCTCCGCGACCCAGAGGAAGAAGCCGATGAGGACGAAGGAGAGCGCCAGTGGCATCCGCAGGCGCGCCCCGTCGACCGTGAAGTGCACCCAGGTGCCCGCCGTGGCCCACAGCAGAGCGACGGCCAGCAGCCACCGCGCGTCGGGCAGCCAGTGGTGGGTGAAGAAGTTGAGGTACACCGCCGCGGCCAGGATCGTCATGGCCCGGCGGCGGTAACCGGTCAGGCCCAGTTCGAACAGCCGCCAGGCGGCGCACACGTAGCTGCCGACGGCGGCGTAGAGGAAGCCTCCGTACAGCGGGACGCCGCCGAACTTGGTCAGCGCGGGTTCGGGGTAGCTCCAGGAGCCCAGGTGCACCTTGACGAATTCGAAGAGCAGCCCGACGGCGTGGCACACCGCGATGACCGCGACGTCACTGCCGCGTTCCCAGCCGCAGGCCCAGAACAGCGCGCTGAGCGCCACCCCGTAGCACAGCAGCAGGTCGTAGCGGGCGACGGGCAGCGGTGGCAGCAGCCGTGAGCCGGCCACGCCCGCCAGGAGCGCGACGGCGAAGGCGCAGCAGCGCGCCTCCGTCCAGCCGAAGAGCACGAGCCTGCGGATGCCGGTGACGATCGGTCCCATGGGGAGGGGGACATCGCCGCCCGCCGCCCCGGTTCCGCGCGCGAGGCGGCGGGAGGCGGCGGGAGGCGGCGGGATCAGTCGAGGGAGCGCAGGGCGGTCCCGACGGCGTCCTCGACGAACGCCCGGCCGAGGCGGGCCCGGCCCACGACGCGCAGGCCCTGCACGAAGGTGGTGAGGAAGCGGGCGAGCTCCACCGGGTCCTTGCCGGCGGAGATCTCCCCCCTGGCCTTCGCCTTCTCCAGGGCCGCCGCGAGGGCGGACTCCAGCAGGCGCAGGGTGACCGTGACACGGTCCACGGTGCCGGGGTCGTCGCCGCGCTCCGTGGCGGCGTTGACCAGCAGGCAGCCCCGTTCCGGGTCCGCCAGGTCGTCCTCGACCATCTGCGTCAGGGCGGTGCGGACGGCGGGGCGGATCTCGTCGGCGTTCTCCAGGAGTTCGACGAGTCCGCCGGCGTACCGGGAGCAGTAACGCTCCAGGGCGCGGGCGTACAGCTTGTCCTTGGAGCCGAAGGCGGCGTAGAGGCTGCCGCTGCCGATGGAGAGCTCGGCCAGCAGGTCCTGGAGCGACGTCGCCGCGTAGCCGCGGCGCCAGAACAGGTCCATCGCACGGTCGAGCGCCTGGTCGATGTCGAACTCCCTGGTGCGCGCCATGGCGCGAGCCTACCATTTCTGGATCAATTGATACACTACGGCTCCCCCGGGACCCACCCAAGGCGCGCCCGGCCGGACCGCGCTCGATACTGTGGGGCCGTGATCAAGCATGTGCGGGCCGCGGTCGGGGCGGTCGCCCTGTGGTTCACCCCGGCACGGGTGCGGGCCGAGGGGACGACGCCCGACTACCGCTTCTCGCTCGCCAACGAGCGGACCTTCCTCGCGTGGCTGCGCACCGCGCTCGCACTGGTGGGCGGCGGCTTCGCGGTCGACCAGTTCCTCCGGGACCTGCGCCGGCCGGTCCGGGTGACACTCGCGGTGGTGCTGGTGGTCGGCGGCGCGATGTGCGCGGTCCGCGCGGTGAACCACTGGGTGCGCTGCGAGCGGGCGATGCGACGCGGGGAGGATCTGCCCGTGTCCCGCTTCCCCGCCGTGCTGGCGGTGCTGGTGGCCCTGATGGCGGTGGCGATGCTGCTCACGGCGACGCTGGGGTGGGCGGGCTGATGACCGCCCCGGGCGGGGACACACCGCGGGACCCGGGCCTGCAACCGGAGCGGACCCGGCTGGCCTGGCGGCGCACCACGCTGGCCTTCTCGGTCGCGGCACTGCTGGCGGGACGCGAGGCGGTGCTGCGCGGGGTGTCGCCGGCCGGGTTGCTGGGGCTCTCGCTGTGCGCGCTGGTGTGGCTCGCGTTCACCGTCACCACCCACCGGCGGATCACCGCCCTGGGCTCGGCACGGCCCGCCGTGATGACGTCCAGGACGGCGGCCTGGGCGGTGCTGTACGTACTGGTCCTGGCCGCCGCGGGAGCGCTGCTGGTCTTCCTCGGGCCCCGCTGAGGGCCGGCCACGGAGGCGAAGTCCGGAGGCGCCCCGCGAGGGGCCGACGCTTGAAGTCGTCAAGCTAATGATTTACCATCTCAAGCTTTTGAGTACACTCGAAGACATGAGCGCCCCGACCGCCGCGACGACCGCGCAGCCCACCAAGATCGAGCTGCTGGAACTGCTCGCCGCCATCGGCACCGCGCAGTGGCAGGACTTCGCCGCCGCGGCCGCCCGGCACGGGCTGACTTCCATGCAGGCCAAGGTGCTCGCCCAGCTGGGCGGCCCGGTGCCCATGCGGGGCCTCGCCGAGCGGCTGGTGTGCGATGCGTCCAACGTCACCGGCATCGTCGACCGCCTCGAGGCGCACGGCTTCGTCCGCCGCGAGGTGAGCGCCACCGACCGCCGGGTCAAGAACGTCGTCGCCACCGGCCTCGGGCGTGAGACGATCCGCCGCGTCCGCGACGAGATGCAGGCCACCCATGGGGCGCTGGACAGCCTGGACGAGACGGAGCAGGCGGCCCTGTACACGCTGCTGGAGCGGCTCCGCCCGGTCATGGAGGCCCGCGGCAAGGACCGCTAGCGCGAAGGCCGGCCCGGCAGGGCGCGGGAACCGGAGCGCCGGCGGGAGCGGGACGTCGGCCGCGACGGCGACCGGCCGCGCAGCGGGGCGACGAGGGCGCGGACCTCGCGGTCCGCGAAACCGGGTTCCCGCGCGATCACCCGCACCAGCTCCTCGCGCACCGGCCGTCCGCGCCCCGCCCGGACCAGTGCCAGCGACTCGGCCAGCGCCGCGGGGAGGTCCGGGCCGTGCCAGGGCTCCGCGGCGTACGCGTCGAACCAGCGCGGCGGCGGGAAGGACGGCTGCAGCTTGGCCTGCTCGTTCCCGAAGTACGACCACACCCACGGGTGCAGGGACACCCCGACGACGTGCCCGGCCGGCAGGGCGCGGGCCCAGCCGCCCGTCGTGTGCTGCTGCCAGCGCCAGGTGTGGGGGCTGGTCCGCCGGCGGGCCGTCACTCCGACGAAGCGCAGTTTGCGGCGGATCACCGGCCACGGCTCGCGGCTCTCGCGCACCCATGCGGCGAGGGCGGCGAACAGCGTGTCATAGGTGCCGCCCTCGGAGACCAGGTCGACCAGGGCCACCGGGCGGCTACGACGGGCCAGGGCGTGCGGCGCGAGCCCGGCCGCGGCGAGGTGCTCGCGCAGCCGGGCGGTGTGGGCGGGCTCCGGCTCCGGGCGCAGGCGCAGCGACAGCGGCAGGCGCAGCAGGCCGCCCTCCCGGGACGAGCCCTCGAAGGCACCGGTCAGAAGGTCGTACATGCTGTCCAGGGAGCGTCCGACGAAGCAGAGGTCGGCGCCGCCCGAGCGGGCGAGCACCAACCCCGTGCACGCGGTCAGTTCGGGCAGGTACCACAGGTCTGGGCGCGCGGCGCCCTCGGTCAGGGTGCCGAGCCGGTCCGGCGGCGCACCGCCGCGGGCACGCGTCAGCGCCCAGCGGTACGGCTGGGGAGGCGGGGCGTCCGGCGCGGCGGTCATGACCCCCAGTGCACCACCCCAACTCCGCAGCGGTCACCTGGATTTCGGTCCGCCGAAACGTTCCGCTCGACGTGTCTCGAACATAGAGTCGCCCTGGGTGCCACGCGGCACCCGGCGGGGTGAGGGAAAGGGCACACGGCGGTGAGGTGCGAGCGATGTTCCTGATCACCGGGATCCCCGCGTCGGGGAAGTCGACCGTGGCGCAGGCGCTGGCCGAGCGGCTGCCCCGCTCGGCGCACGTCCGGGGCGACACGTTCCGGCGGATGATCGTCGGCGGGCGGGCCGAGGCACTGCCCGGCGACGGCTCGGGGGACGTCGCGGGCCTGACCGAGGAGGCTCTGCGGCAACTGCGGCTCCGGCACACCCTGGCGGCGGCCAGCGCGGACGCGTACGCGGCGTCCGGGTTCACCCCCGTTCTGCAGGACGTCATCCTCGGCGACGAACTGCCGCGCACGATCGCCCTGTTGCGCACCCGACCGCTGCACGTCGTGGTCCTCGTCCCCTCCCCGGAGACGATCGCCGCCCGCGAGGCGGGCCGGACCAAGCGGGCCTACGGCGCGTGGACCCCCGCCGACCTCGACCGGGCTCTGCGCGCGGGCACCCCGCGGATCGGCCTCTGGCTGGACACCTCCCGCCAGACCCCGCAGGAGACCGTGGACGTGATTCTCCGCCACGCCGGCCCCACCGGCTGACCCCGTGACCCCCGCCCCCGCACCCGGTACGGCGCGGCCGCACGGCAGGGGGGTCAGGGGGCCAGGACGTCCAGTTCGCGCAGCGCGCCGACGCAGATCTCGCGCATCAGGCGCTCCGCGGCCTCCGCGTCGCGGGCACGGACGGCCTCGGCGACGCGGACGTGGAGGGTGACCGCCTCCGGGTCGGGGGCGCTGAACATGACGTGGTGCTCGGTGCGCCCGGTGAGCACCTCCGCGACGACGTCGCCGAGGCGGGCGAACATCTCGTTGCCGGACGCGGCGAGCATCACGCGGTGGAAGGCCACGTCGTGCACCAGGTACTCGTCGAGGTCGGCGGCCCGTCCGGCCGCGGCCATCTCGGCGGCGAGGACGGTCAGTTCGCGGCACTGCCCGGGGGTCGCGGCGGCCGCCGCCAGACCGGCGGCGACGGGCTCGACCGCGGTGCGGAGCATGGTGAGCGAGCGCAGCTGCCGGGGCCGGTCCGCGCCGGCGAGCCGCCAGCGGATGACGGCCGGGTCGAAGACGTTCCACTCCTCGGTGCGGCGCACCGTGATGCCGACCCGGCGCCGCGACTCGACGAGGTGCATGGCCTCCAGGACGCGTACGGCCTCGCGGACGACGGTGCGCGAGACACCGTACTGCCGCTCCAGCTCGTCGATGCGCAGCACGGTGCCGGGCGGGTGCGCGCCCGAGGCGATGGCGGGGCCGAGTTCCGCCAAGACACGGGCGTGCAGGCCGCCGTGCTCTCCCTGCCGATCCATGGGCGACAGCCTATGCGGGAACGGCCTCGTATGACGATTTGATTTCGAACCCTTGAATAAGTAGTACCTATGGCGTTTCCTGGGGCGGTCACGCGGACGAGGAGGTACCTGTGATGACCGAGGCAGGCCAGGAAGGCCCGCATCTCCCCCTGGTGGTGGTGATGGGCGTCTCCGGCTCGGGCAAGTCCACCGTCGGGGGGCTGCTCGCCGAGCGGCTGGGCGTTCCGTACGCCGAGGCGGACGACTTCCACCCGCCCGCCAACATCGCCAAGATGTCGGCCGGGCACCCGCTGGACGACGAGGACCGCGCGCCCTGGCTGGACGCCATCGCGGCGTGGATCGTCGGGCGCGGCGACCGCGGCGGCGTGGTCAGCTGCTCGGCGCTGCGGCGCCGTTACCGCGACCGGCTGCGCCGGGACACCCCCGGGCTGTTCTTCGTCCACCTCCACGGCTCCGAGGAACTGATCGCCACGCGCCTGGCGGTGCGGATGCAGCACTTCATGCCCGCGGGCCTGCTGCACTCCCAGTTCGAGGCGCTCGAAGCGCTGGAGCCCGACGAGGCCGGCGCGGTCGTGCCGATCGACGGCAGCCCCCAGCAGATCGCCGAGCGCGCCCTGGGCGCGCTCCCCCACTGAGCCCCCTTCCCCCTTCCCTCCCCCCCCACGGAGTAGAACGTGTCTGCACTCAGCGCCGAGTTGCTGGCCGCGGCCCCGGCGGCGACGGAACCGATCACCAGCGCGGGCGACACCCAGCTCGCCCTCGCCGCGCTCGCCGGCATCGCGGTGATCGTCCTGCTGATCACCCGCTGGAAGATGCACGCCTTCCTCGCCCTCACCATCGGCACCGGAGTCCTCGGTGCCGTCGCGGGCGCCCCCCTCGCCAAGACCATCGCCAGTTTCACCACCGGCCTCGGCGCGACCGTCGCGAGTGTGGGCGTCCTCATCGCGCTCGGCGCGATCCTCGGCAAGCTCCTCGCCGACTCCGGCGGCGCCGACCAGATCGTCGACACGATCCTCGCCAGGACGAGCGAACGCCGGCTGCCGTGGGCGATGGCGCTCATCGCGGGCCTGATCGGGCTGCCGCTCTTCTTCGAGGTCGGCATCGTGCTGCTGATCCCGGTCGTGCTGCTGGTGGCCCGGCGCGGCAACCACTCGCTGATCCGGATCGGCGTCCCGGCGCTGGCCGGTCTGTCCGTGATGCACGGCCTGGTGCCGCCGCACCCCGGCCCGCTCGCCGCGATCGACTCCATCCACGCGGACCTGGGCACCACTCTCGCGCTCGGCGTGCTCGTCGCCCTGCCCACCGTGGCGATAGCCGGCCCGCTCTTCGGGCGGTTCGCCGACCGCTGGGTGAAGGTCACCCCGCCCGACCACCTCACCCCCACCCGGGCCTCGGACGACCTGGAGAAGCGTCCGGGCTTCACCCCCACCGTGGCCACGATGCTGCTGCCGGTGGTGCTGATGCTCGGCAAGGCGCTGGTGGACGTCCTCGTCGACGACCAGGGCGGCCTGGTCTTCCGGATCTTCGACGTCATCGGCTCGCCGCTGGTCGCCCTGTTGTCCGCCGTGGTCCTGGGCATGTTCACCCTGGGACGGGCGGCCGGCTTCACCAAGGAGCGGATCTCCACGACGGTGGAGAGGTCGCTCGGCCCGATCGCCGCCATCCTGCTGATCGTCGGCGCGGGCGGCGGCTTCAAGCAGACCCTCATCGACGCCGGCATCGGCAACATGATCCTGAACTGGTCGGACGGCTGGAACATCTCGCCGCTGCTGCTGGCCTGGCTGATCGCCGTCCTCATCCGGGTCGCGACCGGCTCCGCCACCGTGGCCACCATCTCCGCCGCGGGTCTGGTCGCGCCGCTGGCCGAGGGCATGACCTCGACGCACGCCGCGCTGCTGGTGCTCGCCGTCGGCGCCGGCTCGCTGTTCTTCTCGCACGTCAACGACGCGGGCTTCTGGCTGGTGAAGGAGTACTTCGGGATGAACGTCCCGCAGACCCTGAAGTCCTGGTCCGCCATGGAGACCGTGATCTCCGTCGTCGGGATCGTCTTCGTCCTGCTGCTCTCGCTCGTCTTGTAGGCGACGCCCCCGCGTCGCCGCGCGTACGCCCTTTCCTGGTACGTTCCATGCGTCTGACCAGGGAAGGGCGTCGAAATGTCACAGCTGCACACCGAGCACCCGTTCGCCGAGGAAGTGGCTCCCGGGGTCCACGCCTACGTCCAGCCGGACGGAGGCTGGTGCCTCAACAACGCGGGCTGGGTGACCGACGGGAACACGACGCTGCTGATCGACACCGCCGCCACCGAGCGCCGGGCCCTGATGCTGCGCGACGCGCTCGTCGCCTCCGGCGCGCCGATGCCCGCGCACGTGGTCAACACCCACCACCACGGTGACCACACCTACGGCAACAGCGTCTTCGCGGAGGAGGCCCGGATCATCGGGCACTCCGCGTGCGTCTCCGAGCAGGTCGCGGCCGGCCACCAGCTGCACGCGATCTGGCCGGACGTGGAGTACGGCGAGGTGCCGGTGATCCCGGCGACGGTCACCTACGAGGACCGGCTGACCCTCCACGTCGGCGAGGAGGAGGTGCAGCTCCTGCACCCCGGGGTGGCCCACACCCTCGGCGACACGATCGTCTGGCTCCCGGGGCGCAAGGTCGTCTTCACCGGCGACCTGGTCTTCAACGGAGGCGCGCCGTTCGTCCCCATGGGCTCGCTCGAAGGCTCGTTGCGCGCCCTGGAGGTGTTGCGCTCGCTCGACGCCGAGGTCGTCGTACCCGGGCACGGCGGCATCTGCGACCCCTCGGTGTACGCCACCGTCGAGGGCTACCTGCGGTTCGTGGCCGAGCTGGCGGCCGAGGGCCACAAGGCGGGTCGGACGCCGATGGAGGTGGCGCGGGCGGCCGACCTCGGCGAGTTCGCTGCGCTGCGCGAGCCGGAGCGGCTGGTCGCCAATCTGCACCGCGCGTACGCGGAACTGGACGGCCTGCCGCTCGGCTCGCCGCTGGACCTGCCGCCCGTGATCACCGACATGGCCGTGCTGAACGGCGGCCGGATCCCGGAGTGCCTGGCCTGAGGCCGGCCCGGGTCACCAGCGACGGGTGACCCAGCCGGGCTCGGCCTTGCGCATGGCGGCGGCGTCGTCGCGCACGTGGAAGGTGCCGTCGTCCTCCAGCCAGCGCCGGTGCAGCACGTCCAGTGCCGTACGGTCCAGCTCGACCCCGAGGCCGGGGGCGTCGGAGACGGGCAGCCGCCCGCCGCGGAACTCGTGGCGGCGGGTGATGACGTCCTCGGTCTGCCAGGGGTAGTGCGAATCGCAGGCGTGGTGCAGGCCGGGCACGGTGGCGGCGACATGGGTCATGGCGGCCAGGCTGATGCCCAGGTGGGTGTTGGAGTGCATCGACAGGCCGACGCCGAAGGTCCGGCAGATCGCGGCCAGTTCGCGGGTGTTACGCAGCCCGCCCCAGTAGTGGTGGTCGGAGAGCACGATCTGGACCGCGTCCTTGGCGAAGGCCTCGGCGATCTCGGGGAAGGTCGTCACGCACATGTTGGTGGCGAGCGGAACGTCGGTGCCGGCGGACACCTCGGCCATCGCGGCGGTGCCCGCGGCCGGGTCCTCCAGGTACTCCAGGACGTCGCCGAGCTCGCGCGCCACGTGCAGCGAGGTCTCCACCGACCAGGCGCCGTTGGGGTCCAGCCGCAGCGCCTGCTCGGGGAACGACTCGGCCAGGGCGCGTACGGCGGCGATCTCCTCCTCCGGCGCGAACACCCCGCCCTTCAGCTTGAACGAGGTGAAGCCGTGCTCGCGCACCAGCCTGCGGGCCTGCGCGACCACCCCGGCCGGGTCCAGCGCGGCGCCCCAGTCGTCCCTGGGCCCCTGGCCTCCGGGGTGCTCCGCCCAGCGGTAGAAGAGGTAGGCGCTGTAGTCGACCGTGTCGCGGACCTTCCCGCCGAGCAGGGCGTGCACGGGCAGCCCGAGCGCCTTGCCGAGGGCGTCCAGGCAGGCCACCTCGAAGGCCGAGACCACCGAGAGCAACAGCTTGTCGGCGGTCTGGACGCCGCGCAGGCCACCGGCGTCCACCGCGTCGGAGGTCTCCTCGGGGGGCGCGCACACCAGCGTCGCGAGGGACGGCAGATTGTTCAGGTCGTCGACCCGGCAGCCGGGCAGGGCCTCCGCCAGCGGTCGCGCGAGTTCCAGGTAGCGGGTGTCGCCGTAGGTCTCCCCGACGCCGCTCACGCCGCCCGCGGTGGTCACCTCGACGATCAGGCGCGGGGTGTAGGGCTGGTGCACGCCTTGGGTGTTGAGCAGCGGCGGGTCGGAGATGAGGACGGGGGTGAGGCGCACCCCGGTGATCGTCAGGTCCCTCTGCGGTGTCACTGCACGCCACCCCTCGGTTCATGTATGTGAATTCCGTACGTCCACCAGAACGCGACCTTAGGTGGCGTCCGGATGCCCGTCAAGAACGCGCAGGTCGGCGGCGCCACGCCGGTCCACCGGGTGGCGCCGGGACCCAGCCGGTAAGCGGCTCCAAGGCCGCGCGCCAGGTGGGCGGCAGATCGGCGACACCGGTGCGGGCGGCGATGGCACAGGTGGTTGCGCCGATGCGGCGCAGGACGTCGTGCATGGAGGGGCCGTACTCGCGGTACGGATCGGCGGCGTAGGCCCCGGCGAGGCCGGCCGCGAGGGCGTCCTGCCGGACGGATACGCCGTTCGCCGCGAGGTGCCCGAAGGGCGCCAGGGCCTGGGCGGTGTCGTCGGTCCAGTACCAGGGAACGTCCCCGGGGGTGATCCGGTGCGCGATGGCGCCTTCCCGTTCCTCGCGCGAGGTGAAGAACCAGCGATCGCCGAAGGCGCCGCCATGCGCCGGTCCGTACAGCGAGTCGAGGGCGGCGGGCGGGATCATGGCGTCAGTCTCGCAGCGGCGGGAAGGCCGGACACCCGCCTTTCGCTCGGGCGGACCGCAGGCGGACTGGACGACATACCGACTGGTCGGCATGATAGCCGGGACACTCATGACAGCGGCGAGGAGCAGGGATGAGCGGGACGGAGAACCCACCGGGACTCGATCTGGAGCGGTTGCGGCGGCACCTCGACGCCGAGCGGCCCGGGCTGGTGGCGGGCCCGATCCACGGCGGGCTCATCGAGGGCGGCCGGTCGAACCTGACCTACGCGGTGACCGACGGCGTCTCCCGCTGGGTCGTCCGGCGCCCCCCGCTCGGCCACGTCCTGGCGACGGCGCACGACATGACCCGCGAGCACCGTGTCATCAGCGCCCTGCGCGACACCCCCGTCCCCGTCCCGGGAGCCGTGCTGCTCTGCGAGGACCCCGAAGTCGTCGGCGCGCCCTTCTACGTGATGGACTTCGTCGAGGGCACGCCCTACCGCACCGAGCGACAGCTCGCGGCGCTCGGGCCGGAGCGCACCCGGGCCATCGTGCTGCGCCTGCTGGACACCCTGGTCGCGCTGCACACCGTGGACCCGAGAGCGGTGGGACTGGACGACTTCGGCCGGCCCGACGGCTTCCTGGAGCGGCAGTTGCGCCGCTGGGGCAAGCAGCTCGACGCCTCGCGCAGCCGCGAGCTGGCGGGCATCGACGAACTCGCGGCGCTGCTCGGCACCCGCCTGCCCGCCTCCGCGCCCGCGGCGGTCGTGCACGGCGACTACCGGCTCGACAACGTTCTCGTCGGCGCCGACGACACCGTCCGGGCCATCCTCGACTGGGAGATGTCCACGCTCGGCGACCCCCTCACCGATCTCGGGCTGCTGCTCATGTACAGCGAGCTGCGCCCCACTCCGGGCACCCCCGTCTCCGTCACCGGGGGCGCGCCCGGCCACCCCTCCCCCGCCGAGCTGATCGAGCGCTACGCGGCCGGCTCCGGCCGCGACGTGTCCTCGGTCGCCTGGTACACCGCCTTCGCCTACTTCAAGCTCGCGGTGATCCTCGAGGGCATCCACTACCGCTACACCCTCGGCCAGACCCTCGGCGCCGGCTTCGACCGGATCGGCGCCCTGGTCCCGGCCTTCATCGACAACGGCCTGCGGACGCTTCAGGAAGGCTGAGCCATGGATTTCGCGTACGACGCCAGGACCGAGGAACTGCGCGAGCGGCTGCTCGCGTTCATGGACGAGCACGTGTACCCCGCGGAACCGGTCTTCCGCCGGCAGCGGGAGGAGGCCGAGGGCGAGGCCGTGTGGTCCGCGCCGCCGGTCGTGGAGGAACTGAAGGCCAAGGCGCGCGAACTCGGCCTGTGGAACCTCTTCCTCCCCGGCGAGCGGGGCGCCGGGCTCACCAACCTCCAGTACGCGCCGCTGGCCGAGATCACCGGCCGCAGCCCGCACCTGGCACCGCCGGCCCTCAACTGCGCCGCGCCGGACACCGGCAACATGGAGGTGCTGGACGAGTTCGGCAGCGAGGAGCAGCGCAAGACCTGGCTGGAGCCACTGCTCGCGGGCGAGATCCGCTCGGCGTTCGCTATGACCGAGCCCGACGTCGCCTCCTCGGACGCGACCAACATCGAGACGCGGATCGAGCGGGTCGGCGACGAGTACGTCATCAACGGCCGCAAGTGGTATATCTCCGGCGCGATGAACCCGCGGTGCCGGATCTTCATCGTCATGGGCAAGACCGACCCGGCCGCGGAACGGCACCGCCGGCAGAGCATGATCCTGGTGCCGCGTGGCACCCCCGGCCTCGAAGTGCGCCGCGGCATGCGGGTGTTCGGCTACGACGACGGGGACCACGGCGGCCACGCCGAGGTCGTCTTCCACGACGTGCGGGTCCCCGCGGAGAACCTGATCGGCGAGGAGGGCGGCGGCTTCGCCATCGCCCAGGCACGGCTGGGACCGGGCCGCATCCACCACTGCATGCGGCTGATCGGCATGGCCGAGCGGGCGGTGGAGCTGATGTGCCGGCGCGCCACGGGCCGGGTCGCCTTCGGCAAGCCGCTGGCGGCGCAGGGTGTCGTGCAGCAGTGGATCGCCGAGGCCCGGGTGGAGATCGAGCAGCTGCGGCTGCTGGTCCTCAAGACCGCCTGGCTGATGGACACCGTCGGCAACCGCGGTGCCCACACCGAGATCCAGGCCATCAAGATCGCCACCCCGGAGAAGGTCGGGCTGATCCTCGACCGCGCCATCCAGCTGCACGGCGCGGGCGGCGTCAGCCAGGACTTCCCGCTGGCGGAGCTGTACGCGGCGGCCCGCACGCTGCGGCTGGCCGACGGACCCGACGAGGTCCACAAGCGCTCCCTGGCGCGCCGTGAACTGAAGCGGTACGCCCGGGAGGGCTGACCCACGGGGGCACGCGGCGCCTTTCCGGTTCGTGTCCGGGGCGGCGCCGCGGTGCGCGCCCGGTGCGGGCCCGACGCGCGCACCGATGCACCGATGCACCGATGCACCGATGCACCGATGGTGCGTGCACGGTCAGCACGCCTCGCGATGGTGTTCCCGCCGCCGGGCCACGGGGCCCGGCCACGAGCCGGAAGGCACGCGATGAGCACGCCGACGGGCAGGTCCGCGCCGGTGACCGCCGGATCTCCGGGGACCCGCCGCGCCGTGACGCCGCGACCGGCCGAGGACGGCGCCCAGGTCGCCGTCCGGGTACCTGGGCGGCTCCCCCTCCGCCACCGCTTCCGCGAGCGGCGGCACCCACCCGCGGCGCCCCGCCGGGCCGGGTCCGCGGGCGAGGGCCGGCGCCGGCGCGCCGGGCGCCGCGCGGTCAGCGGGGCACGACCACCACGCGGCCGGTCGTCGTACCGTCGGCGACGCGCTGGACGGCGTCGGCGGCGTCCTCCAGTGCGACGCGCTCGCTGACGAGGGGCTTGATCGCGCCCTCCGCGGCGAGACGGGTGAGCTCCTCGTGGCAGCCGCGCACGGCGGCCGGGTCATGGGTGTTGTACAGGCCCCAGTGCAGGCCCACGATGGAGTAGTTCTTGACCAGGGCGTGGTTGAGACCGGGGCTTGGGATCGTCCCGCTGGTGAAGCCCACGACCAGGATGCGGCCCTCGAAGGCGACGCACTTGGTGGACCGGGTGTAGGCCTCCCCGCCCACCGGGTCGTACACGACGTCGGCGCCGCGGCCGCCGGTGGCCTCCTTGACGGCGGCCACGAAGTCCTCGGAGGTCCGGTCGACGACGACGTCGGCGCCCAGTTCCCGCGCCGTCCTCGCCTTCCCGGGTCCGCCGGCCACGCCGATCACCGTGGCGCCCGCCGCCTTGCCGAGCTGGACGGCGGCGCTGCCGACTCCGCCCGCCGCGGCGTGCACGAGCAGGGTCTCGCCCGCCCGGAGCCCCGCCCGCCGGTGCAGCCCGAACCAGCCGGTCTGATAGCCGATGTGGAGGGCGGCAGCCTCGGCGTCGTCCAGCGCGGGGGGCGCGGGCAGCACGCTCGCGGCGGGGACGACGGCCAGCTCGGCGAAGGCCCCGCCGGGCAGCGCGGCCGGGCCGATGACCCGGTCGCCGACGAAGTGCCCGGTGACGCCCTCGCCGACCGCGAGGACCTCGCCGCAGAACTCGACGCCCGGTGTGAACGGCAGCGGCGGCCGCACCTGGTAGTGCCCCCGGCACAGCAGCCCGTCGGGGAAGTTGACGTTCGCGGCGCGGACCTTCAGGAGCAGTTCACCGGGGCCGGGCTGCGGGTCGGGGACCTCGTCCAGGCGCATCGCCTCGCGCGGCTCCCCGTTCTCGTGCACACGCCATGCCTTCATGCGGTCTGCTCCCGGTTCGGTTCAGGGCTGCCGCACGGAGTGCAGCAGCATGTCTGCGAAGTCGGCGGCGACCTGGCCGGCGGACAGCGGCCCGTCCTCCCGGTACCAGGTGCCGAGGTGGTGCACGGCTCCGAAGAAGAAGTCGACGACGAGATCCGGCCGGACCTCCCGCCGGAACACGCCCTCGCGCTGCCCCTCCTCGACCAGTGCGCGGAACTTCTCGTGGTAGCGGCGGCGGTCGGCCCGCACGGCCTTCTGCTTCTCCGGGCTGAGCTGGTGCATCGACCGGAAGAAGATCTTGGTGTCGTCCAGGTTGTCGATGCTGGTGACGACGACGTCGGCGGCGGCTTCGACCAGGCGGTCCGCCACCGGCGACGTCTCCTTGCCGGCGATCGCCTCCAGGCGCTCCATCTGCAGCCGCAGCACGCGCCCGTAGATCTCGTGCAGCAGGTCGTCCTTGCTGCCGAAGTAGTGGTAGAGCGCGCCCTTGGTGACCCCGGCGGCCTCCACGATCTCCTGCACCGACGTCCGGTCGTATCCGCGCTCGGCGAAGAGGCGGGTGGCCTCGGCGAGCAGCCGCTGGGGTACCGCGGGCGCGGTCGCCTTGGGTGGGGTGGTGCTCCGTGCCATGGCCTGCCCTCTCTCCGAACCGGTGCGCCCGGACAGCATACCGACCGGTATGTGACTCGATCCCTCCGTGCGCGCGGCTCCCTGCGGAGGATCTTGCCGCTCGGCGTCCTGGGCGGCTCGGACAGGACTTCGATCAGCAGGGCTCGCTCTCGTACGGGCTCACGCGCCGCGCCCCTCCTCCAGCTTCCGTTGCAGTCGGTTCATGCCGTCGATCCAGCGGTCGGTGTCCCCGGCGCGGGCGGTGTAGTAGGCGCCCGTCCCGGAGTGCGGAAGGATCAGGAAACGCTCCTCGGCGATGCCCTGGAACACGGCCTCGGCGACATCCTCCGGCTCGATGGCGGTGGGGGCGAGCACCAGGTCGCCCGCGGGCCCGGCCGCGCGCAGCATGTCGGTGCGCACGCCCTCCGGGCAGACGGCGTGGACGCGCACGCCCCGGTGGCGGTAGGTGACGGCGAGCCACTCGGCGAAGGCCAGGGCTCCGTGCTTGGTGACCGAGTAGGGGGCGTCGCCGACCATGGTCAGCAGCCCGGCGGCGGAGACGGTGGCGACGAAGCGGCCCTCGCCGCGCTCCAGCCACTCCGGGAGCAGCGCGCGGGCGGCGCGCACGTGGGCCATGACGTTGACGTCCCAGACCATTTCCCAGACGGCGTCGTCGGCCTCTGCCCCGGCCATGCTGCCGGTGCCGGCGTTGGCACAGAACACGTCGATGCCGCCGCCGAGCGCGGCACGGGCCGGCTCGACGACCGCCGAGGCGTCGCCGGGGACGCAGATGCCGCCGATCTCGTCAGCGACGGCCTTGGCGGCGTCCTCGTTCAGGTCGTTGACGACGACGCGCGCGCCTTGTGCCGCGAATCTCCGGGCCAGCGCCGCCCCGATCCCGCCGCCGGCACCGGTGACGACCACCCGGGCATCGCGCCGCGCTTCCATCGCGTCTCCTTCGACTGGGAACAGCTCCGAGGGCATACTAAGCGGTCGGTCAGAGCTTGGGAAGGGCGCTCCGGAGGCGATGGAATTCCCCTCGCGCGGTGTATGGCCGCACCCGCGCCGGATTGGGATGATGCGACCGCATCGGTCCGGGCGAGTCAGGGGGACGGTCATGCCGGGGATGAGTGTCGAACCGTACTGGGAGATGACCTTCGACGCGGACGGCGACCCCGACCGGGCGCAACGCCACCGGCTCGCCGCGGGTGTCGGCGCGAAGGGCGTCACCGACCTGCTGGTCTTCTCGCACGGCTGGAACAGCGACCGATCCGGCGCGACCGCCCTGTACGACCGGTTCCTCGCCCCCGTCCCCGGGCTGCTGGCCGGCCGCGCCCGGCCCGGTACGGTCATGGGCTACGTGGGCGTGCTGTGGCCCTCCATGCGCTTCTCGGACGAGCCGATCCCCGACTTCGACGCCCTGCTGCCCGGCCCCGAGCCACTGCGGCCCGAGCCGGCGCTGGACGCGGCCACCCGTGACGCGCTCGTGGCGGTCTTCCCCGGGCACGAGGACGAGATCCGCCGGATCGCCGAGCTGCTGGAGGAACGCCCGGACGGCGAGGAGCCGTTCGCGGAGTTCGCCGCCCTGGTGCGGCGGCTGACCGGGGTGCCGGCGGAGGCCGTGGCGGGGCTGTGCGCGGAGGACACCTCGGACGCGGCGCCGGGTGCGGATCCGGCCGTCCTGTGCGGCGACCCCGTGGCCGCCTGTGAGGAGTACGCGGCGGCCCTGGAGGACGGCGCCGCCGGGCTGCCGCTGGCGGGCGGGGGCTGGACACGGCTGTGGAACGGCGCCAAGGAGATGCTGCGCCAGGCGACGTACTACGCGATGAAGCGGCGGGCCGGGACGGTCGGCGAGCGCGGACTCGGCCCGCTCCTCGGCCGGCTCGCGCGCGCCCACCCCTCGCTCTCCGTCCATCTGGTCGGGCACAGCTTCGGCGGCCGGCTGGTCTCCTACGCGCTGCGCGGACTGCCCGACGGGGTGCGCGCGGTGAGATCCGTGACCCTGCTCCAGGGCGCCTTCTCGCACTACGCGTTCGCGTCCCGGCTGCCCCATGACGGGGCGCACGGCGGCGCGCTGAGCACCGCCCGGCTCAAGGTCGCGGGCCCGGTGGTCGCCTGCTACTCCCGCCACGACATGGCGCTCGGCACGATGTACCCGATCGCGTCCCGGCTGGCGGGCGACGACCGCGGGTTCGGGCCCGGCCAGGGCGACCGCTGGGGCGCGATGGGCCACGACGGCATCAAGGCGGTCGACGAGACCATGGACATGCCGCTGGCCGAGGCGCTGCGCGGGGCGTTCCCGCGGGCCGGGTGCGTCAGCGTGGACGCCTCGGCCGTGGTGTGCCACGGGGGTCCGCCCTCCGGGGCGCACAGCGACATCTGCCACCCCGAGCTGGCGCGGATCGTGTTGCGCGCGGGCCGGCTCCTGGCCTGAGGCCGTGGGCCGGCCACCGGCCCGCGCGGGCCGTGCACGACGGGTCAGCGGTGGGCGGGGAACTCCACGACCTGTTGGTAGGTCGGGCGGTTCTGCCAGCTGATCTTGCCGTGCTTGATGCCGCCGAGGGTGCGGTGGATGACCGTGTCGGCGCACCACTGGTCTCCGGCCGAGCAGTTCTCGTCACCCGGGTACACCTGGGCGGCGGTCCTCGCGGCGGCCTGCTTGAGGGTGCCGGTCAGCACGTTTCGGCAGGCCGCGAGCTCGCCGCCGCCGCAGTAGGTACGGGCCAGGCCGCCCTGCACGGGTTCGCCGAGCACCGCCCGTATGTCCTTGTCGACATAGGACCACCAGCCGTACTGGAAGGAGCTGCCGGCGTGCGAGCCGGTCGGGCCGTGCCCGGCCGAGGGCGCCTCGTCCACGGTGAGGTTGGCGGTCAGCGCCGCGTACAGCTCGCTCCCCAGGCCCGGTTCGAACTCGGCCTGGACCAGCAGCGGCCACCACGCGTCCATGATCCGCACCGCGTCCGCGTTGGCGTAGGCGTGCGAACCCGGCGAGGTCTCCCGGCGCTTGGCACCGGCGGCCACCCAGTCGGAGAGCTTGGTGACGGCCGCGGACACCGCGGGGTCGGAGATGGTCCCGCTGCGCAGCACCTTGAGCAGGCCGGGCAGCACGTCCTCACCGCGCAGGTCGGTCAGGGCCGCGTCGGCCATCGCCTTGGTGAGCTGGGCCCGGGTGACGCCGCCCGCCGCGACCAGCTTCTTCACCCGGTCGTCCAGGAGGTCGCCGCGGTGCACCGAGCCGTTGCCGAACCCGGCCGCGTCGTAGTCCTTGGCCTGCCGGTTGTTCCAGGAGACGTAGTAGTCCTGGCCGACGGACTGCGGGTGCTCCGAGGCGGGCGTGTAGTCGGCGGTGTTGTGGGCGGGGTCGAAACCGCGCCACTCGTAGGCGGGCTCGGCCCATACCGGGAAGGTCGGGTCGACGTCGGCGGCGCGCACCGGGTTGGCGCCGCTGTTGAAGTAGGCGGCCTGCCGGGAGTCGGCGTAGAACCAGTTGAAGGTGTAGTTGATGTGCTGGACGGCCTGCTGGAAGGAGGCCGCGTCGGTGACGGCGGCCGGGTCGTTGAGCATCTGGAAGCCGACGACCGAGTCGGCCTCGTGCATGTAGGAACTGCGCAGCGACACGTAGGCGACCTTCTGGCCATCGATCGTGGCGCGGTGCGTCACCGGTCCGTACCTGGTGCGGTAGATCTGCATCCGGTAGGAGCCGGCCGCGGTGCCGTCGGCGGTGGTGGGCTGCCAGGAGTTGCTGCGCTCCAGCTTCTCCATGGCCGTGCAGGTGCCGCGGTAGAGGTAGTGGACGTCGTCCTGGCAGAGTTCCACGGTGTAGGTGTCGGTGATGTCCTGGGCCGAGGTGGTCGCGCTCCACGCGTAGTCCTGGCCACGCCCCAGCTCCACGTACATGCTCAAGCCCGCGAAGGACGCGCCGCGGGCGCTGATTCCGGGGCCCTGGATCTCCTGGAGCATCAGCAGCTGTGGCGCGAAATAGCCGGTCTGCGGGCCGAAGACGGCGATCGGGTGCCCGCTCGCGGTGTGCGCGCCGCTGACCAGCAGCGCGTTGGACATGCCCCGGGTGTTCGCGGAGAGCGCGCTCGTGGTGGCGCTCTTCGACGCCGCGGACGCCTCCGCGGTGCCCGCGCTGCCGGTGCGGTCGTGGACCAGCGGCTCCACCGTCACGCTCCCGGCGTCGGGCAGAGCCCTCCCCTGGGGGTTCTCCGGCCGGACGGCGTACGGGAAGCTCTCGCCGTCGTGCACGGTCAGGACCGCCTCGGGGTCGTCGCGCTCCCGGAAGGACTCCCAGACCCTGGTGCCCTCGGTGACCCCGTATTTCTGCTGGGCGGCCAGCAGGGACAGGGCGTTGGACACCTCGCCGCCGCCTCCGGTGCCGAACAGCGCGCCGATCACGGAGGCCAGGGCGATCAGGTCGGTGGGCTTGAACTTCTCGATGGTGCCGGCGTTGGTGATGGCGTCCTTGTGGCCGGTCAGCACGTACTCACCGGGGAAGTAGCGGCCGCTGTCGGAGGCGGCGATGTAGGCGTTGATCCCGTCGACGTAGGCGCCCACGTCGGCCAGCGCCTGCCGGCCGCGCTCCCCGTTCTGCGCGGCGATCCAGTCGATCT
This sequence comes from Actinacidiphila sp. bgisy160, assembly GCF_057707815.1. NCBI lineage: Bacteria > Bacillati > Actinomycetota > Actinomycetes > Kitasatosporales > Streptomycetaceae > Actinacidiphila > Actinacidiphila sp. bgisy160. The sequence continues at coordinate 68,367 of NZ_JBYIQW010000024.1, forward strand.
GGGCCTGCAGGTCCTCCTCCGTGTACGGTGCGGCGCGATAGAACTCCTGTTCCAGCCCCTGGTTGGCGGGGGCGCCGCCGGCGAACGAGGTCAGCCGGCCGCGGCCCACGTGCCGGAACAGGTCCATCAGCCAGAGGCGGTCCTGCGCCGCGGCGTAGCCGGCGCCGAACTCGGTCCCGTACCGGGTCGTGCCGGCGATGTGCGGCACCCCGGTCTTCTTGTCGCGGGTGATCGTCACGTCGCTGCGGGGCGAGACCGTCGAGGCGACCTGCCCGGACGGGACGCCGAAGGAGGCGTCGTTGAAGAAGTCGTTGATCGTGGCGTCGGTGAGGTTCTGGTACCCGCCGGCCAGGTTCGCGTACGGCCCGAGCTGGTCCTCCGCGTGCTCGGGCTGGGTGCCGAAGATCTGGTTCAGCAGGATCTGGGCGAGGGTGGCGTTGCCGTTCTCGCCCGGCGGCAGGATGTCCGAGCACCGCCCCTGGCAGTAGTCGGTGGCGGGGGCGGCGTGCGCCGCCATGGGCAGCGGCGCGACGAGGCTCGCGCCCAGGGCGATGACCGCCGCCGCGGCGGTCGTTCTGAATCTTGTTCTGAACCTGTCAAATCTGGATCGCATGACGACTCCTCCCGAAGCGCGGTGTGACGCAGGTTACTTCGAAATATGACCGCCGAGTAAGGTGAACATGCGTCACGTTTCAGCTACGCCATCCCGGCTGGAACCCGCCACCCCGGGGACGGATCCGGAACGCCGTCCGTTACGTCCATTCGAAAGCGATGCGACACCGACGACGGAGGTGGCACACCATGGCCGGATTCCGGAGCCTCGCCAGACAGGTGCGCGATCCCCGGCGCTCCCCCACCCAGCGCCGCACCTACCTGCGCAGGTGCCTGGAGCGCTTCGCGCCCTACGGGCACCGCGCGACCTGGGACCACCTGTGCACGGGCGCGGGGATCGCGCCCGACGACCGCGAGCCGGACCCGGTCCGGCTCGTCACGGCGCTCGCGGAACTGGAGGAGGCGCGGGCGGTCTGGCTCACCTATGAGCGGGAGTTCGCGGCGCGCCGCAAGGAGGAGAAGTTCTACGGCATCCGGCAGCCCGGCGCGCTCGACGACTGGCACCGGCGCACGTGGGGCGGCAACGGTGTCGCCTGGTGCGAGAACCCCCGCATCCACCCGGACGACCGGCTGGCGGACGTACTGCGGCGCATCATCGCGGCGATCGACGCGGGGCCGGGGGCGGGGTGCCCGGTCTGCGGCGAGGAGCGGCTGCGGTGGCGGAACGGGCTCAACCACTACCCCGGGGCGGGGCCCGTGTGCGGGCGGTGCGGGATCGTGGTGCCGGTGCCGGTTCTCTGCGAGGCCGCCCTGGCGGAGGCGCGCGGCGCACTCGTCCCCTCGGGGTGAGCCTGCGGGCGGTGTCCGCGCTTGCGGCCCGTTGCCGTGTGCGGACGCGTAGTGGTTGATGTTGTGGTTCTCCCCGTCCTCCCGCCCGATTGCCCGGCGCGGTCAGTGACCGCCTCGCACGGTCGTCGCGGGGTCGGTGCCGCGCCGGGGCACTCCCCCAGCCTTCGGCCGGGGTGCCCCGACCTCGGGGCTCGCGGTTCGCGTCCACGTCATTCGGCGCCGGGTTCCCCGCTCGTCCCCTGCGAGGGCACTCCGCGACACTCCTTCGCCGGTAGGAGGTGAGTAGGGCACTTGCGGCAGCCCGGACCGCCTTCTGACCCTCCACCGGCCGTTGGTCGCGGAACCGTCGGAGGGGGCGGGGGAGGTGGGGGCACCCCCGGCCGAAGCTGGGGGTGGGTGGGCGTTCCGGACGCTGACGTGTATGTGTTGTGCGGCACAGACGGCACAACAAGTGCGGCCCGCCATGCACATATGGGGTCCGGAACGCCGCGCAGCCCCGGCGGCCCCTACCCCGGCCCACCCACACGCACGCGCAAGCCCCGCACCAACCGCGCCGGGCGATCGGAGGGCGGGGGAGAAACCCGCACCGCGACCACAACGGCGCCGCACACGACGACCGGCCGCACACACGTACCCCGCGGTACTGACACCCATGGCGCCGTGGTGCGACGATGCCACCCCAGGCAACCACCTCGCGCGGACAGGACGGGACCGGCACATGGCGGAGTTGCACGATCTGACGGCGCTGGAGCAGGGGAAGGCGATCAGGGCCGGGGAGGTCTCCCCTACGGAGCTCGCCGAGCACTATCTGGACCGCGTCGACCGGCACAACGACACCCTCGGGGCGTTCATCACCGTCACCCCGGAGATCGCCCGCAAGCAGGCCGCCGACGCGGAGTCGGAGGCACTCGCGGCGCGCCGCGGGGACCGGCAGGGGGAGCTGTCGGCCCTGCACGGCGTCCCGGTGCCCGTGAAGGACCTCAACTTCGTGGCCGGCGTGCGCTGCACCCTGGGCTCGCAGGCGTACGCCGACCACGTGCCGGACGTCGACGACCACGTCGCCGCCAGACTGCGCGCGGCCGGCACGGTCCTGCTGGGCAAGACCAACACCCCGGAGTTCGGGCTGCCCTGCTACACCGAGAACAAGCTGGCCCCGCCCGCCCGCACCCCGTGGGACCTGGAGCGGTCCGCCGGCGGCTCCAGCGGCGGCGCGGCGGCCGCGGTCGCCGGGGGGCTGGCCCCCCTCGCGCAGGGCAGCGACGGCGGCGGTTCGATCCGCATCCCCTCCTCCGTCTGCGGCCTGTTCGGCATCAAGCCGAGCCGCGGAAGGGTGAGCGCGGGCCCGGTGCAGCACGACGTGAGCGGCCTGAGCGGCAGCGGCCCGATCGCCCGTACGGTCGCGGACGCGGCGGCCCTGCTCGACGTGTTGGCGGGCCCGATGCCGGGCGACCCGTACAGCGCCCCCTCACTGCCGCCGGGTGAGACCTTCTCCTCGTACGTCTCCCGCGAGCCGGGAAGCCTGCGTGTGGTCGGGCTGCCCCGACCGCCCGTGCCCGGGGTCGAACTGCACCCGGACTGCCGTGCCGCGTACGACGGCACCGCGGACCTGCTGCGTGAACTGGGCCACCAGGTGGACGAGGTGGACCTGCCCGTCGACGGCGCGATCCTGGACGCCTTCACCCGGGTGTGGGGCGTGATGGCCACCATCTACCCGGTGGCGCCGGAGCAGGAGGAGCTGCTGATGCCGCTCACGCGGCACCTGCGCGCCGAGGGCGGCAAGGTGAGCGGCCCCGGCTTCGCGGCGTCGCTGTACGCGTTCCGGGCGCTGGGGCAGCTGATCGCGGACGCGCTGCTCTCCTCGTACGACCTGGTACTGACCCCGACGCTGGCCCAGCCCCCGGCGTTCGTCGGGAGCGCGGGCCTGCGCGACGACGATGACCCGGCCGCGGAGTTCGCGGGGCTGGCCGGCTACACGCCGTTCACGCCGATCTTCAACGCCACGGGCCAGCCGGCGGTGAGCGTGCCGCTGCACTGGACGGAGGAGGGGCTGCCGATCGGTGTGATGTTCGGCGGCCGCTACGGGGACGAGGCCACGCTCATCTCGCTGTCGGCGCAGTTGGAGTCGGCCCGGCCGTGGGCCGGCCGCAGGCCCGCGATCTGGTAGCCGGGGCGGGGCGCGGCGGGGCTGGCCGACGGTCGGTTCGCGGTGCTCCCCCCGGGATCCTGACCGGATCTACGGGAGCTCGGCGAGCCGCTTGCGATGCGGGACGCTCGTGCGCCACAGCCGTACACAGGAGACGAGCGCGGCGGCGACCAGCAGCGCGTTGCGGACGGCGACGATGACGGCGCCCTGCCAGGTGACGGCCGTGACGTCCGCGAAGAAGAGCGGGTAGTCGACCGTGGTGACGGCGGTGGCGAGCAGCACCAGCGCGGCGACCGGCCGCTGGGTGGTCTGCCGCATGGTCAGGCAGACCGCGCCGAGGCCGATCAGCCAGATCAGGTACTGCGGGCTGATGACCCTGCTGGTGACGGTGAAGAGGAGCACCGCGGTCAGCGCCGCGTCGTACGGTGTGGCCGGGGTCCAACGGGCCGCTTTCACACGCCACATCAGCAGCCACAGCAGGGCGGTCCCGGTGAGCAGCAGGGAGGCGGTGGTGATCTCGGCGACGTACGGGCCGGTGAACTCAAGCGACCCGTAGTGCGCGACCACCCGCCCCGGCCAGCCGAACATCTCGGCGACGTGCAGGAAGGTCCCGCCGAGGGACTCGATCTCGACCCCGCGGTGGTGCTGGGCGGACAGGAAACCGAGTGCGCCGCGGAACACGGTGCACAGCACCAGCAGCAGCCCCCCGGCGGAGACGGCGAGCGCGGTCCAGGTCTGCCGGGTGGTCCGGCCGCGCGGGGTGCCGAGCACCGTCAGCACGGGCCAGAGTTTGATCAGGGCGGCGAGCCCGGCGAGCGCGCCGCCGAGCCGCGGCCGTGCGGGCAGCGCGAGCAGCGCGCCGACGGCGACGACGGTGACCATCAGGTCGTACCGGGCGTAGGGCAGGTGCATCAGCAGCGGCAGGGCGAGCGCCCACAGCCACGCACCGGCCGTGCTGCGTCCGGGCCGGCCGGTCCCGGCCCGCAGGAGGAGGAGCAGGACGACGGCGTCGGCGGCGAGCGACAGCAGGACGAAGCCCTGGAAGTAGCTGAGCCCGGGCAGCACCGCCGGTACGAGCATCACCAGCGCGGCGCCCGGCGGGTACTGCCAGGTCACGTCGCCGACGGGGAAGGTCCCGTGCGCGAAGCCCTCGCTCCACTGGCGGTAGAGGAAGTGCACCTCGCGGGCGATGTCGCCCTGCCCGCTGCGCAGCAGGGCCAGCATGACCACCCGGCTGGCGAGCCAGTAGACGGCGAGGGCGAGCCAGGTCTGTGGCCAGGTCGCGGGACGCAGCAGGACGGTGCGGGTGGCCGCCGGGGAGGGGGTGCCGCCGCCGTTCCGGACCTCCAGCGTGTGCCAGTCGGGCGGGCTGGTCTCCGTGGGGGCCTCGGCCACTTCCGTCTCCTCCACCAGCGCGAACAGGGGCATACGGAGATGAAAGATAGTCACAAACCGGACTTGCGGCCGTTGATACGCGCCGGTTGCGGGGCGTTGACAGGGGTCGTCCGCGAAGACCATGCTGAGCAAGCGCTTGGACAGTACGGGAGGCATGACATGGGACAGCCCAGGATCTTCACCTCGGTCGGCGAACTGAAGGCCGCCATCGGGGAGGACCTCGGCACGACCGGCTGGCTGGAGGTCGACCAGAAGCGGATCGACCTGTTCGCGGACGCCACCGGGGACCACCAGTGGATCCACGTGGATCCGGAGAAGGCGGCCCAGGGCCCCTTCGGCACCACCATCGCGCACGGCTACCTGACGCTGTCGCTGATCCCGTCCTTCACCCCGGAACTGCTGCGGGTCGAGGGCGTGAAGATGGGCGTCAACTACGGGGTCAACAAGGTCCGTTTCCCCTCCCCCGTGCCGGTCGGCTCCCGCCTGCGGGCCACCGGCCGGATCGCCGAGGTGAGCGAGGTGCCCGGCGGCGCCCAGCTCGTCGTGGCGATCACCGTGGAGCGGGAGGGCGGCGACAAGCCGGTGTGCGTGGCCGAGACGGTCGTCCGCTTCTACCTCTGACGAGGCGCGTACCCGACCATGCGCAGGGCGAGATCGGCGTACAGCGCGCCGATCTCGTCCGGCGTCCGGCGCCCGCCGGGGTTGAACCAGCGGGCCACGTCGATGCAGAGCGAGAGCAGCGCGACGGTGGTCCCGGAGACGTCCGGCACGTCGAACTCCCCTGCCCGCACGCCGTCGTGGATCACCGAGCGGACCGCGGCCTCGCTCTCCCGGCGCAGCTCCACCACCTCGCCGTAGTGCTCGGGGCCGAGCGCGCCGAGCTCGTACTGCACGACGCGGCCCGTGGTGTGGTGCTCCGCGTGCCAGCGGACGAAGGAGCGCACGGCCGCGGCCAGGCGGTCGGCGGGGCCACCCGCGCCGTTCGCGGCGTCCTGGAGCAGCCCGAGGGAGAGCCGGTGCCCCACCACGCTGATCTGGTAGAGCAGCTCCTCCTTGGTCTTGTAGTGGATGTAGAGCGCCGCGGGGCTCATGCCGGCCCGGCCCGCGATGTCGCGCGTGGTCGTCGCGTGGTAGCCGCGTTCCGCGAACGCCTCGACCGCGGCGATCACCAGCCGCCTGGCGGCGTCGGGGGTGATGCCGCTCCACGCCTCGGTCCGCTCCGACTGCTCCGCCTCCACGTCCATGGCGGACACCCTACATGGATGCTGAGCAAGCGCTTAGATACCGAGCGGTCGGTCGGCGCCGGCCGGCGCCGTCAGAAGGCGGCGATCCCCGTCAGCTCCCGGCCGATCAGCAGTTTCTGGATCTGGCTGGTCCCCTCGTAGAGGGTCATCACGCGGGCGTCCCGCAGCAGCTTGCCCACCGGGTACTCGTCGATGTAGCCGTAGCCGCCGAAGACCTGCAGCGCGTTGCTTGCGCAGCGCACCGCCGCCTCACTGGCGAAGAGCTTCGCCTTGGACGACTCCGCCGCGAAGGGCAGGCCGCGGTCGATGAGGTCGGCGACCCGCCAGGTCAGCAGCCGGGCCGCGTCGACGTCCAGCGCGATGTCCGCGAGCAGCTCCTGCACCAGCTGGTGCGCGGCGATCGGCCTGCCGAACTGCTCGCGCTCCTTGGCGTAGCCCACGGCGGCGTCCAGGGCCGCCTGCGCGATGCCGACGCACCCGGCGGCGACCGACATGCGGCCCTTGGCCAGGGCGGACATCGCCACCGAGAAGCCCTTGCCCTCGGGCCCGAGCATCGACGAGGCCGGCACGCGCACGTCCTCCAGCACGAGCTCCGCCGTGGCCTGTCCGCGCAGCCCCAGCTTCCCGTGCACCTCGTGCCGGGTGAGGCCGGGGGTGCCGGTGGGCACGAGGAAGGCGCTGACGCCCTTGTGGCCGGGGACGTCGTTGGTGCGGGCGAAGAGCAGGACGACGTCCGCCCAGGTGCCGTTCGTGATGAACATCTTGGCGCCGTTGATCACGTAGTCACCGCCCTCGCGCCGGGCACGCGTGGTCAGGTTGCCGGCGTCCGACCCGGTGCCGGGCTCGGTCAGCCCGAAGCAGCCCACCGTCTCGCCGGAGGCCAGCCGGGGCAGCCACTGCCGCTTCTGCTCCCGCGTCCCCCAGTGGGCGACGGACTTCGCCACCAGCCCGAGCGATACGGAGACGATGCCGCGCACCGAGGAGTCGCCGCGGCCCAGTTCCTCGGTGACCAGGCAGTACGCCAGGTGGTCGCCGCCCGAGCCGCCGTATTCCTCCGGGATGGTCAGCCCCAGGAACCCCACGGCGCCCAGCTTCTTGACGATGCCCCGGTCCACGCTCTCGGCCCGGTCCCACGCGGCCGCGTGGGGCGCGATCTCGCGCTCGGTGAACTCGGCGGCCAGCGCGCGGACCGCGGCCTGCTCCTCGGACAGCTCAAGATTCACGGCGCACCTCGGTTCGACTTTAAATTATCACTGCTAGTTTCCTGGGGGCAGCCTCTACTATGTGCCGCATGGCCCGACCCCGCAAGCCCCTGCTCAGCCGCGAACGCATCGTCGCCACGGCACTCGCGCTCGTGGACGCGGAGGGCCTGCAGGCCGTCTCCACGCGCCGCCTCGCGGCGGAGCTCGGCGTCAGCGGGCCGAGCCTCTACAACCACTTCACGACCAAGGACGAGATCCTCGACGCGGTCGCCGACGCGGTCGTCGGCGAGGTCGACCTCTCCATGTTCGACGACGTCCGCGACTGGCGGGACGCCCTCGTGACCTGGGCCCGCTCCTACCGCGCCGCCCTCGCGGCCCACCCCCGGATCGTCCCCTTCCTCGCCCAGGGCCCGGGCCGCCGCCCGGCCGGCCTGCGCATGGCCGACGCGGTCTTCGGCGGCATGACCGCCGCCGGCTGGCCCCCGGCCCACGCCACCCGCGTGGGCGCGCTCATGCGGTACTTCGTGGCCGGGTCAGCGCTGGGGTCCTTCGCGCGGGGGTTCGTCGACGACCCCTCGGCGTACGACCCGGCGGACTATCCGCACCTCGGGCAGGCCCACCTGCTCGCGGAACGGCAGCAGCGGGTGGACGAGGGCGCCTTCGAGACGGGGCTGCGCGCCCTCGTCGACGGGCTCGCGGTGCAGTTCGCCGCGCTGGGCCACACCGACTCCTGAGGATCCGGGTCACCGCTCGCAGGGGACGGCGAAGCAGACGGAACGCGTACGCCAGTCGCCGCCGTGGCCCGAACCCCAGTGGGCGTGGTCGGTCCGTATCCGGCCACCGGCTCCGCCTGGCTCATGTCGTCGGTGCGGAGCAGTGTCGAGTGCGCCCCGGTGTCGTCGCCCACGGGGGCGGCGGCGAACGCGGGTGCGGTCCGGAACGCCCGGCCCCGCAGGCCCCGGCCCGCCCAACGCACCCCGCGAGGCGGCGACCAGCCGCGCCGGATGGGGGGCTCCCCGGCCGAAGGCTGGGGGAGGGAAGGCGGGGGATGCCCGCCGCAGGGACAAGCAACCCGGACACGGCGACCCGCCGTCAGAAGACGACCAGGGCCCTCCCGCCCCTCCCCCGAAGCATCCCCTCGAACGCCCCCGGGATCCCCTCCAGCCCGATCCGCTCCGTGACCATCGCCGACAGGTCGAGCCGCCCGGCCCGCACGTGCTCCGCCAGCACCGGCAGGTCCCTCGCCGGGTCGCTGTTGCCGTACACGCACCCGGAGAGCGTCCGGCCGAAGTGGAAGAGCTCCAGCGCGGAGAAGGAGACCAGATCCCCCTTCCCGCCGATACCGACCACCGTCGTGCGGCCACCACGCCGTGTCGAGGACCACGCGGAGCGGATCGTCTCGCCGCGCCCGACGCACTCGATGGCGACGTCCGCCCCGTGCCCGCCGGTCAGCGCCCGGATCCGCTTGGCGACGTCCTCCCCCGCGAGGAGGAACTCCGTGGCGCCCGCGGCCCGCGCCAGGGCCTCCTTCTCCGGGGAGACGTCGACGGCCACCACGGTGCCCGCCCCCGCGATGCGGGCGGCCTGGAGGACGGCGAGGCCGACCCCCCCGACGCCGAAGACGGCCACGGACTCACCCGGGCGCACCGCGGCGCTGTGGTGGACCGCCCCGTAGCCGGTGAGCACGGCGCACCCGAGGAGCGCGGCCTCGACGAGCGGGACCCCGTCGGGGAGGGGCAGCACCGCGCCCGCCGCGACCACGGTCTCCTCGGCGAACGCGGCCGTCCCGAGCCCCGGGTAGAGCTCGGCCCCGCCGCCCGCGAGCTTCGCGTACGGCACACCAGCCGCCGCGCCCGCGCCGGCGCACAGCCACGGCTCGCCGAGCCCGCAGTAGTGGCAGACGCCGCAGGATGGCGCCCAGTTGAGGACGACACGGTCACCCGGCGCCACGTCCGCGACCCCCTCGCCGACCGAGACGACGGTGCCCGCGCCCTCGTGCCCGAGAACGGCGGGCGCGGGCTGCCGCAGCGTCCCGTTGGACAGGGACAGGTCGGAGTGGCACACCCCGGCCGCGGCGAGCTTCACCCGTACCTGGCCCGGCCCGGGTTCGGGCAGGTCGATCCCGGCGAGGGTCAGGGGCGCGTTGACGGCGGGCAGTACGGCGGCGCGGACCACGGTGTCTTCTCCTGCACTCAGGGCGGTGGCGGTAGCGGTCAGAACTGGAGGGACTTGGTCTGGAGGTACTCGGTGAGGCCGTGCGGGCCGAGCTCGCGCCCGACCCCGGACTGCTTGTACCCGCCGAACGGCGCCAGTGGATTGAAGCGGCCGCCGTTGATGTCGACCTGGCCGGTGTCCATGCGCCGGGCGAAGGCGACGGCCGCCGCCTCGTCGCCCGCCCAGACCGCCCCGGCGAGACCGTAGACGGTGCCGTTGGCGATGCGCAGCGCGTCCTCCTCGTCCTCGTAGGCCAGGATCGACAGGACGGGGCCGAAGATCTCCTCCTGGGCGATCGTCATCTGCGGGGTCACGTCGGCGAAGACGGTGGGGCTGACCCAGTAGCCACGCTCCCGCGGGGCGTCGGTGCCGCCGGCGACGAGGCGGGCGCCCTCCTCGACGCCCTTGGCGATGTAGCCGCGCACACGTTCGTGCTGCTTGGCGTTGACGACGGGGCCGATGCGCTCGCCGGGCACGTACTTGGCGGCGGCCGTCGCGGCGAGGGCCACCGCCTCCTCGTACCGGTCGCGGTGGACGAGCATGCGGGTCCAGGCGCTGCACGTCTGACCCGTGTTGGACATGACGTTGGCGACGCCGACGCCCACGGCCTTGGCGAGGTCCGCGCCCGGGAGGATGACGTTGGCCGACTTGCCGCCGAGCTCCAGGGCGACGCGCTTGACCGCGGCGCCCGCGGTCGCGGCGATCTGCCGGCCGACGGCGGTGGATCCGGTGAACGAGACCAGGTCGACGTCCTCGTGGGCGGCCAGGGCCTGTCCGGCGACCGGACCGAGGCCGGTGACGAGGTTGAACACGCCTGCGGGCAGGCCCGCTTCGTGGACGGTCTCGGCGAAGAGCTGGGCGACCAGCGGGGTGTCCTCGGCGGGCTTGAGGACGACCGTGCAGCCGGCGGCGAGCGCGGGGGCGACCTTGGCGACGATCTGGTGGAGCGGGTAGTTCCAGGGGGTGATCGCGCCGACCACGCCGACAGGCTCGTGCAGGACCGTGGAGTTGCCGATCCGCTCCTCGAAGGGGTGGGTGGCGGCGAGTTCGGCGTACGAGCCCGCGACCGCGATCGGGAGCCCCGCGTGGACCGCCTGGCTGAACGGCAGCGGCGCGCCCAGTTCGGCGGTGACGGTCTCGGCGATCTCGTCGCGGCGGGCGGCGAGGGCGTCGCGCAGCGCGGCGATGCGTGCGGCGCGCTCGGCGGGCGGGGTTGCCGCCCAGCCGCGGAAGGCCGCGCGGGCGGCGCGGACCGCGGCGTCGACGTCGGCGGCGGTACCGGCGGGCACGGTGGCGAACACCTGCTCGTCGGCGGGGTTGACGACGTCGATCGTCTCCGTGCCGGCGGCGGGCCGCCAGTCGCCGTCGATGTACATCCCGTCGTGCGGCTTCATCCCTTGTCCTCCCGGGCGGACCTGGCGTGGCACCTGGCGTGGCACCTGGCGTGACATGCCCAAACTAGCGCCGATAGTTTTCCGATTCCAGGACGGTACCCCGTGCGGTGGATCACGCCGGTGCGACCTGGACGGGGAATCCGTTGAGGACGGCCGTGCCCGACAGCGGGTCGAGCAGGGTCCCGTCGAGCAACTGGTTGAGGTTGGCCCCCGGTTCACGGGCCGCGACCGTCAGCCGGGTGCCCGCGCGGTCGTGGCCCCAGCCGTGCGGCAGGCTCACCACGCCGGGCCGCATCGCGTCCGTGACCTCGACCGGGGCCTCGATCTCACCGCCGTCGCCCTTGATCCGGGCCGGTGCCGCGTCGGTGAGGCCGAGCCGGGTGGCGTCCTCGGGGTGCACTTGGAGGGTGCAGCGGTTGCTCCCGCCGGTGAGCGCGGGCACGTTGTGCATCCAGCTGTTGTTGGAGCGCAGGTGGCGGCGGCCGATGAGGACCAGTCCGTCCCTGGACCGGTCGCCGACCGCGGCCAGCAGCCGGGGCACGTCGGCGGTGAGCGGCGCGGGCGCCAGTTCGATCGTGCCGGAGGCGGTGCGCAGCACCTCGGGGACGCGCGGGCGCAGCGGGCCGAGGTCGATCCCGTGCGGCCGGTCCAGGAGCCGGCGCAGGCTCAGCCCTTCGGGGTCGGCGCCGAAGCCGTCGCCGTACGGGCCGAGTCGCAGCATCATGTCGAGCCGGCGCTCGTAGCCGGTGCCTCCGGTGAGCGCGGCGGCCAGTTCGGCGGGGTCGCGGCCGTGGACCGCGGAGTGCGGGTCGGCGGTCTCCTTGGCCAGGCGGTGGGTGACGGCTTGCTCGTCGACGAGCGCGGGGTCGGCGTCCGGGCCGAAGCCGCCGAGCAGGAGCACGAGCCGGGCGAGGATCTCCGGCTCGCCGGGCCTGCCCTCCTCCAGGGGGATCGCGGGCGGGCTGTAGCGAGCGTTGTTGCGCACGGCGAAGTTGCCGAACGCGAAGTCGTAGTGGGCGCTGCGGGAGGGCGGGGGCGGCGGCAGGAGGACGTCCGCGTGGCGGGTGGTCTCGTTGAGGTACGGGTCCACGCTGACCATGAAGTCCAGTCCCGCCAGGGCGCGGTCGAGCCGTGCGCCGTCGGGGGCGGACAGCACGGGGTTGCCGGCGATGGTGACCAGGGCGCGGATCCGCCCTTCGCCGGGTGTGTCGATCTCCTCGGCGAGTGCGGCGGCGGGCAGTTCGGAGGCGACCTCGGGGTGGCCGGAGACCCGGCTGTGCCAGCGGCCGGTGGTGAAGCCGCGGCCGGGCCCGGCGGGGCGGGGGGCGCGCGCGGTGGCCGGCAGCGGGAACATCGCGCCGCCGGGCCGGTCGAGGTTGCCGGTGAGGATGTTGAGGACGTCGATCAGCCAGCTGGCGAGGGTGCCGAAGCGTACGGCGGTGCTGCCCAGGCGCCCGTAGACGGCGGCGCTGGGGGCGGCGGCCAGGTCGCGGGCGAGGGTGCGGACGCGCTCGGCGGGTACGTCGCAGTACGGGGCGACGGTCTCGGGGGTGAAGTCGCGGGCCAGTGCGCGGACCTCGTCGACGCCGGTGACGTGCCCTTGGAGGTTGCCGAGGCGGGTGAGCCCCTCCTCGAACAGCACGTGGACGACGGCGAAGAGCAGCGCGGCGTCGGTGCCGGGCCGTGGGGCGATGTGGAGGTCGGCGAGTTCGGCGGTGCGGGTGCGCTTGGGGTCGATGACGGTGAGTCTGCCGCCGCGGCGGCGCAGCGCCTTGAGCTTGCCGGGGAAGTCGGCGGCGGTGGCGAGGCTGCCGTTGGACACCATGGGGTTGCCGCCGATGACGACCAGGTGGTCGGTGCGGTCCAGGTCGGGCACGGGGACGGCGAGCGCGTCCCCGTAGAGGTGGCCGCACGCGGCCTGCTTGGGCATCTGGTCCAGGGTGCTGGCCGAGAACAGCGCCCGGGTGCCGAGGGCTCGGATGATCATCGGCGGGTAGAGGCCGCCGGCGATGGTGTGCACGTTGGGGTTGCCCAGGTAGACGCCGGCCGCCGCGGTGCCGTGGGTCGCGCGGAGGCGGTCGAAGCCCTCGGCTACCGCGGCGTACGCCCCGGCCCAGGTGGCCTCGGTGAGCACGCCGTCGCGGCGCACGAGCGGCCGGGTGAGCCGGTCGGGGTCGCCGTCGACCTGGCCGAAGGCGGCGCCCTTGGGGCAGATGAAGCCCGCGCTGAAGACGTCCTCGCGGTCGCCGCGGGCGCCGGTGACCCGGTCCGCGTCGATGGTCAGGGTCAGTCCGCACGTGGCCTCGCACAGCGGACAGATACGCAGGGCGGTACGACTGCTGGCCATCGGGCCTCCCGGGGCAGGGCGCTTCCTCGTGTGCGGCCACCATACCGACCGGTATGCATGTCGGGATAGCACTCACGAGGACGACGCTCGCGGGCTACGGCTCCAGCACCCTGGCCAGATAGGCGCGGAGCAGCACCTTCGTCTCGGCGATGAGCGCGGCCTCGCCCTGCGGATCCGCGCGGAAGGCCATCTTGAGCAGGGCGTCGGCGGCCTCCACGCCCACCACGAAGGCCGTCCGCAGCCGCCGGTCGTCGGTCACGGCCACGCCCGCGGCACCGAGCGGGGCGATGAGCAGGGCGCGGAGCCGGTCGGCGACGAGGTGGTTGGCCAGGTCGTTCACGGCTGGTCCGGGGGCCGGGCCGGCGAAGCTGACGAGGGCGAAGCCGGGCACGGTGCGCCGCATGGCGACGTACTGGTCGACGACGACGTCGATCAGGCGGCGCCAGTCCTCGGCGCCGCCGCGGGCCGCGCCGAGGGCGTCGAGGCGGTCAGTGACCCCGGCGAGATACTTGTCGAGGTTGCGGCGGGCAAGGGCGTCGGCCATGGCGCGCTTGTTGGAGAAGAAGCGGTAGACCGAGCCGATCGGCACACCCGCGCGGTCGGCCACGTCACGCGTGCTCAGTTCCTCGTATCCGCTCTCGTCGATGATCGCCGCTGCCGCGTCGAGGATCCTGGCGAAGCGTTCGGCGCTGCGCTGCTGGACGGGTACGCGCCGGAGACCGTTGCCGCTGCTGTGCACGAGATCCATCATGCCGGTTTTCCACAGGGACCCGTCGGTCCCTTGCGGGGTTGATTCCTATGGACAACCATAGGAATCGTGACCAGCACAGAGATCGCCAGCACGCAGATCCAGGACGGCAAGGACCTCGCCTACCTCCCCGGCTTCGGCAACGAGCACACGAGCGAGGCGGTCCCCGGAGCGGTTCCGGCCGGCCGCAACTCGCCACAGCGCGCCCCGCTCGGCCTGTACGCGGAGCAGCTGAGCGGCACCGCCTTCACCGAGCCGCGGCATCACAACCGCCGCTCGTGGCTGTACCGCATCCGTCCCTCGGCGGCCCATCCGCCGTTCCGCCGCATTCCCAACGGGCGGCTGCGCAGCGCGCCCTTCACTGAGGCCGAGCCCGATCCCAACCGGCTGCGCTGGAGCCCGCTGCCGCTCCCGCAGGAGCCGGCCGACTTCGTGGACGGCCTGGTCACCGTCGGCGGCAACGGGGACGTGCTGCGCCGCGAGGGCATCGGCATCCACTGGTACGCGGCCAACCGCTCCATGGACAGCCGGGTGTTCTCCTCCTCCGACGGCGAGCTGCTGATCGTGCCGGAGCGCGGCCGGCTGCTGCTCCGTACCGAACTGGGCGTCCTGGCCGCCGGGCCGGGCCACGTCGCGCTGGTCCCGCGCGGGGTGCGCTTCCGGGTCGAGCTGCCGGACGGCGAGGCGCGCGGCTACGTCTGCGAGAACTACGGCCAGCACTTCCAGCTGCCCGACCTCGGCCCGATCGGCGCCAACGGTCTTGCCAACGCGCGGGACTTCATGGCTCCGGTGGCGGCGTACGAGGACCGCGAGGAGCCGGTGGAGGTGGTGAACAAGTTCGGCGGCAACCTGTGGGCCGCCGAGTACGGCCACTCCCCCCTCGACGTCGTCGGCTGGCACGGCAACCTGGTGCCGTACGTGTACGACCTGCGGCGCTTCAACGTGCTCGGCTCGGTCAGCTACGACCACCCCGACCCGTCGATCTACACCGTGCTGACCTCGCCCTCCGACACTCCGGGCCTGGCCAACGCCGACCTCGTGGTCTTCGCACCGCGCTGGCTGGTCGGCGAGGACACCTTCCGCCCGCCGTACTTCCACCGGAACGTGATGAGCGAGTTCATGGGGCTCATCGAGGGCGCGTACGACGCCAAGGCGGAGGGCTTCGTCCCCGGCGGGGCATCGCTGCACAACATGATGTCGGCGCACGGCCCGGACCGGACGACCTTCGACAGGGCGAGCACCGCCGAACTGGTCCCGCAGAAGGTGGACGACGGGCTGGCCTTCATGTTCGAGACGCGCTGGCCGGTGGTGCCGACGCGGGAGGCGCTGGAGGCTGAGCACCTGCAGCGGGATTACGACGGCGTGTGGCGGGGGCTTGAGCGACACTTCCGGCCATGACGACGAGCCCGAGCAGCACCTTCGCACCCGACTCGCTGGTCCTGAACCGCAAACTCCCCTTGTGGTACCAGGTCTCGCAGTCCCTGCGCGCCTCGATACTCGGCCGCCGTCCGGACGCCCCGCTGCGGCTGCCGACCGAGGACGCACTGGCCGAACACTACGGCGTCAGCGTGCTCACGATGCGGCAGGCGCTGAAGGAGCTGGAGGAGGAGGGTCTGATCAGCCGCCACCGGCGGCGCGGCACCTTCATCGAACCGGCCGCGCTGCGCGGGGCGCCGGTGCGGCTGCTGGGTTCGGTCGACGCGATCGTCGCCCAGCAGTCCGGGGACCGCACCAGTGTGCTCGGCCACGGCCCGGCGCCCGTGCCACCGGAGTACGCGGAGTACTTCCCCGCGCCGGCCGAGACGATCGCCTACCGCCGGCTGCGCTGCGACGAGTCGGGGGAGCCGACCAACTGGGCGGAGAACTTCGTCCTGCCGGAGCTGGCGGCCCGCATCGACCTCGCGGACCTGGCGCGCTGGCCGATGACGAAGGTGCTGCGGGACGCCCTCGGGGTGCGGATCAGCCGCATCACCGACACCGTCGAGGCACGGCTGGCCGACCCGGGCACCGCCCGGCTGCTGCAGGTGCCGCTGCTCAGCCCGATCCTGCACTACACGGGGGTGACCTACGACGACACCGGCCGCGTGGTCGACGTGGTGCGCATCCACTACCGGGGCGACCGCTTCTCCTTCACCGTGACCATGGAGGCACCCTGAGGGGCCTCAGTAGCATGCCCACAGTGAGCGATGAAGCGCCGACGCTGGCCGACCTGATGCCGTGGTCCGTCCCGCCCCTGCGCCTGGGGCGGAGCTGGGTCATGGCACCCGAGGCGGCGACCCTCACCGCGCGTTGGGACCGGCTGGTGAAGACCAGGGGCACCGAGCGCGAGCGGCTGTTCCACCCGACCCGGGCACGCACCCCGCACACGGCCGTCGCCCAACTGCCGGGCCACCCCGCGCCCACCACCCGGCTGGAGCGGGAGGAGGGCCCGTGCGCGGAGCCGGTGCGGGTGCTGCACGGCCCGTACGACCAGCAGTGGCTCATCCCCGACCAGCGGCTGATCGACGCGGCCCGCCCCGAGTTGTGGCGGGTCGCCGACGAGGACCGGCAGCTGTACACGGTGGAGTTGGCGCGCCTGCCGCAGCTCCCGGGGCCGCCGCTGGCCTTCTCCGCGCTGCTCCCCGACGGCCACTCCCCCGCCGGCCGGCCGGGCCGGATCCGGCCGCTGTTCCGCCGCCCCGGCGGGCTGGACCCCAACCTCGCGCCGGGTCTGCTGGACCGCCTCCGCGGACGGCTGGACACCCCGGTCGGCGCGGAGGACGTGCTCGCCTGGATCGCCGCGCTCGCCACCGGCTGGCCCGTGGAGGTCCCGCTCACCGCCGATCCGGCCCTGTGGGCGGAGGGCGTCGCGCTGGGCCGCCGTCTGCTGTGGCTGCACACCCGCGGCACCCGCTTCGCCGATCCGGCGGAGGACCGCCCCGCGGGGCATCCCCGGCTGCCGGGCGGCCGGCGCCCCTATGTCCGGGCGGCGCTGCCCGACGTGCCGCGGGAGGGTCCGTCGTACGACCCGCGGGAAGCGGCGCTGGTACTGGGGAGCGGGCGGGTGGCACCGGTGCCGGAGGCGGCCTGGGGGTTCCACGCCGGGGGGACGCGGGTGCTGGAGACCTGGTTCGGGCGGCGGATCCCCGACGGGGCGGCGGAGGACCTGGACGCGATTCGGCCGGCCGCATGGCCGCGGGCCAGGACGACCGAACTGCTGGAGCTGATCAGTGTGCTGACCCTGCTGGCGGAGTTGCGGCCGTCACGCCGCGCGCTTGCCGCCCGGGTCGCGGCCGGCCCGCGGATCGGCGCCGCCGAGTTGCGCGCGGCCCGCGTCCTGCCGGTGTCCGAGACGGCGCGCCGTCCGGCCTCCGTGCTGGATCACCACGAGGAGGGGCCGGACGGGCAGTTCGCCCTGCTGTGACCGCAAGTCGACTTGACAACAGGCCCGGACGGAGCACACCGACGCGCCGCATGACGCGGCGCGGTGCCGGGACGGTGCACTGCGCCCGAGCCTGTCCGCTGAAGGAACGCCGAGAACGCCTCCGGTCAGCCGCGGCTGCCGAAGAGCGAACGACGCAGCCGCCGCAGCGGCGCGAACAGCGACACACGCGCACCGCGGCTGGCGTTCGCGCGCACATGGTCGCGCGAGGTCAGCTCGCGCATCAGCAGCGTGGCCTCCTCCGCCTCCCGCTGCGGCACGGCAGGGCCGGCCAGCACCGAGAGATGGCGGTCGAGACGCGCGCTGGACGCGCTGCTCCCGCACGTGACGGCAGGCACTCGCGGCCTGCTCCGCATTGCTATCTGATCCATGACACTCCCCACCCGTTCGAGGGCACCCGGCACCGGGCAGGGTAACCCTATCGTCCTGCAGCGTCACCTATGCATCCGTGTTCCCGGATTCACCTTCGCGTCAAGGGGGTTGACGGTCATGAACCGATCCCCAGCGCGAGCAGGGGAAGTTGGACCACGGGATCCGAGGTCGGCACCACGGATCCGCCACTCGGCTCAACCGTCACGGTGAACGCGTACGACAACTCGTCCAACCGGTCGGCCACGAACGGCCCGGGTGTGCCGCCCGCCGCCGGATCGGCGCCCAGCACCGCCAGGGAGCGGTAGGACGTCGGGCGCTCGCTCACCAGCCACAGCTGGTAGACCTCGCGTCCCTCCAGGCCCGGCAGCCCGTGCACCGTCACCACGGCGCGGCGCAGGTCCCGTGACACCACGGCGGTCACCCCTCGTCCACGGTCGTCGCTGGCGTAGGCGGGGCGGGCGTCCTCCGCGGTCAGGACCTCGTTCACCGCGCGCGTGTTCCCCCGCTCCCGGTCCAGTTGTGCGGCGGTCCGCAGCAGCAGGGCGCCCAGCACCAAGCCGGCCAGGAGGGCGGCCCCTGCGCCCGCCGCGGCCAGGCGCGTCGCGGACGGCCGGCGCCACGCCTCCCACCACCGCCGCGGCACCGGGACCTCCGGGCCGTCCGGCGCGTCGTCCACCGGCAGCGGCACCATCGGGGGCGGCGCCATCGGGGGCGGCGACGGCGAGGCCGGACTCCCGGCGCCGAGCCGCACGGTGTCCCCGGCCGGCTCCCGCACGCGGTCCGCGCACGCGTGGCAGCGCATCAAATGCCGCTCGAATCGGCGTGCTTCCCGCGGCGCGAGGGTGTCGAGCGCGTACGCCGCGGCCAGTTCGTGCACGGAACCTCTCATGGGTCGCCCCGCTTTCCTCCGCGGTGCGCGGCACGTCCGGCCGGGCCCATATCACGTTACAACCCTGTGACACAAATTCCTCCCGGTCCGCCAATCCGCGAGCCGACCGGCCCCGAACAACCCACGCAGGACCTCTTCCAAGGGGGAGGGGCCGGACTCGCGAAGGACCGAGCGATGACCGCACACAGCAGGAGCAGGATCAGGGCCCGTTTCGGGCGATCGCGCACGATCGCCCTGCTGGCCACGGGCGCACTGGCCGCGGGGGGACTCGCCGCCGTGGGCGTCACCGGACTGAAGCCGGGGACGGCACAGGCGTCCAGCCACCGGGAGGCGCCGCTGATCTCGGGGCAGCCGCAGTACGACACCACGGACGTCTACGCGTTCGTCAGCCCCGACCGCCCGGACACCACCACGCTGGTGGCGAACTGGATCCCGTTCGAGGACCCGGCCGGCGGCCCGAACTTCTACAAGTTCGCCGATGACGCCCAGTATGACATCCACATCGACAACGACGGGGACGCGCAGGGCGACTACCTCTACCGGTGGACGTTCCAGGACCACTTCCGCAACGAGAAGACGTTCCTGTACAACACCGGCCCGGTCACCAGCCTCGACGACCCGGACCTGAACTTCTACCAGACCTACGACATCGACCTGTTCCGGCTGCACAACCAGCAGGTCACCGGCCGCTACAAGGTCGCGAACGACGTACCGGTCGCGCCGTCGAACGTCGGCAAGGCCTCGATGCCGGACTACAACGTGCTGCGCCAGCAGGCCGTCAAGCACCTCGGCCGCGGCACCACGGCCTTCGCCGGCCAGGCCGACGACCCGTTCTTCCTGGACCTGCGGGTCTTCGACCTGCTCTACGGGGGCAACCTCTCCGAGGTCGGCGACGACACCCTCAAGGGCTACAACGTCAACACCATAGCCCTGCAGGTCCCGACGGCCGCGATCCGCCAGTCGGCGAAGCAGCCGGTGGTCGGTATCTGGTCCACCACGCAGCGGCGGACCGCGAACGGCGACTGGGCACAGGTCTCCCGCCTCGGCATGCCCCTGGTGAACGAGGTGGTCAACCCGCTCAAGGACAAGGACCGGTTCAACGCGTCCTCGCCCTGGAACGACGGTCAGTTCCTCAAGAACGTGACGCACCCCGAACTGCCCGGGCTCATCGAGGGCATCTACAAGATCAAGGCCCCGGCCACCCCGCGCGACGACCTCGTCCAGGTGTTCCTGACGGGCGTGCCGAAGCTCAACCAGCCGCCGCGCGTCCGCCCGTCGGAGATGCTGCGGCTCAACACGGCCGTCCCGCCGACCGCCAAGCCCAAGCGGCTCGGCGTCCTGGACGGCGACACCGCCGGCTTCCCCAACGGACGCCGGCTCGGCGACGACGTCGTCGACATCGCGCTGCAGGTGGTGGAGGGCGAACTGGTCGGCTCGAAGAACGACCTGGGTGACGCGGTCAACGCCAACGACCAGACGTTCGGCGCCAGCTTCCCCTACGTGGCCCTGCCGGCCTCCGGTTCGGACGGCCCGCTGGCCAAGCCGGCCACCAACTCGGCACAGACCGGCGGGATCACACAGCTCAACGCGGGCGGCCTGCTTCCCGGCGGCGGTGACGACGACACCGTGCTGATCGCCTCCGCGGCCTCCGGCGGCGCGGGCGTGCTGCTGATCGGTGCCGCGCTGCTGTGGTGGCGGATGCGCCGCCGCCCCGCCGGCCGCCGGGCGCACGGCCGCGCCTGAGGCCGGGCCTCCGGCCTCAGGCCTCAGGCCACCGCGGGAAGCACACCGCGCGGCACCCGGCCGGGGCGCACCGCGAGCGCCCCGGCCGGGCTCCACCCCGTCATCCCGAAAGGCAGCAGCCATGGACGTACCTGCCCTGGGCCGGCTTCGCGCCGCCGTCCTGTACGCGGCGCTGGTGCTCGGCCTCGCGCTGGCGCTCACCGCGGGCGCACTGGTCCTCGGCGGGTCCCCCGCCCCGCAGGACTCCGCGCGGGACGCGGCGCCCGCCGCCGACGCCCCGCTGGACCGCCTCGCCGAGGGCGACCTCGCGGGCGGCATCGCGGCCCTGCAGACGCATCTGCGGGCCCAGCCCAAGGACGCCGCGGGGTGGGCCGCGCTCGGCGCCGCCTACGTCGAGCAGGCCAGGACCAGCGGCGACCCCACCCGCTACCCGCAGGCGCAGGCGGCCTTCAGCCGCTCGCTGCGGATCGCCCCGCACGACAACGACGCCGCACTCGCCGGGCGTGCCGCACTCGCCGCCGCCCGCCACGACTTCCGCACCGCCCTCACCGAGGCGGACCGGGCGCTGAAGGTGAACCCCTACGGCGAGCGCGCCCTCGCCGTCCGGGTCGACGCCCTGGTCGAACTCGGCCGCTACGACGAGGCGCTGCGCGCCGCCGAGCACGCCGACGCGGTGCGACCCGGCATCCCGGTCTTCACCCGCCTGGCCTACGTCCACGAACTGCGCGGCGACCCGGCCGGTGCCCGCCGCATCCTGACCCGCGCCCTGGAGTCCGCCGCGACCCCGGGCGACACGGCCTACGTCGCCACGGCACTGGGCCAGCTCGCCTGGAGCCAGGGCCGCTACCCGGCGGCGCTGCGGCACTTCGCCACCGCGCTGCGGGCCGACCCGGGCTACCTGCCGGCGCTCGAGGGCCGCGGCCGCACATACGCGGCGCGCGGCGACCGCGGGAGGGCCTTGCGCGACCTGGGCCGGGTCGTCGACCGCTACCCGCTGCCCGCGCAACTCGCCGGACTGGGCGAGCTGTACGAGGCCGCAGGCCAGGACAAGCGGGCGCGGCAGCAGTACACGGTGGCTCGCACCTGGATCGCCCTCGCCAAGGCGAACGGCGTCGCCACCGACCTGGACGCGGCGCTGGTCGCCGCCGACCACGGGGACGCCGCCGAGGCGCTGCGCGCGGCTCGGGCCGAATGGTCACGCCGGCCAACCGTCCACACCGCCGACGCGCTCGCCTGGGCCCTGCACGTCAACGGCCGCGACCGCCAGGCCCTGCCGTACGCCGAGCGCTCCTCCGCGCCGGGCTACCGCAACGCCGCCTTCCTCTACCACCGCGGCGTCATCGAGGCGGCCCTCGGCAAGCGCGGGGCGGCCAGGACGTCGCTGGCCGCGGCGCTCCGCCTCAACCCCGGCTTCTCCCCCACCGCAGCCCCGGCCGCCCGCCGTGCGCTGGCCCGCATCGAAGGAGACCCGTCATGATCCGGCGCAGGACGGCCGCCGCGGCGGCCGCGGCAGCGGCGGGAGCGGCCCTCGCGCTGCTGCCCGCGCAACACGCGCAGGCGCATCCGCTCGGCAACTTCACCGTCAACCGCTACGACGGCCTGGTCGCCGCCCCCGGTGTGCTGCGGATCGATCACGTCGAGGACCTCGCCGAGATCCCCGCGGCACAGGCGGTGCCCGCGATCGACCGGGACGGCGACCGGGCTCTGGGCCGCGCCGAGTTGGCGAACTGGGCGAAGACGCGCTGCGAGGCGGCCGCGAGGGGCGCGCGGGCGTCCGTCGGCGGGCGCCGCGAACCGGTGGCGGTGCGCCGGGCCACGGCGGCCGTACGGCCGGGGCAGGCCGGGCTGACGACGCTGCGCGTCGAGTGCCGGATGACGGCGCGGCTGCCGTCCACGCAGCCGGCGTCCCTGGACTACCGTCCGGCGGACGTCGCCACCGGGCCCGGCTGGCGGGAGATCACCGCGCGCGGCGACCGTATGACGCTCCACGACGCCGACGTGCCCGGGCAGTCGGTGTCGCGCCGGCTCACCGCGTACCCGATGGACCTGCTCTCCTCACCCGCCGACGAACGCGCGGCCGGCTTCCGGGTGACCCCGGGCGGCCCCGCGCTGTCGGCGGAGGAGGACGCCCCCGCCTCCGCCGGTGTGCTGCCGCGCGGCGCGGACCGCTGGACGCGGGCCCTCACCGACCTGGTGTCGCGGCACGCGCTCACCCCGGGCTTCGCCACCCTGGCACTGCTCACGGCGCTTGTCCTGGGCGCGATGCACGCGCTCGCGCCCGGGCACGGCAAGACGCTGATGGCGGCGGCGGCCGCCGCGGGCGGCCGGCGGTCGCGACGGGACATGGTCGCGCTGGGCGCGTCGGTGACGGTCACCCACACCCTGGGGGTGTTCGCGCTCGGCCTGCTGGTGACGACCGGTTCGGCCGCGGCGCCCTCGGTCATCGGCTGGCTGGGAGTCGCGAGCGGGGTACTGGTCGCGTGCGCCGGGGCGGCGCTGCTCCGCCGCGCATGGCGGTCGCGGGGGCAGCCGCACAGCCACGGGCATGACCACGGGGACGGTCACCACAGCCACGGCCATCACCACCACAGCCGTCCTCACGAGCACCCGCGCCCTCACACGCCCTCCCCCGGGACGGCGCCACAGGCCGCGCCCGCCGCCGTCCTCACCGCCGAACACCCCGCCCCCGAGCGCCACGGCCACGTCCACCCACACACACATACGCATCCGGATACGCAGGAATCGCGACCCACCCTCCGGGGCACGGTCCTGCTCGGCTTCGCCGGCGGCCTCGTCCCCAGCCCTTCCGCGGTCGTCGTCCTGGTGGGCGCCGCGGCCCTGGGCCAGGCCTGGTTCGGCTTCCTGCTGGTCCTCGCGTACGGCGCGGGTCTGGCGATCACGCTCACGGCCGCCGGTTTCGCCGTCGTCCGCCTCGGCCGGCTGGCCGGGACGGCCTCGGCGCTGCGGGGCCGCGGCCGGCTGTTCACGGCGGCGCGGCGGCTCACGCCGCTGGTCACGGCGTCCGTGGTGCTGGTGCTGGGCTGCGGCCTGGTGCTCAGGACGGCGCTGTCGATGGCCGGTTGACGGAGCTTTCCGTCGAAAGGGTCCGTTCGGGGGGAAGTTCGGTCATGCTGGGCTGCGGGCGGCACGAAGGGGGGACACGCCGATGACACGGCTTGTGGCGGGGCGCTACCGGCTGATCAGCGAGCTGGGCCGGGGCGGCATGGGTGTGGTGTGGCTGGCCCGGGACGAACTGCTCGGCCGTGAGGTGGCCGTCAAGGAGGTCAAGGCCCCGCCGGGCCTGGACGACCGGGAGGTCGAGCGCCTGTACGCCCGGCTGCAGCAGGAGGGGATCGCCGCCGCCCGGGTCGAGCACCCCAACGTCATCAAGGTGTACGACGTCGCCATGGCCGAGGGCAGTCCGTGGATCGTCATGGAGCTCGTCCGGGGCGTGACGCTCGCCGACGTCCTCGACGCCGAGGGCCCCATGGAGCCGCGGCGGGCGGCGGGAATCGGCGGCAAGGTGCTGGAGGCGCTGCGCGCCGGCCATGCCGCCGGGGTGCTGCACCGCGACGTGAAGCCGGGCAACGTGCTCATCGGCAATGACGGACGGGTCGTGCTCACCGACTTCGGTATCGCCATGATCGAGGGTTCCTCGGCGATCACCCGGACCGGCGAACTGGTCGGCTCACCGGAGTACCTGGCCCCCGAGCGGGCGCTCGGGCGCCGTCCCGGCCCGGAGTCGGACCTGTGGTCGCTCGGGGTGCTGCTGTACGTGGCCGTGGAAGCCGGTTCGCCGTTCCGCCGCGACACCGCGCTGAGCACGATGCGCGCGGTGGTGGACGAGGAACCGCCCGAACCGCGCAGGGCGGGACCGCTCGCCCCGGTGATCACAGGGATGCTGCGCAAGGACCCGGCGGCCCGCCTCCCGGGTGAGGAGGTACAACGGCGGCTCGACGCCCTCGCCTCCGGGCGCACGCCACCGGGCGCCGGCACGGCCTACGCCACCACGCAGGCCGCCGCGCCACTGCCGCCGAGGCCGGACGGCACCCCGACCCGGCCGACCCCGGTCTCCTCGACCCCGGTCTCCTCGACCCCGGTCTCCTCGACTCCGGTCTCCTCGACTCCGGTCTCCTCGAAGCCACTTGGGCCGACGGCACCGGTGGGCGCGGGGTACGGCGCCGCGCCGGCAGGGGCCTCTCCGGCCAGGCCGCGCCGCGCGGCGGTGGCAATGGCGGTGGGCGCGCTCGCCCTCGCCCTGGGCATCGGAGGCGCGGCCTACGCACTCCTCGACGACGGCTCGCCCGGTGGCTCCGGCCACGGCACCACCGCCGGGAACACTCCGGGCGGCGGGGAGACCCCGTCCGTCACCGGCTCGCGGGACGACGACGGCGGCGCGGACGCCAGCGGCTACGAGGCGACGGCCGGCGGCAGTGACTCCGGGTCCCCGCACACCTCGCCGCCGGCCGGCACACCGGTCCAAGTGAACGTCCACGTCACGGTCTCGGCCGTGCGCGACACCTACACCGGGGGCTGTCCGCCGCCGGCAGAGCAGGCGCCGTCCTTCTCGGCGGTCGTCACGGTCGACCGCACTCCGGTGACGGTCACCTACCGCTGGACGTCCAGCGCCGGTGCTTCCGGCCACGGCCGGCAGACCCTCGAATTCCCGGCGGGAGGCCCGAAGAGCCGCACGGTCGAGTACACGGAGCCGTCCTACGAGCCGGACGGCACGATCGAGGGCTGGGTGTCGTTCGCGGTGCGGAGCCCGGTGGAGTCGGCGTCCGGGCACGTCCCGTTCACGGTGACGTGCCGGGCGCCGAGCCCGTCACCGAGCGGTTCGGACGGGACGGCGCCGACCCCCTGAGGTCACGTCGGCACGGGTGAGGGGTGCCGGGCCGTGGCCCGGCACCCCTCGCCTCATGTCGTCCGGGTGCTGCGCGCTGCCGTGCCGCGGGTCACGCGGCGGAGGTGAAGACCGGCAGGTAGCCGCCGGACTGCCCGGAGGCCGTGGGGTGGTAGGACTCGTAGACGGGGAGGGTGAGGCTGTGCAGCCACGCCGAGCCCGAGCAGAGCTCGTGCCCGGTGAAGGTGCCGCGGACGTCGGCGAAGGCGAAGCCGTGGTCGGCGGCGCGCTTGGCGGTGACGGTGTCGAGGAGGTCGGCGGCGTCGTTGATGGCCCTGCGCTTGGTCTCGCTGAGGCCGATGCAACTGGTGCCCAGCTTGTAGAAGCGCGGGTAGCCGAGGACGACGACACGGGCCGAAGGCGCCCGTGAGCCGATGGCGTTGTAGACGGAGTCGAGCCGTGCGGGCAGTTGGTTGTTGGCGAAGTCCCTGGCCTGGTTGATGCGGCTGAGGCAGGTGCTGTCGGAGCTGAGGACGCAGGTGGTCATCACGTCGGCGAAGCCGGCGTCGTTGCCGCCGATGCTGATGCTGACCAGGGTCGTCGAGGCGTTGAGCGGACCGAGTTGGTTGTTGAGCACGTCGGTCGTGGTCGCTCCGGAACACGCCGTGAAAGAGAACCCGGACGGGCTGTGCGCGTTCGCCCACAGCCGGGGGAACGCCTTGCTGCTGCGGTAGCAACTGCCGCTCGAGCTGTCGTAGCTGCCGGACCCGACCCCGGCGGAGTACGAGTCGCCCAGTGCCACGTAGACGGGGCCGGCGGCTTGGGCGGAACCGGCACCAACCAGGGCGAGTGCGGCGGTAAGGAGAAGCGCGGATGCGGCTGACACGAAACGGGACAGTCTCATGGAACCTCCCTTAGCAGGATCTCTGCCGCATCTTTCGTACCGCGCAGTAACACGTTCGGGAAGTGTCCATGCCAAGATTTATGACATGGACATTCCTGTGCGCTGTCCGTGATCGCCGCTGCGTGCACCGGAAGTGACGCCACCTCGGCCGATGGGCTCTACTCCCGTAGTTGACAAGCGCTTTAGGGACTCCGGCAGCCGCACCACTCGAACACGCCGGCAACGCCGGTCGCACAGTACGACGGAGAACGCCCACGCCCGGCGGGACCGTCACCCCTTGGGGACGGCGGTCTCGGCGGCGCTGGAGGAGCAGCCGCGGTTCACGACCGCCTGGCAGCAGGCGGGCTCCATCGGGACCGCACGTCGCCGGCAGGAGGACCAGGGCGATCGCACCGACGCCCAGGAGCACGGTGACCTCTCGCCGCCCCGCCACCGGCAACCCCCCATAGGCACGTCCGCGTGACGTCCCATCACCCGCCGGGGTAACCTGCGCAATGCCCGGATCAAGCCGGTTTCACCGGGAGTTCAGGGATTCAGGGGGATTCCGCCACTCCGCAAAAACCCGGTGCGAATGCGGACCTTGTGCCGGATCATGTGCGGCATGCCCGACGCAACGCCACCGCATCGCGCCCTGTCCATCCGTCTCGGCATGAACGACGACGACTCACCCTCCGACGCCATCGACGCCCTGTTCCTCAGCCGCTTCGTCACCGGCGAGCAGCCCCACTCGTGCGGCACGTCCCTGGACCGGGTCAAGTCGGGACTGACGCTCGTCCCGGGCGGCGGATCGGTGCTGCGCTCCGCGCGGGACAAGGACCGCGGCGCGACCCTCGCCGAGGGCGACGGCTGGACGATCCTCGTCTCGCGCTGGCACCGTCGTGCCGATGTGACGGTGACGGCGGTCAGCGAGGAGCTGGCGCGACGCGTCCTGGCGCAGGCCGTCGAGGACGCCGAGGACCAGCCGGAACCGCAGCCCGACGACGTGACCATGGGCTTCTGGTACGTCGCGCCGCGCCGCGGGCCGCACCGCATCACCCGGCAGATCAGCGCCGCCCCCTGGGACGACGTGCGGGGCAACTACACGGCGCCGGTGGCGGAGGCCATGGACGGACTGATGAAGCTCACCGCCGACGACGTCAGCGGCCGGCTGCTGCTCCTGCACGGCCCGCCGGGCACCGGCAAGACCTCCGCGCTGCGCACGCTGGCGCGCGCGTGGCGCGACTGGTGCCAGGTGGACTGCGTCCTCGACCCCGAGGTGCTCTTCAACGACGTCGGCTATCTGATGGAGATCGCCATCGGCGAGGACGACTCCGAAGGGCCGGGCCGCTGGCGGCTGCTGCTCCTGGAGGACTGCGACGAACTCATTCGCGGCCAGGCCAAGCACCAGACCGGGCAGGCGCTGTCGCGGCTGCTCAACCTCACCGACGGACTGCTCGGCCAGGGCCGCAACGTCCTGGTCGGCATCACGACCAACGAGGACCTGGAGCGGCTGCACCCGGCGGTGGTCCGCCCCGGCCGCTGCCTGGCCCGGATCGAGGTCGGCCCGCTGACCCGCGCCGAGGCGACCGGCTGGCTCGGCACGTCCGAGGGCGTCGGCCGGGACGGCGCCACGCTCGCGGAGCTGTACGCGCTGCGCCGCGCCGCCTCCGCCTCCGGCGGCACGGCGCTCCCCCACCAGACGGCCGCGGCCTCCGCCTCCGGAGGCCTTTACCTCTGATGGCCGGGGGTTCCCCCGGCGGAGCACGGGGGAGGATACGGACCCGCACCCCGGCCGAACTGCGCCGCGGCCGCCGTCCGCGGTCGCACGGCTGCTGGGACCACCTGTACGCGGCGCCGCTGTGGCCGCTGCACGGCGCCAACCTGGGGACACTGCTGCGCACCTGCGACGCGGTCGGCGCGTGCCTGGTCGTCCCGCGCTTCCCCTGGGTGCCGGAGGCACTCGCCCGCGGCAACACCCTGCGGCGGCCCGCCTGCGTGCACTGGACCGGCGATCCCCTGGGCTGGCTGCAGCGGCAGCGCGACCGCGGGGCGCACGTCGTCGGGGTCGAACTCGCCGACGAGGCGGTCCGGCTGGCGGACCTGCCGGCCGCGCGGCGCACCACGGTCGTCGTGCTGGGACACGAGCAGCAGGGCATCCCGCCGGAGGCGCTGGACCTGCTCGACCTCGCCGTCGAGATCCCCATGGTGGGCACGGGCGCCAGCCTCAACGTCGCGGTCGCCGGATCGCTGGCGCTCTACAAGCTGGCCGGGCTGCTGTGAACGGCGCGGGCTACGCCTCGTACGCGGCGCGCAGCGCGTCCCGCACGGCGGCCTCGGCGGCGGCGCGGTCCAGGCCGAGGCGCCGGGCGCGCTGGGCGTAGGCGGACGCGGCGGCGGCCGCCTCCCGGTTCGCGGCGTCGCCCGCGGCCGCGACGAAGGTGCCGCCCCGGCCTCGGGTCTCGATCACACCGTCCGCCTCCAGGGCGCGGTAGGCCTTGGCCACGGTGTTGGCCGCCAGGCCGAGGTCGTCGGCGAGACCGCGGACGGTCGGCAGCCGGTAGCCGACCGGGAGAGCGCCGGAACGGGCCTGGTCCGCGATCTGCTCTCGCAGTTGCTCGTAGGGCGCGGTGGCCGCGTCGGGCCTGACGGTGATCTTGAGGCTCACGGTGTGTCGTCCTCCCGGCGGGACGGATCGGCGCTGTTTGTCGCGGCCATTGTGCTGCACGCGCCGTCGGTGAGGACGACGGCGCGGCCGGGCCCCGCCGGGTCGTGGGCGATCGCGTCCCCCGGCTCGTGCAGGTGCAGCACGAAGCGCTCGCCCGCGCGGTACGCCTCCAGACCGGCCCTGCAGTACGCCACCATGTCGTCCGGCAGCGCGTCCAGGGGGAACCAGCCGAGCCCGGAGCACTTGTCCGGCTCGCGGTTGACCGGCTCGTGGACGGCCGCGTCCGCCGTGAAGAACCAGCCGATGCGTTCACCGCCGCCGGGCGCGCGGTGCTGCATGACGAGGGCGACCGAGACGTCCTCGGGGCGCAGCACGACACCCACCTCCTCGTGGGCCTCGCGGATCAGCGCGGTCAGGACGTCCTCGCCGTCCTCGACGTGGCCGGAGGGTGCGTGCAGCAGGCCGTCGGCGTATCCGGTACCGGCCCTGCGGCCGAGCAGGACCTCGTCGCCGCGGCGGAGGACGAGGTGCACGTCGACGATCTCCGTGTGCCTGCGGGGCTGTTTGATCCGCACGACCGCGACGTAGCGCTCGTCGTGGACCGGGCCGCCCCACAGCGCGGTGTCGTGGGCGAGCTGCTCGACCAGGGTGTGCTCGGCGAGCGGCCGCACCATCGCGGCCAGTTCGGTGGCGCGGATGCCCACCGGCTCGGCCTCCCCCCAGCGGCCCTCGACCAGCACCAGGCGTCCGCCACGGCGCAGCAGCCGGGCCCAGCGGCGCAGCGCCGCCACGGGGTCGGGCAGCGCCCACAGCAGGTGGCGGACGAGCACCACGTCGAACCGGGCATGGGCGACCGGCGGTTCGGCCGCGTCCCCGAGGAGCACGCGGGCCCCGGTGCCGGCCAGCTTCGCCCGGGCCAGCGCCGCCATGCGCGGGGAGCGGTCGACCGCGGTCACCCGGTGTCCTTGCTCGGCGGCCAGCCGCGCGAGGCTGCCCGTGCCGCAGCCGAGGTCGAGCACGTCCGCCGGGGTGGCGGGCAGCCACGCCCGCATCCGCGCCGCCCACGCCTCCCGCACGGCGGGCTCCCGCAAGCCGTGGTCGGGCTCCTCGTCGAAGCGGTCGGCCACGGTGTCCCAGTACGCGTCACTGCTGATTTCGCCCACCCCGTGATCCTTCCACCCCCCACTGACACCGCCCGATGACCGCGGACGGCCCGCCGCCGGGGCGGAGCGGCGGCGCGGCGTCGACGGGCGCCCCCAGCCGAACATCGGCCGCATGGCCATGCCCCCGCCACGGGCGGGCGGACCGCCGTCCCGTCCAAGGCGCGGCACCCCCCTGGATTCCGGGGGCAGGGCGCGGGCAGATCCCCCCACGACCGAACGCCACCTTCGAGACAAGCCCGGATTCGCCCCGGCACCCGCCGCGCGGAAGCCGTCCAGCACCCCAGCGGAACCCGCCGGACGCCACCCGCACCAAGCCCGGCCCCCGAGGACCGGCAGACCAGCGCCCCCGGGTCACCACGCCTGCGCGGCGGCGACGGCCAGGCAACCGCCGAGCGGAAGCCGCCCGGCGCCCGAGGACGAGGACCGGACGGCTCCCGGCCATGGCCGCAATAGCCCCCACGGCGACACCGCCCCTCGCCGGCATCAGCGGTGTCCCCGCCCCGGACGGGGGCACCGTGGCCGGGGGAGCCACCCCCTGTGACTCCGGCGGGGCGCGGGCGGATCCCGCCCCCGAACGCGCCCCACCGGCGCCCGCGGCGCGGAACGAGGTCCGCGGAGTGAGGTCAGCTCAGGCCGAGGTTCCGGTAGCGGGTGCGGCGGGCGGCGAGGCGGACGGCGCGTGGGCGGGTGCGGAGGGCCGCGAGCTCCTCGCCCAGGACCGCGCCGAGGCGGGCCAGGAAGGCCTCGGGCTCGTCCGCCGCGTCGGGCCGCTCCTCGACCACGCGGTCGACGATCCCGTGCGCGGCCAGGTCCGCCGACCGCACCCCCTGGCGCTCCGCCACCTCGTACGCCCGCTCCGTCGTCCGGTACAGGATCGCCGAGGCCCCCTCGGGCGGCAGCGGGGAGAGCCACGCGTGCCGCGCCGCCACCACCCGGTCCGCGGGCAGCAGCGCGAGCGCGCCCCCGCCGGCGCCCTGCCCGAGCAGCAGGCACAGCGTGGGGGCGGGCACGCTCATCAGGTCGGCGAGGGAGCGGGCGATCTCGCCCGCCAGGCCACCCTCCTCGGCCTCCCGGGACAGCGCGGCGCCCGCCGTGTCGACGACGGACAGCAGCGGCAGGTCGAGTTCCGCCGCGATGCCCATGCCACGGCGGGCGACCCGCAGGCCGGCGGGGCCGAGCGCGGGCGGCCGGCCGTCGCCGGTATCCGGCCGGTCGTGGCCGAGGACGACGCAGGGCGTGCCGCCGATCCGGGCGAGCGCCAGCAGGAGTCCGGGGTCCCGCTCCCCCGCGCCGGTGCCGCTGAGCGGGGTCACGTCCCGGGCGGCCACGGCCAGCAGGGCGCGCAGTCCAGGCCGTTCGGGCCGCCGTGAGTGCCGGACGGACTCCGCGGCCGGGGGGACGGGGACGTAGGGGGCGGGACCTGGCTCGGCCCGTCCGGTGCCGGGGGCAGCCGCCGTGTCGCCGCACAGCACCCCCAGGGCGCGTGCCGCGGCGGCCGCGAGTTCCGCGGAGGGCAGGACCGTGTCGACGATGCCATTGACCAGCAGGTTCTCCGCGACCTGGACGCCGGGCGGGAACTTTTCGCCGTACAGGGCCTCGTGCACCCGGGGGCCGAGGAAGCCGATGAGCGCCCCAGGTTCGGCGGCGGTGACGTGCCCGAGGGAGCCCCAGGACGCGAAGACCCCGCCCGTGGTCGGGTGCCGCAGGTGGACCAGGTAGGGCAGGCCCGCGGCCTTGTGGTCGGTGATGGCCGCCGCGACCTTGACCATCTGCAGGAACGCGATGGTGCCCTCCTGCATCCGCGTCCCGCCCGAGGCGGGCGAGGCCAGCAGCGGCAGCCGCTCGCGGGTGGCCCGTTCGACGGCCCGTACGAGGCGTTCGCCGGCGGCGACGCCGATCGAACCGCCCAGGAAGCGGAACTCGCCCGCGACGACGGCGACCCGGCGGCCGCGGATCCGGCCCTCTCCGGTGACCACCGACTCGTCGAGCCCGGTGCGCTCACGTGCCCGGGCGAGGTCGGCGCGGTACCCGGGGTCGTCGAGGTACCCGGGCAGGGCGGTCACGGGCTCGTCCCAGCCGTGCCAGGTGCCGTGGTCGACGACGGCGTCGATGAACTCGAGGGCGGCCGTGCTGCGGCGCGTCGGTTCGGTCATGGCACCAACCCTAGGGTGCCCGCCGGAGGCCTGTGGCCAGGGCCAACACCTCACGGAACACGGGGCGGAGGTCACTCGAACGGCGCAACTCCATCACGGTCCGAAGGTCGTTGTGGGGATGTGGTCACAGTCGATCCCCAGAACGCGCCGGGTGCGCCGTCCGGGCGTGAGGTCCCCCGGACGGTCCCGGCGCCCATCCGCCGCAGCCGTCCGTACCGCCCGATGGAAGGCGTCCCCCTCGGGGAATGGGTCTTCGTCCCGGGAACGGCGGGATTCTTCGGCCGGAGTTCGGACGCCTACATCGAGCGTGGCGAGGAGCGCGTTCCACTCGTGTACTGCTCTTCGGAACTGGAACAGTTCGCCAACGAAATGGTCGGGATCGAGGGAGATTTCACCCGCCGCTGCTCCGGAATCGATCTGGAGGGGCGGTATTAGGGCGTGCATTCCCCGTATCCCCCGCCCACGCCCGGCCCCGACAGGGATTCCTTCATGCCGCCTTTGCAGGACCGTTTCCGCTTCGAGAACGACATGCCGTACGAGGACCATCTCAACGGTCACACCATCTACAGTCCCCGCCGGACCCCTGACGACACGTCGGGAAACGGCGTCTTCTCCGCCCCTGACTACGACGTCCTGAACGGGGTGTGGACGTCCGAGGAGGAATTGGCCCAGCTCCTCGAACCCCCTTTGCCGGACGAGGTGGACGACGACGAGGACGACGTCTTCGCCGCGCCCTCCCCGGAGGCCGCGACCCACGAGCTGCCGCTCACCCGGCACCGGCACCGCAGGATCCGCCGGGCGGCGCTGCGGCAGAAGGTGACCAGGACCCAGACGCTCAGCTTCCTCGTCGCGGCGGTCGCCGCCACCATCGTGGCCATGGTGAGCGTGCTCGGCGGGATGGTCGCCCACGACCCGCTGCGCCACATCGCCGCCACCGACGGGGCGTCGGGGCTCGCGGACTGGTGGCCGCTGCTGGTGTACGGCCCCTGGATGGTGGCCTCGCTGTCGATCCTGCGGGCCGCGCTGCACCAGCGCCGCGCGCCGCATTCCTGGGCGGTGGTGCTGCTCTTCTCGGCCTTCGCGATCCTGTTCTGCGTCGCCTCCGCCCCCCGGACGATCACCGACTGGACCGTCGCGAGCCTCCCCGCCATCGCGGCGCTGTCCTGCTTCCACCAGCTCGTGCGGCAGATCACCCTCACCCACCCCCCGCGGCGCACCTCCCGCAGCCGGCACTCCTCCTGAGGGGCCGGCACGGCGGACACCGCCCATGATCCGCATCATTGACGTGTCCATTGCGATGATGTGAGGATGCCGGTGATCCGGTCGACCAACGAGCTTTTCCTGGAGGGGACATGAACAAGCGCAGGGGCGCCTCGGTCGCCGTGGCCGTGGCCGCGACGCTCACCGGAATGCTGGCGCTCGCCGCCCCGGCGAACGCGAGCGTGCCCTACAAGGTGTACTCGACGAGTGCTGCCTGCAAGACGGCCGGCCAGAACTTCGTCAACTCCGGCCAGGCCTATCAGTACACGTGCACATGGGACAGCCCGGGCTACCTCCTGACGCTCTGGCTCGG
>NZ_JBYIQW010000025.1:0-100522 GCF_057707815.1 Actinacidiphila sp. bgisy160
GTCGTCTCAGCGCTCCTTGCTCTCCGGGCCGGCGAGGCTGCGGGCGATCACCATGCGCTGGATCTGGTTGGTTCCCTCGACGATCTGCAGCACCTTGGCCTCGCGCATGTACCGCTCGACGGGGAAGTCGGCGGTGTAGCCGTAACCGCCGAGCAGCTGGACCGCGTCCATGGTCACCTGCATCGCGGCGTCCGTGCAGAACAGCTTGGCCATGGCCGCCTGCCGGGAGAACGGCCGGCCCGCGTCCCGCAGCCGGGCCGCCGCGAGGTAGAGCGCCCGGCCGGCCTCGATCTTGGTGGCCATGTCGGCGATCATGAAGCGCAGCCCCTGGAAGTCCACGACGGGACGGCCGAACTGCTGCCGTGTCATCCCGTACGCGAGCGCCTCGTCGAGGGCGGCCTGGGCGACGCCGATGGCGCAGGCAGCGATGCCGAGGCGGCCGGAGTCGAGGGCGGCCAGCGCGATGGTGAACCCCTGGCCCTCGTCCCCGACGCGGCGGCTGTCGGGGACGGTCACGCCGTCGAAGTGGACCTGGGCCGTGGGCGACCCCTTCATGCCCATCTTCTTCTCCGGGACCGCCGCGGTGAGGCCCGGCGCGTCGCCGGGCACCAGGTACGCGGTGATGCCGCGCGGGCCCTCGGCGCCGCTGCGGGCCAGTACCGTGTAGAAGTCCGCGACACCGCCGTGGGTGATCCACGCCTTGGTGCCGTCGATCCGCCACGCGTCGCCCTCCCGGGTGGCCCGGGTGCGCAGCGAGGCGGCGTCGGAGCCGGAGGAGGGCTCGGACAGGCTGTACGCGCCGAGCAAAGAGCCCCCGAGCATCGCGGGCAGGTGCTCGGTGCGCTGCTCCTTGCTTCCGAAGTGGGCGACCGCGTGACAGGCCAGGGTGTGCACGCTGACGCCGAGGCCGACGGTGAGCCGGGCCGCGGCCAGTTCCTCGAGCACCTGCAGGTACACCTCGTACGGCTGGCCACCGCCGCCGTACTCCTCCGCGTAGGGCAGTCCGAGCAGCCCCGCCTCGCCGATGAGGCGGAACACCTCGCGCGGGAAGACGCCGGCGTCCTCCTCCTCGGCCGCCCTGGGCTTGATCTCCCGCTGTGCCAGCTCGCGTACGAGCGCGAGCAGGTCGCGGGCCTCCTCGGTGGGAAGCTGTCGGTCCACCGGCTGAAGGCCGTCGTGGGACATGGCGGCACTCTCCTCCCTGTCGGGCGCTGCGGCGGCGTCCGCTCAGGGTGTGGCGGAGCTACCGGTTCGTCGACCGTCGACCGATGGTCTCCCGCCGGGTCACGGCATGGTCCGACCTGCGGCTTCGGCGCGTTGGAGTATGCCCGATCGGAGGCGTCGCAGTCACGGGGTGCCAGGCGCTCCAAGGCGTGCGCCCGCGCATTTTTTCATACCGCGCGCCTGGGAGCGGGCTTTTCACAAGGCTGTACGGGGCAATGGGCCGTTCGGGTTAGCGTCGTCACGCGCCCGGTGCGCTTGCGGGACCTGTGCGGCACATGTGCGGCCCGCGGCAGGAGTCGAGGAAAGGTGTTGCCGGTGTCCGTGTTCCCTGCGTGGGGCCCGAGGGTGGCCGCGGTGGCGGTCGTCGCGCTGGCGGTGACGGGCTGCGGCGGCCAGGACATCGAGACGGCGGGGGGTCCGGTCGCCCTGGAGCGCATCGGAGAAGCCGTCGGGTGCACCCCGCAGCTGCAGACCGACGTGCAGGAGCTGCGCCAGGGAGCGTGCACGACGGCACTCGGTGCCTATGTGATGCTCACCTTCGCCAGCGAAGCCGGCCAGAAGTCGTGGCTGGAGGAGGCGGAGCCCTACGGCGGCTCGTATCTGATCGGGGAGCGCTGGGTGGTGGAGGCCGACCCCGAGGCGCTGGAGCCGGTGCGCGAGAAACTGGGCGGCAGGGTCGAGGAGGGGGCGCACCACGGCCACTCCGCCACGTCGCCCTCGGGTCCCTCGTCCTCCGCGACCCCCATGAACCGGTAGCGGCCCCTGCGGGACGAGGCCCGGCACACGGCGGCCCGCGCCCGATGTGCCGGGCCGCCGTCGGCCGCGGGCTCGTGGGAAGGCGGGTCAGTAACGAATCAGACCTCCAGGTCGGATTCGATGCGCTTGAGCTGGTGGCGGGCCATCGCCAGGTTCGCGCGGTCCTTGTCCAGCGCGACGTAGAGGAACAGACCCTTGCCCGAACGCCCGGTCAGCAGCCGGATCATGTGGATCTGCGTGCTGAGCGTGATCAGGATGTCCTCGATGTGCTCCTTGAGGTTGAGCATCTCCATCGTGCGCATCTTGGCGCGGACGACGTCGGTGTTGCCCGCGGCCGCGACGGTCAGGTCGAGGTCCTTGGAGCCCCCGAGGGTGCCCAGGGCCATGCCACTGCCGTAGTCCACGAGAGCGACGCCCAGGACGCCCTCGATCGACGTCATTACATCCTTCAGCGCGGTCTCGGTGTTGGCCATTGCGGTCTCGCTTCCTTGTCGTTGTGTTCTCTGACGTGACGAATGCCTGGGTCCGGTGGCGGCGCGGCCGCGTCCCGTGCCCGACGGCTTGTCGGCTGATGTGCTGGGTCGTTCGGTCATCTCCGCTCCTGACGTTGGAGCGCGAGGTCGACGAGATCCTCGATCCGTCGACCGGAGCGACGGGCCTCCAGGTGCAGGCGGCCCACATTGGAGGCAGGTCCCGCCACCAGGGCGAGGGCCATGGCGCCGCCGGCGGCGTACGCGGCGATGTAGCCGCTGTCCCCCCTCACGAGCAGTTCCCGGAAGCCGCCGCGTCCGGTGGCCTCCGTGATACGGGCCGCCACGCCCAGTGCGGCGGCGGTCAGCGCGGCGACCCCCTCCGGTTCCGGCCCGCTCAGGTCGTGCGCGACGACCAGGCCGTCGACGCTGGCGACGAGACCGCCCGTCAGGTGCGGCACCCTCGCCCGCAGACTCCGGAGTTCGGACAGTACGTCGGCTTCGAGTGCCACCAGCTGTCTCCTTCCGGCGAGCTGCCGCAGAGCCTTCCTCCACGGTCGTTCGGCGGGCGCCGGGCGGGTCGGCAGGGCGCTCACAGGCGGGCCTCCAGGGCGGCACGAAGTCGTAGCAACAGGGCGACTGAGGGGTCGGAGGACAGCAGGACCGCCGGCTGCGGTCCGCCGTGGGCGTAGGGCGTGGGCGCCGCCGCCGGTGGCAGCCGCACGCGCGGCCCGGGCGCGGGGGGTGGTGGGGCGGGGGGCGGTGGCACGACCGGTGGGGGTGCGGGCGGGACGGGGGCGGGAGGCGGCGGGGCCGCGGCAGCCTGGGTGCGGACCGGCATGCTGATCCGGCCGCTCGCGGCCAGCCGGCGTACGTCCAGCAGGGTCGCGAAGGCGGAACGTCCCAGGTGCCATGCGATCTGGACGGGTGTACGGGATCCGTCCGCCGCTGCCAGCACCGCCAGCTGAGCGGGCGTGGGGGCCCTGGCCCGGCCGCCCGGTAGCTCGCCCCCGGAGCGGGGGACGACGGGGCCGGCGTCGGTGTCGTCCCACGGCCAGGCCCGCTCCAGTTGCGTCCGGCGCCGCTGCGTCTCCCTGGCCACGCGCTGGGCCGGGACCGGCAGGGAGATGGGGCCCAGCCGGGAGGTGGCACCCGGCTGGAACCGGTCGGGTTCCGAGTCGGGCAGCAGGGTGAAGTAGGCGGCGTCGAAGAGGGCCAGCAGATGGCACAGTTCGAGTTCCCCGCGGGCCACCCGCCCGGTGTCGACGAGGTGCCCGCCGACGCCGCGCCCGGCGCTCGCGGTGGTGACCGCCTCACGCCATTCGTCCGGGGAGAGCAGCCCGCAGGCCATGAGTCGTACCCCCAGGTCGGGGGCGCAGGGACTCTCGGCGTGCACGATCCCCCCGTCGCGCAGATAGACCGCCCCCGCCGATCCGTACAGCGCCCCGCTGGCCCTCGCCTCCGCGAGCCGGGCCAGCGCGGCGGTGAAGGCGTACGCGCCCACCACCCCTGCGCGCACCTGGGCCGGAGCGCCGCCGCGCGCCGGAGTGCGCCGGGGCAGACCGCGCACTGCCGGGGTGGGCCGCGCCGCCTCCGTGCCGGTCATACGAGCACCAGCCGCTCGGCGAGGGACTTGAGGCCCAGCCGGGCGACCGCCAGGTTGGCCATCGACCGGTCCAGCCACAGGTAGAGGATGACGTCGCTGTCGAAGGAGGTGTCGAGGAAGCGGATGAGGTGGTAGCTCCCCGGGGCCGTGATGATGATGTCCTCGACCGGCACCCTTCCGGACTCCTTGGCTGTGAAGGTGGCGCCCTCCACGACCGCCCGTGCCGCCTCGGTGGTGTCCGCGGCGGCCGCCTCGTGACCGTGTCCGGGCTCCTGCCCGACCGCCCCGAGGAGGAGGCCGCTGCTCCAGTCGACCACGCTCGCCCCGAGCACACCGGGAATCGCCAGCGCCTCGGAAAGGCACTCGTCTATGCCGGGCACGCGCACCCCTTCGCCGCCACTTCTGGTATATGGAACGACACGGAACGTTACTCACCCCGTACGCGAAAAAGGTGAGTTGGGGCATTTTCCGGAGGCATGTGCGGGCGACTCGCTAGGATTCGCCGCCCCTTGTGATCAGTCGGCGTAATTGTCCTCGGGACCGCCCCGTGCGATCCGCGCCAGGACCTCCAGCGCGTCGCCCAGGACCTGCGGAGACGGCGAGGCGAGGCCGATCCGCACGGCGTGCGGCGCGCTGCCGCGGCCCGCGGCGAAGGCGGCGGCCGGGGTGACGGCGATGCCCTGCCGCGCGGCGGCCGCGACGAAGGTGTCGGCCCGCCAGGGTCCCGGCAGCCGCCACCAGCAGAAGCAGGCGCGCGGATCGGCAGTGACCGAGAACCCCGCGAGGCGCTCGGCGGCGATGCGGGCCCGCGCGGCCGCGTCGCGCCGTTTGGCCGCCACCACCGCGTCCATGGCGCCGTCGGCGATCCACCGGCAGGCGGCGGCCAGCGCGAAGCCGGAGGGAGCGGCACCCGCCGAACGCAGGGCCGCGGAGAGGGGGGCGGACAGCTCCCGTGGAGTGAGCGCGACACCGACGGTGAGCCCGGGGGCGAGCCGCTTGGAGAGGCTGTCGACGAGGACCACCCGGTCGGGGGCGAACGCCGCGAGCGGCGGCGGGGCGTCGACGGCGAGGAAGCCCCAGACGGCGTCCTCGACGGCGTGCAGGCCCAGCCGGCCGAGGACGTCGGCGAGTTCGGCCCGGCGGCCTTCCGGCAAGGTGACGCCGAGCGGATTGTGCAGGGTGGGCTGGGTGTAGAGCGCCTGCAGCGGGGCGGCGCGGTGGAGTTCGGCGAGGGCGTCGGGACGTATCCCGTGCTCGTCGCAGGGAACGGGGACAAGGGCGATACCGAGCCGCGTGGCGAGCGCCTTGACCACGGGGTAGGTGAGCGCCTCCACGGCGAGCCGGCCACCGGGCGGGACGAGCGCGGCCAGGGCGGCGGCGATGGCCTGGCGTCCGTTGCCGGCGAAAAGCAGCCGCCCGGGGTCGGGGCGTGGGCCGGTGCGGGCGAGCAGCCCGGCGAAGGCGTCACGCGCGGCCGGGGTACCCGCGGCGGTCAGCGGGCGCAGCGCGGCGTCGAGGACGTCGGGTCGCTGCAGAGCGGCGAGCCCAGGGGCCAGGAGCCTCGACTGCCCCTCGGCGACGGGGTGGTTCAGCTCCAGGTCGATCCGCTGGGACGCCGGCTCGGCGAGGGCGGGTCCCGCGGCGGGCGGCGCCGCACGGACGAAGGTGCCGCGTCCCACCTCGCCCGTGACCAGGCCGCGGCGGGCGAGTTCGGCGTAGACGCGGATCGCCGTGGAGTTGGCGATGCCGTGCTGCCGTGCGAAGGCCCGCTGCGGCGCCAGCCGGTCGCCGGGGCGGAGCCGTCCGGCGGCGATGTCCGCCGCCACGGTGTCCGCGACCTTGCGGTAGTCGTCCATCGGCCTTCCCCCTTTGAGGCAATTCCCGCATTGCACCGAGAGCAAAGATCCTATTGCACCGAGCAGGGAGGGGAACCTAGCATCGCGGTCAACTCCCCTGCGGGGAGGTGACGATGCGAGGCGAGGAGATTCCCTTGGCGACGGCGGTGGTGGGCGGCGTCACGTTGGCGTACGACGACGAGGGGGACGGGCCCGGCTCCCCCCTGGTACTGGTGCACGGCCATCCCTTCGACCGCTCGATGTGGGCCCCGCAGCTCCCCGCGGCGGCGGCGGGCCGCCGGGTGATCGTGCCGGACCTGCGGGGCTACGGCGCGAGCGAGGTGGTCTCCGGGATCACCCCACTGGAGACCTTCGCCCGCGACATCGCGGCCCTGATGGACCACCTGGACGTTCCGGAGGCCGTGGTCGGCGGGCTGTCGATGGGCGGGCAGATCGTCATGGAGTTCCAGCGGCTGTTCCCCGCCCGGGTGACCGGGCTCGTGCTCGCCGACACCTTCCCCGGCGCCGAGACCGAGCAGGGGCGGCGGGCCAGGGACGCGATGGCGGACCGGCTGCTGACCGAGGGGATGTCCGGCTACGCCGACGAGGTGCTGGACCGGATGATCACACCGCACAATGCGACGGCGCTCACCGAAGTGGCCGCGCACGTCCTGCGGATGATGCGCGGCACCTCCCCCGAGGGCGCCGCGGCGGCCCTGCGCGGCCGCGCCCGACGGCGCGACTACGCGGCCGTGCTGACCGGGGTCCGGGTGCCCACGCTGATCGTGGTCGGCCGGGAGGACGTGTACACCCCCGTCGCCGAGGCCGAGGCCATGCACGCGGCCGTCCGCGGTTCGCGGCTCGTGGTCGTCGAGGGGGCCGGGCATCTGCCCAACCTGGAGCGGCCCGAGGAGTTCAACGCCGCGCTACTGCGGTTCCTCCGCGCGTGTCCCCCGGTGCCGTCGCGTCCCTAGGTCGTGGTGTCCACCAGGGAGAGCGAGTGCAGGCGGTCGGGCGGGCCGGGTCTGGCGTAGTACCAGCCCTGCGCGGTGTCGCAGCCCAGCGCCCGCAGGTGCTCGGCCTGGGTGCCGGTCTCCACGCCCTCCACCGTCACCGAGAGCCCGAGGGTGTGCGCCAGGTCGACGACGATCTCCACGATCTTGACGTCCACCGGGTCGGCCGGCTGCTGCTGCATGCCGCGGGTGAAGGAGCGGTCGAGCTTGAGCGTGGTGATGGGCAGCCGGCGCAGCGAGGCGAGGTTGGAGTAGCCGGTGCCGAAGTCGTCGAGGGCGATGGCCATGCCGAGTTCGGCGAATTCCCGCAGCGGGCGCATCAGTTCCTCGTCGGCGCCGATGAAGGCGCTCTCGGTGACCTCCAGGCACAGCGCGGTCGGCTCCAGCCCGGCGTCCTTGATCACCGCGAGGGTCTCCGGGACGAGGCCGGGGTGGCCGAGCTGGGCCGGTGAGAGGTTGACGTTGATCCGCAGCGGATGGCCGTCGCTGCGCGGGAACTGCCAGTCCCGCGCCTGCCAGGCGGCCTGCTGCAGCACCCAGTGGCCGAGCGGCACGATCAGCCCGGTGCTCTCGGCGAGCGGGATGAACTGGTCGGGACCGAGGATCCCGTGCACCGGATGACACCAGCGCACCAGCGCCTCGGCGCCGCGGACGCTGCCGTCGCCGAGCCGGACCAGCGGCTGGTACTCGATGAAGAACTCGCCGCGCTCCAGGGCCGTCGGCAGCCGGTTGGTCAGCCCGTGCCGTGTGATGGCGCGTGCGTCGGAGTCGGGGTCGGCCAGTTCGAA
The DNA here is from genome assembly GCF_057707815.1 of Actinacidiphila sp. bgisy160. Lineage (NCBI taxonomy): Bacteria > Bacillati > Actinomycetota > Actinomycetes > Kitasatosporales > Streptomycetaceae > Actinacidiphila > Actinacidiphila sp. bgisy160. The sequence goes on from NZ_JBYIQW010000025.1 coordinate 7,693, forward strand.
GCGGTTGCCGCCCGCGGCCTTGGCCCGGTACATCGTGATGTCGGCGCTGCGCAGCACCTCGGCGGGGCCCAGGGAGCCGGCCTGGCCCTCGACGATGCCGATGCTGCACCGCACGGTCAGCTCGCGGCCGTCCACCCGGATGGGGTCGGCCAGCGCGGCCAGGATCAGGTCGGCGAGGCCCGTGATGTCCGCGCGGCTGGCGGGGTTGACGACCAGGGCGGCGAACTCGTCGCCGCCGATGCGGGCCACGAGCTGGTCGGGGGTGGTGACGCAGGCCTGAAGGCGTTCGGCGACGGCGACCAGGAGCCGGTCGCCGACGGCGTGGCCGAGACTGTCGTTGACGTCCTTGAAGCCGTCGAGGTCGAGGTAGCAGACGCCGACGCCCATGCCGTCGGAGGCGTTCAGCGTCTGCTCCAGGCGCTCGAAGAAGAGGTTGCGGTTGGCCAGGCCGGTGAGCGCGTCGTGGGTGGCCTCGTACCGCAGACGCTCGCTGAGCAGGCGCTCCTCGGTGATGTCCTCCATCAGCGCGAGCATGTACTGCGGGGTCCCGGCGGGATCGCGCAGCAGGGAGACCGTCAGGTTGGTCCACAGGGCGCTGCCGTCCGGCCGGTGGTAGGCCTTCTCGATGCGGTAGTGGTCGCGCTCGCCCCGGTTGAGCTGGCGCTGCAGTTCCCAGACCTCGGGGGCGTCGTCCGGGTGCACCCAGTCGTAGACGTTCTTGCTCCGGATGTGGCGTTCCAGGCCGCCGAACATGGCGGTGAGGGCGTCGTTGACGTCAAGGATGCGGCCGTCCATGTCGGCGATGCCGATGCCTATGGAGGCGCCCTGGAAGACGGCCCGGAAGCGGACCTCGCTCTCGTGCAACGCCTGTTCGATGGCGGCCCGGGCGGCGAGCGCCGCGCGGGACAGCGCCTCCTGCTCGGTCCGCGTGCGTTCCTGCAGGGCGCGGGCGTACCCGGCGGCCACCCAGTGCTGCAGGCGGTTGCAGCGGGTGCGGCTCTCCTCGGGCGGCATGGCGGGGCCGGGCGGGCAGTACAGCAGCAGGTAGGCGTCGACGACGTCGAGGATACGGGCCAGCGCCTCGGGGTCGGTGCAGTGCGCGGCCACGAGCGCGGCACCGATCTCCTGGGCGGGACGGGGGTCGAAAGGCTGCGCGCGCAGGGTGGCGTTGAGGCGAGCGGCGAGCGGGAGCAGGTACTCCTCGAACTCGCCGCGCGTCATGGAGGTGGCGGTGGCCGGGTAGATCGCCCGGCTCCAGATGATCGCGAAGCGCCGTAGGCTGTCGACGGGCTCCGGCTCCGGGCCGGGTTCTCTGGTCACCGTCACGCCTTGCGGCCGACGCCCGCGAAGCCGCTGAAGACAACCGGGTCCGGCGCGTCGTCGTCCGTGCCGTCGGGACGCCACAACGGCGGGGAGACAAGGCCGGGTTCGACGAGGTCGAAACCGTCGAAGAAGCGCCCCACCTCGGCCCGCGACCGCATGATCAGCGGCGAGCTCGCGCTGCGGTAGACGTTCTCGACCCGCTCCCCCTCCTCGGGTCTGCGCGGACCTCCCTCGACCGAGGCGTGGGTGACGACCAGCAGGCTGCCGGGGGCGATGGCATCGCGCAGCTCGGCCACGGCCTTGGCCGGTTCGTCGGCGTCCTCGAGGAAGTGCAGGACCGCGACGAGCAGCAGGGTGACCGGGCGCTCCAGGTCGATGAGGTCGCGCACCTCCGCGCTGTCCAGGATGTCGCGGGGGGAGCGCAGGTCGGCGGCGACGATCGCGGCGTCCTCGCTGCCCTCCAGCACGGCGCGGCTGTGGGCGACGGCGACCGGGTCGTGGTCGACGTAGACGACGTGGGCGCCGGGACTGGCCGCCTGGGCGACCTCGTGGACGTTGCCGAAGGTGGGGATGCCGGAGCCGACGTCGAGGAACTGGGTGATGCCCTGGTCGACGGAGTAGCGCACTGCCCTGCGCATGAACGCCCGGTTGGCCTGCATGATCTTCGGGAGCCCCGGGAAGGCCTCGATGGCCCGCCGTCCCGCCTCCCGGTCGACCTCGAAGTTGTGCGAGCCGCCTAGGTAGTAGTCGTAGATGCGGGACACGCTCGGCACGGAAAGATCGATCCCATGAGGGGCCCAGGCAGGACGCTCCATCAACGGCTCCAGCTCGTCGGCGATCAGGACGCGTGGTCGTGGACACGACCATGTGCGTCAGAGGCTACTGATCGACCGTTCGAGAGGAAACATGAAATGGAAATATTCGATCCGTTTTCGGTCACAGACCAAAGGCATGTGCCCTGTTCCCCGAGAGAGGGGAACAGGGCACACCCTAGCGCCGGATGACGGTAGAACAGTTGATCAGACGTTGACGCCGTGGGCGCGGAGGTACGCCAGCGGGTCCATGTCGGAGCCGAAGTCGGGCGTGGTGCGCACCTCGAAGTGCAGGTGCGGACCGGTCACGTTGCCGGTGGCGCCCGACAGGCCGAGCTGCTGGCCGACGGAGACCGTCTGGCCGGCCGAGACCGACAGCGAGGACAGGTGGGCGTACTGGGAGTACCGGCCGTCGGCGTGCTTGACGACGACCTGGTTGCCGTACGAGCCGCCCCAGCCCGCGGAGACCACGGTGCCGCCGGCGATCGACTTCACCTTGGTGCCGGTGGAGGCGATGAAGTCGACACCGGTGTGGTAGCCCTTGGACCACATGGCGCCGGCCCGGTGGTAGGCGGTGCCCAGGGTGACGCGGTCGAGCGGGGCGGTGTAGCCGGAGGTGCTGGCGGCCTTGACGGCGGCCGGGGCGAACTTCGCGGCCTTGGGCGCGGTCTTGGCGGCGGCCTTCTCACCCAGGGACAGGACCTGGCCCGGGTAGATCAGGTTCGGGTTGCCGCCGATGACGGACTTGTTGTTCACGTACAGCTTCTGCCATCCGCCGTCGACCGACTGGGCGTCAGCGATCTTGGAGAGGGTGTCGCCGCCGGCGACCTTGTAGGAGCCGCCGGCGCTCTTCGGCGCCTCGGCCTTCTTGGCGGGGGCAGCGGGCTTCGCGGCGGGCTTCGCGGCCGACTTCGCGGCGGCGACGGAGGCGCTCGCCGGGGTCGCCGACGGGTTGGCCATCGCCTTGGTCAGACCGGCCTTGGGGCCGCACACGGGCCAGGCCTGCGGGCCCTGGGTCGCCAAAACCTTCTCAGCGACGGCGATCTGCTCGGCCTTGGTCGCGAGGTCGGCACGCGGGGCGTACTTCGTGCCACCGAAGCCGGCCCAGGTGCTCTGGGTGAACTGCAGGCCGCCGTAGAAGCCGTTACCGGTGTTGATGGACCAGTTGTTGGTGCTCTCACAGGCCGCGACCTTGTCCCACACGCTCACGGGAGCGGCGTGGGCACCGGTGGCGCCGACGATCGGGAGCGCCACCGCGGCGCCGGTGGTGCCGGCCAGGGCGCTGATACGGGTGATGCGGGTGTTCCGCGGACGACGGTGCTTTCCCTTACCGGGCATGCCGAATTCCTCTCCGACGCCTGCGAGGTAAGCTGTCGGGTTCGGACTGGAGATGCCCGGCCGCGATTGGGCATGCCAAATAAAGGCACGTCGCTGCGACTTCACCCCTAGCCGTCCCGAGACCAACGGGAACGGCAACTACCTGGGTCCCCCGCTCCTGCCGTGCGGTCTTGTCATCCGGCGTCCGGGCAGCGGCAGGACTAGGCGTTCCACCCGGAAGAATCTCGCAGGAATTGGTCCTGCGAGATCTGGAAGCTAAACGACGGAATCGTTCGGGAGCAAGGAGCGGAATCACGCCACCCGACGGACCGCAAGTCGATCAACAGCTTCTGTGACTTTACGTGAGAAGTGTCCGCTCTGCGTAGGCGAAAAATTGGCGCACGGTAATCGCGCGATATCGTACGGTTAAATCCGGTGGAGAAATTAGACGCTGCGTCGCCTAGGGCTCCCGCCGCGTATTCGGCACGTGACACCCATCACGCATCGATTCGCTATGCATGCACTGTGGGTGCATATGTCCGGTTAGATACCTCAATGCCGGATAAAGCAGGAGGCGTACCGCTCCAACCCGCCCCCGACCACGCCGTCCTGAGGACCCACCCGCAGGAACACCCTCTGAGCCAACCACCGAGCGCATCCCCCGATTCCCGGATGCGCCGCTCCGGCGCGGTCCGCGGTGTGGCGTGCGCCACAACCGCCCCTGCGGCGGGGCGAGAAGAGGGCACTGACGAGCGCCGCCGTCCGGAAGACGGACGTGACAGCGCCGATTGGGCGAAGGTAGCCTCCCAATCCCGCACATTTCCTCACATCGCCCGGGAGCCCTCGCGTGCCCTACCTCGCCGCCGACGACCGCTACGCCTCGATGGAATACCGCAGGACCGGGCGCAGCGGGGTCCTGCTGCCCGTCGTGTCCCTCGGCCTGTGGCACAACTTCGGCGACACCTCGCCGCTGGAGAAGCAGCGCGCGGTGCTGCGCCGCGCCGTCGACCGTGGCGTGGTCCACATCGACCTGGCCAACAACTACGGCCCGCCCGCCGGCTCGGCCGAGGCCAACTTCGGCACGATCTTCGCCCAGGACCTCCGCCCGTACCGCCACGAGCTCTTCATCGCCACCAAGGCGGGGTACGACATGTGGCCCGGCCCGTACGGCGAGTGGGGCAGCCGCAAGTACCTGCTCTCCTCCCTCGACCAGTCCCTGGGCCGCATGGGCCTGGACCACGTGGACGTCTTCTACTCGCACCGCTTCGACCCGGACACGCCCCTGGAGGAGACCATGGGCGCCCTGGACTCCGCGGTCCGCCAGGGCAAGGCCCTGTACGCCGGCATCTCCAACTACCCCGCCGAGGCGCACCGCCGGGCGACGGAGATCCTGCGCGATCTGGGCACCCCGCTGCTGATCCACCAGGCCGCCTACAGCATCCTCCAGCGCGACCCGGAGGCCGGCGTCCTCGACGCCGTCGGCGACACCGGCACCGCCCTCATCGCCTACTCGCCGCTCGCCCAGGGCCAGCTCACCGACCGCTACCTCGAGGGTGTGCCGGCCGACTCCCGGATGGCGCTCGGCCACTTCCTCAAGCGCGACGCCCTGACCGAGCAGAAGCTCACCTTCCTGCACGCGCTCGACAAGCTCGCCGGCGAGCGCGGCCAGACCCTGGCCCAGCTGGCCCTGACCTGGGTGCTGCGCGACCCGCGGGTCGTCTCCGTCCTCATCGGCGCGAGCAGCGTCGCCCAGCTCGACCAGAACCTCGCCGCCCTCGACGCGGGCCCGCTCGGCCCGGACGAGCTGGCCGAGATCGACCGGCTCTCGGCCGAGGCGGGCGTCCGCATCCCCTGACGACCGCCCCGCACGCGCGAATGGGCCGGCCCCCGTCGAGGGCCGGCCCATTCCCGTCGGTGTCGGGACTCAGGCGAGACGGGCCTGCAGGGCGGCACGGACGCCGGCCCACTCGTCAGCGAGGATCGAGTAGTACGCGCTGTCGCGGACGGTGCCGTCCACGGCGCGGGTGTGGGCGCGGCGCACCCCCTCGAAGCGGCCGCCGATGCGCTCGATCGCCGCCCGGGAGCGCGCGTTGCGCGCGTCCGTCTTCAGGGTGACGCGCAACACAGCCCACACGTCGAACGCATGGGTGAGCAGCAGCAGTTTCGCCTCGGTGTTGCAAGGGGTGCGCTGGGCGGAAGCGGCGAGCCAGGTGCTGCCGATCTCGGCGACGGTGGGCACGGCACCGCCGCGGGGCACGGAGCGGCCCGCGGGCCAGGCGGGGGTGGCCGTCCAGTAGTCGAGGTCGAGGAACCGGGTGGAGCCGATGAGGGCGTCGCGCCGGACGTCCCGTACGGCGAAGGGCAGCGCGGCCCCGGTCGCCTGGTCCTGGAGGGCCTCCTCCACATAGCGCGCCATGGCCTCACGTTCGGCCGGCACCTTGGTGTAGGCGTAGGTGTCGCGGGATTCGGTGGCGGCGCGCAGCAGCCCGTCCGTGTGCCGGGCGCTCAGCGGCTCCAGGCGGACGTGCTCGCCTTCCAAGATCACGGGTTCGGGCATGCCCCGGATGGTGGTGTCCGGCCGGGTCACCCGTCAAGCGCGTTTCCGCGGGGCGCGTCGGAGGCCGGGGGCCGCGGATGCGAAAATGGCCTCATGAACAGCAACGACGTGTTCTTCGACATCACGATCGACGGCGAGCCCGCCGGGCGGATCGTGTTCACCCTGTTCGACGACGTGGTCCCCAAGACCGCGCGGAACTTCCGTGAGCTCGCCACCGGCGAGCACGGCTTCGGTTACGAGGGCTCGCACTTCCACCGCGTGATCCCCGACTTCATGCTCCAGGGAGGCGACTTCACCGCCGGCAACGGCACCGGTGGCAAGAGCATCTACGGTGCGAAGTTCGCCGACGAGAACTTCCAGCTCAAGCACACCAAGCCCGGCCAGCTCTCCATGGCCAACGCGGGCCCGAACACCAACGGCTCGCAGTTCTTCATCACCACGATCGTCACCGACTGGCTCGACGGCAAGCACGTGGTCTTCGGCGAGGTCGTCGAGGGCATGGACGTCGTCAAGAAGATCGAGTCCCTCGGCTCCCGCACCGGCGCCACCAGCGCCCGCGTCGAGATCGCCAAGTCCGGCACGATCGGCTGACCCCGGTTCCACGGAAGCGGCCCGGCACCGGAGCTCCCGGTGCCGGGCCGCCGTGTCACCGGGGTCAGCCGAAGGCCTTGACCGCCTGGTAGTAGGTCCAGGCGGTGCTGTTGCAGGCGGTCGCGGTGGCGCCGCCGTAGTTGGCGCAGATGCGCTTGAGGTCCTCGTAGAAGGCGCTGTCGAGGCGGCTCTTGTTGGCGGAGAAGCTGCCCATCGCCTTGTAGTTGCGGTAGCCGAAGTCGTGCCGGGCGCAGGAGTTCTGGAACGGGAAGCCGAAGGGGTTGTCCGGGGAGCTGCTGCAGTAGTCGGTGGACCAGTCGAAGCCATAGGCCGCCCAGGCGCTCTGGTTGCCGCGGGCGGACCACCAGGCGTTGTAGCTGGAGGCGCTGGTCTGGGTCCAACTGGCGAGCACCTGGGCCTTGTCGGCGGGCGCGGCCTGGGCGGGGACGGTGAAGACGACGGTGGCGACGGCGGCGACGGCGGTGGCGGCGAAGCCGGTCGTGATTCGGCGCATGGGGACTCCAGTCACTGACAGGCGCGATGTGACGCGCGGGCATGGCGGTGCAACCGGATGCGGAACCGAACGGGTGGTACTGGTGTGCGAGGCCAGGATGGGGCCGCGAGGGTCTATGCGAGTAGATGCCGGACGGCAAAAATTACATGAACATGACGACGTGCCGTCGGCGACGAACGTCGACGGCACGTCAAGTGGCTGACACCGTTGCCTGGTTCACTTCCCCGTGGAACCCGCGGAGCCCGCGGGCCGCGCCCTCCCCTACGGGGCGTCAGGCGCCGGGGGTGCGCGGCCGGTCCCCGGACTCCCCCCGCCCCGACTCCGCACGCTCCCACCGCGGATGATGGCGGCGCGCCCATTCCGGTGTGACGAACCCGGTGCGCATCCCCAGCCGCGCCTGCGGGTCGCCCGCCGCCATCCACAGGTGTCCCGCGACCACCGCGGCCACCGCCAGCGCCAGCCAGTCGTGCACGAAGGTCGCACCGGTGCGCCACACCACGCCGCTCAGGTGCGGGAACATCATCAGCAGCCCGGTGCCGAGCATGACGAGCACCGCGCCCGCGGCAAAGGACGCGTACAGCTTCTGCCCCGCGTTGAACTTGCCCGCCGCACGCCGCTCGTGGGGCACGCGGCGCAGCGCGTCGCGCAGCCAGCCCCGGTCATACGGCGCGAACCGGTTGAGCAGCCGCAGGTCGTGCCGGAAGGCGCGGGAGGCGAGGCCGGCGAGGGCGGGCAGCGGCAGGGCGATGCCGGACCACTCGTGGACGGTGACCACCAGTCGCCTGCGGCCCACGAGTTCGGCGAGCGGGGGCAGGTAGAGGGCCGCCGCCGTGCAGAGGCAGACGAGCATCAGGACGGCCGTGGAGCGGTGCACCCAGCGCTCGCCACGGGTGAACCGGCGCACGGTCTCAGGACGTGGGGTCATCGTGGCGTCCGTTCGAGCGGCCGACCCAGGCGTCGACGTCATAGCCGTAGTGCTCCCAGTAACCGGGCCGCACGTCCCGGGTGACCTCGATGCCCGAGAGCCACTTGGCGGACTTGTAGAAGTACATGGGTGCCACGTAGAGCCGCACGGGGCCGCCGTGGGCCGCGGTGACCGGCTTGTCCTGCATCCTCAGGGCGACCAGGACGTCGTCCCTGCGGGCCTGTTCGAGGGTGAGGCTCTCGCTGTAGACCCCGTCGAAGCAGGTGAAGCGGACGGCGCCGGCACCCTCCCGCACACCGGCGAGGTCGAGGAGGTGGGACAGCCGCACCCCCTCGAAGGGCGTCCCGGGCACGCGCCACCCCGTCACGCACTGCACGTCGCGCACCAGCCGGGTCTGCGGCATCGCCCGCAGGTCGGCGAGGGTGTGGGCGGCCTTCCGGTCGACGAGGCCGGAGACGGTGAGGCGGTAGTCGGTCGCGTCCCGGCGGGGAACGGAGTTCGCCACGTTGTAGATGCGGAAGCCACCGCCCCCGGGAAGCAGCCCGCTGAGCCCGGTCGGGTCCTTGCCCGCCACCTGTGAGAGCGCCGAGTCCAGGCCGTCCTGGGCGCGGCTGCCGAGCGCCACCCCCAGGGCCCCCAGCCCGAGCATCCCCAGCACCACGCGCCGGCCGACCGGCGTGCCCTTGCCGTCCATGCGTCTCACGGTAATCCCGCGCGACGCGGTTGCGGAGCGCCGGGGTGGCACGTAAGCAAGACGTAAGGGGTCCGGCCCCGGATCAGCCGATCTCCAGACCCGCGTAGTTCTCGGCGAGTTCGGCCGCCGCGTGCGGGGACGCGGCGATCCGGTCGAGCTGGGAGATCTGCAGCCGGGTGTCGAAGTCGCTCTGCGCCGGGTCGGTGTGCAGGGTCGTGGTCATGAACCAGGAGAAGTGCTCGGCGCGCCACACCCGCCGCAGACAGGTGTCGGAGTAGGCGTCGAGCAGGGCGGTGGAGCCGGTCTCCTTCAGGAGGACCAGGGCACGGGCCAGGACGATGACGTCGGCGGCGGCCAGGTTGAGGCCCTTGGCTCCGGTGGGCGGCACGATGTGCGCGGCGTCGCCCGCGAGCAGGACGCGGCCCCAGCGCATCGGCTCGGTCACGAAGCTGCGCATCGGCAGCACGGCCTTGGAGGTGACGGGTCCGCGCTCGATCCGCCAGTCCCCTTCGACGGCGAAGCGGGCGTCCAGTTCGTCCCAGATCCGCTCGTCGGACCAGTCGGCGGGATCGGTGCCGTTGGGCACCTGCAGGTAGAGCCGGCTGACCTGGGCGGAGCGCATGCTGTGCAGCGCGAAGCCGCGGGGTGAGTGGGCGTAGATCAACTCGTCGCAGGACGGCGGGACGTCGGCAAGGATCCCCAGCCACGAGAAGGGGTAGACCCGCTCGTACGTCCGCCGGGCGGGCTCCGGCACCGCCGCACGCGTCACACCGTGGAAGCCGTCGCAGCCGACGACGTAGTCGCAGGTGAGCGTCTTCTCGCGGCCTTCGTGGCGGTAACGGATCACGGGGCGGTCCGTGTCGGCCCCCTCGACCGCCCGGGCATGGGCGCCGAACAGCAACGGAGCACCGTCCTCGACCTGGAGGGCGATCAGGTCCTTGACAACCTCGGTCTGAGCGTAGACCCATACGCGCCGGCCGCCGGTGAGGGCCGGGAAGTCCACCCGGTGGGAGCGGCGGTTCCACCGCAGTTCGATGCCGTCGTGGGCCAGACCCTCGCGGTCCAGGCGCTCGCCCGCGCCGGACGAGCGCAGCACGTCGACCGTGCCCTGTTCCAGGATCCCGGCACGCTGGCGCTGCTCGACGTAGTCGCGTTCACGCCGCTCCAGGACGACGCAGTCGATGCCGGAGTTGTGGAGCAGACGGGCCAGCAGGAGGCCGGCGGGGCCGCCGCCGATGATGCCGACGGTGGTGTGTCGCTGCATGTGTTCTCCTACTCCGCTTCTTCCTCGAGGACTCGGTTCGCGACGGCGAACGCGGCGTTGGCCGCGGGAACGCCGCAGTAGACGGCGGACTGGAGCAGGACCTCCTGGATCTCCTCCCAGGTCAGGCCGTTGTGCCGGGCGGCGCGCACGTGCATCGCCAGTTCGTCGAGGTGGCCGCGGGCCACCAGGGCGGTGAGGGTGACGCAGCTGCGGGTCCCGCGGCTCAGGCCCGGCCTGGTCCAGATCTCGCCCCACGCGTAGCGGGTGATGAAGTCCTGGAAGGGGGCGGTGAAGGCGGTGGTGCGGGCGATCGCCCGGTCGACGTGCGCGTCCCCGAGCACGGCGCGGCGGACGGCCATGCCCTCGGTGTGGCGGGCGCCGTCGTCGGCGGACGGCTCGGTCGCGAAGTGCTGCAGGAGCGCCGCGAGGACGGGCGCCGGACGTTCGACGCCGGCCAGGTGGGCGGCGCGCGCCACCTCGGTCAGGCTCGCCCCGGGGATGCCGTCGGCGAGGACGCGGGCGTCCGCGACCGGGGTCGCCGGGTCGCCTCGGCCCGCGACAACGAGGGTGGGCACGGAGATCCGGGCCAGGTCGGCGCGTACGTCGAAGGCGGCGAGGGCCTCGCAGAGGGTGGCGTACGACTCCGGGTCGGCGGCGCGCAGGTCGTCCAGGAGGGCGCCGGCGGCGGGCTCGTCGGCGAACTCCGGGGTGAACCAGCGGGCGGCCGCGGTGTCGGCGACGGGCCCGGTGCCCTTCGCCCTGACCAGGGCGGCGCGTTCCCGCCAGGGGTCCGGGGCGCCGAAGTCGGCGGAGGAGCAGACGATCGCGAGCGCGGCGACCCGTTCGGGGTGGTGGATCGCGAGCCAGGTCCCCACGGCGCCGCCGAGGGAGATGCCGGCGTAGGCGAAGCGTTCGGCGCCGAGCGCGTCGGCGAGGGCCAGCACCGAGTGGGCCAGGTCCTCGACCGTGCCGTCCTCCGGCAGCAGCGAGGCGGGGCTGCCGCCGTGGCCCGGCAGGTCCCAGCGGATGACCCGGTGGCCGCGGGCGAGGGCCGGGACCAGCGGGTCCCACACGGCGAGCGAGGTGCCCAGGCTCGGGCCGAGGATCAGCGGCGGCAGGCCCGGAGCGCCGTCCACCCGGTGGTGCGGCAGTCGCGGCTCCACGGCCTCGTACGGCGTGTTCATGCGGGCTCCTCGCGGATGGTGCTGACAAGTGAGTGCGGCGGTGTCCCGGCGTCCTTTCGCGGCCCGGCAGCCGGGCGGCTCCGAAGACGGCCCCCGACAAGGGTTACCCCGGCCGGCCCGGGTCACGGAAGGGGGCGAGGGAGGTCACGGGGACGTCGCCGCGGGGCCGGGGCGGCGCAGGGCCCGGTCGACGAGCGCACCGGCGGAGCCCGTGTAGCGGGTGGGGTCGGTGAGTTCCCGGAGGCGTCCTTCGGGGAGGAGGCCATCGAGGGCCGGGTCCGCGGCGAGGGCGTCGTCGAGCGCGATCCCCTCCTCGGCGACGCGCCTGGAAGCACGTGCGAGGGCGGACTTGGCCTCGCCGCGGCCCATGAAAGCGGTCAGGGCCGCGGCGAGACGTTCGGTGACCACCAGACCCCCGGTGCTGCCGAGGTTCTCGCGCATCCGCTGCGGGTGGACGCGCAGGCCCGCCGCGAGTTCGGCGGCTTCCCGGGCGGCGCCCCCGACGAGGCGCAGGGCCTCGCGCAGGGGCTGCCATTCGGCGTGCCAGGCGCCTGCCGGGCGTTCGTCATCGGCGGCCAGGGAGCCGTACAGGACGGCGGCGAGCGCCGGCACCTGGCGGGCCGCGGCGGCGATGAGGGTGGCGCGGACGGGGTTGGCCTTGTGAGGCATGGCCGAGGAACCACCGCCGGCGCCTTCGGTGACCTCGCCGATCTCGGTGCGCGACAGCACCAGCACGTCGGCGGCGACCTTGCCCAGCGCTCCCGCCGCGCAGGCGAGTGCCCCGGCGAGGTCGGCCACGGGCGTCCGCAGGGTGTGCCAGGGCAGCACCGGCTCGGCCAGTCCCGTCTCGGCGGCGTAGGCGGCCAGGAGCCGTGGGCCGGCGTCGCTCCTGCCGGAGGCGGCGCCGTCCGCCTCGGCGAAGGCGCCGAACGCGGCGAGTGTGCCCGCGGCGCCGCCCAGCTGCGCGGGCAGGTCGCCGCGGACTGCGGTCAGCCGGTCGTGCGCGTCGAGGATGAGGGAGCGCCAGCCGGCCGCCTTGAGTCCGAAGGTGGTGGGGACGGCGTGCTGCGTCAGGGTGCGTCCCGCCAACGGAGTGTCGCGGTGCTCCGCGGCGAGCCGCCCGAACGCCGCGGCCGCGGCCGCGAGGTCGTCCAGGACGGGGCGCAGCGCACGGGACGCGACGAGCATCGCCGCGGTGTCCAGGACGTCCTGGCTGGTGGCGCCGCGGTGCACATAGGGTGCGGCCTTCGCGTCCCGCTTCCTGGTGGCCTCGGTCAGGTCGGCCACCAGGGGGATCACCGGGTTGCCGCCGGACCGGGCGCGCAGTGCGAGGTCGCGGGCGTCGAACCGGCCGGGCTCGGCCGCGGCGGCGGTCACCGCGGCCGCCGCGGAGGCCGGCGCGAGCCCGAGCGCGGCCTGCGCCCGGATCAGCGCGGCCTCGGCGTCGAGCATGCCCCGGACGAAGGCGGCGTCCCCGGTCGCCTCCTCCGCGGCCGATCCGGCCCGCACCGGTGAGAGCAGGCCGACGTCCGCTCCGGGGTCAGTCGAATGCAAGGAAGACCGTCTCCTCATGGACCCCGTCGTACTGGAGCCGGACGTCGAAGCGGTGGACGCGCTCGCCCTCCGGAGTGGCGACCAGGGTGGCGCGCCGCACCGGCTCCAGGGAGCCGAGCAGCGGGTCGCCCTCGACGTCGCCGAGGTAGACCCGGGTGTGCAGGTGGTGGAGCAGACCGCGGGCGAAGACGATGAGCGACAGGTACGGGACGCCGCCGGGCGGGAGCGTGCGGATCACGTAGTGCCCGTCCGCGTCGGTGGCGATGCGCCCGAAGCCGGTGAAGACCAGTCCGTCGCGCCCCAGTACCGCGCCGGAGACCGGGTCGCGGCGCAGCGAACCGGGGGCGCCGTGGCGGGAGCCGTCCGGGGCGGGCTGCCAGACCTCGATCAGCGCGTCGGGCACGGGCTGCCCCGCTCCGTCGTAGACCCAGCCGTGGACGGTGACGGTGTCCGGGTGCCCGGCGGGGGCGAGGTCGCCGCCCTTGGGGAACGGCAGCGCGTGGCCGTAGAAGGGGCCCACGGTCTGCGACGGGGTGGGTGCCAGGAAGGTCATCGGCCCTCCTCGATCCAGGTGGCGGCCGGGCCGTCCAGGACGATGTCCCAGCGGTAGCCGAGCGACCGTTCGGGAAGGGACAGGTCGTGGTCGTACGTCGCGACCAGCCGCTGCCGGGCGGAGTCGTCGGTGACGGACTGCAGGATCGGGTCGTAGGCGAGGAGCGGGTCCCCGGGGAAGTACATCTGGGTGACCAGGCGCTGGGTGAACGCCGGGCCGAACAGCGAGAAGTGGATGTGGGCCGGGCGCCAGGCGCCCTGGTGGTTGCGCCAGGGATAGGCACCGGGCTTGATGGTGACGAACTCGTAGGAGCCGTCGTCCCCTGTCAGGGTGCGGCCGACGCCCGTGAAGTTGGGGTCCAGCGGGGCGGGGTGATCGTCGCGCTGGTGGGCGTAGCGGCCGGAGGCGTTGGCCTGCCAGATCTCGACGAGCTGGCCCCGCACGGGCCGGCCCGCGCGGTCCAGGACGCGGCCGGTGACCGTGATGCGTTCGCCCAGCGGCTCGGCCTGGTGCTGCCGCGTCAGGTCGTGGTCGAGGGCGGTGACGTCGGTGACGCCGAAGACCGGGCCCGAGAGCTCGGCGGCCTCGGGATCCCCGGCGGCCGATCCCGCCGCCACGGACAGCCGCTTGGGGTGCCGCAGGACGCTGCTGCGGTAGGGGGCGTAGGCCCGGTCGGGGTGGTGCCGGACGGCGCCGCCGTCGGCGAGGCGCCTGGCGTAGGCAGCGCGCTCGTCGGCGATCTCGGCGGAGATCTCGCCCTGGGTGGAGGGGCTGCTCATGCGGGGTCCCCTACCTTTCCAGGACGAGGGCGAGGCCCTGGCCGACACCGATGCACAGGGCGGCGAGGCCGGTACCCGAGCCCGCGGCCGCGAGCTGGTGGGCGACGGCGCCCGCGATGCGGGCGCCGGAGGCGCCGAGCGGATGGCCGACGGCGATGGCGCCACCGCGCGGGTTGACGATCGAGGGGTCGAGTTCGGGCCATCCGGCCAGGCAGCCGAGCACCTGCGCCGCGAAGGCCTCGTTCAGCTCGACGGTATGCAGGTCGCCGAAACCCTTGCCGGCCTTGGTCAGTGCCCTGCGGACGGCCTCGACCGGGGCGAGGCCGAAGTAGTCGGGCTCGATGCCGGTCACGGCGGAAGCGCGGATGCGGGCCAGCGGCTCGCGTCCGGTGGCCTTCAGTCCCTCCTCGTCGACGAGGAGCAGGGCCGCCGCCCCGTCGTTGAGGGGCGAGGAGTTACCCGCGGTGACGGTGCCGCCGTCCTTGCGGAAGGCGGGCCTGAGCCGGGCGAGCGCCTCCATGGAGGTGTTGTCGCGGATCGTCTCGTCCCGCGGCAGGTCCACTCCGTCGACCGGGACGACCTCGGCTTCGTACAGGCCGTCCTTCCAGGCGCGGGCCGCCTTCTCGTGGCTGGCGACCGCGTAGGCGTCCTGCTGCTCCCTGGTGATGCCGTGCCGGTCGGCGATCAGCTCGGCGCTCTCACCGAGCGGGATGGTCCACCGCGGGTCCATCCTCGGGTTGACCATGCGCCAGCCGAGGGTGGTGGAGTACAGCTCCTGGTGGCCCGCCGGGAAGGCGCGTTCCGGCTTGGGCAGCACCCATGGGGCGCGGCTCATGGATTCCACACCGCCGGCGACGGCGACGGAGACGTCGCCGACGGCCACGGCGCGGGCGGCCTGGATCACGGCCTCCATCCCGGAGCCGCAGAGCCGGTTGACCGTGGTGCCGGGCACGGTGACGGGCAGCCCGGCGAGCAGTGCGGCCATCCTGGCGACGTTGCGGTTGTCCTCGCCGGCGGCGTTGGCGTCCCCGAAGAAGACGTCGTCGATCCGGGCCGGGTCGAGGTCGGGCGTGCGCGCCACCAGCGAGGCCACCACGTGCGCCGCAAGGTCGTCGGGACGCACCCCTGACAGGGCGCCGCCGTACTTGCCGACCGGGGTACGGATGGCATCGACGACGTAGACCTCACGCAGTTGCCCGCTCATCGGGCGCTCCTTTCTGCGGCGACGGCGACGTGCACCGGAGCCGCGGTCTTCTCCAGGATCTCCTCCGTGGTGACCCCGGGCGCGGTCTCCACGAGGACGAGTCCCCCCTCGGTGACGTCGAGGACGCCCAGGTCGGTGATGATCCGGTCCACACAGGCCTTCCCGGTGAGCGGCAGTGCGCACTCCCGGAGGATCTTGGGGCTGCCGTCCTTGGCGGTGTGGGTCATGGTGACGATGACCCGGCGCGCGCCGTGCACCAGGTCCATGGCGCCGCCGATGCCGGTGACGAGCTTGCCGGGGATCGCCCAGTTGGCCAGGTCGCCGCGGGCGGAGACCTGCATGGCGCCGAGCACGGCGGTGTCGATGTGCCCGCCGCGGATCATCCCGAAGGACAGCGCGGAGTCGAAGAAGGCGGCGCCGGGCAGGACGGTGACGGTCTCCTTGCCGGCGTTGATCAGGTCGGGGTCGACGTCCTCCTCGTACGGGAAGGGGCCGGTGCCGAGGATGCCGTTCTCGGACTCCAGGACGACCTCGACGCCCGCGGGGAGGTGGTTGGGGATCAGCGTCGGCAGGCCGATGCCGAGGTTGACGTACTCGCCGTCGCGCAGTTCCCGGGCCGCGCGGGCGGCCATCTCGTCGCGTGTCCAGGCCATCAGGCCCGCACCTCCCTGGCCGTGACCGTACGGAATTCGATCTTCTTGTCGGCGGCCTGCTCAGGGGTGAGCGCCACCACGCGCTGGACGAAGATGCCGGGCAGGTGCACCTGGTCGGGGTCGAGCGCGCCGGGCTCGACGAGTTCCTCGACCTCGGCGACGGTGATCCGGCCGGCCATCGCGGCGAGCGGGTTGAAGTTGCGGGAGGACTTGTTGAAGACGAGGTTCCCGTGGCGGTCGCCCTTGGCCGCGCGGACCAGGGCGAAGTCGGTGGTGATGCCGCGCTCCAGGACGTACTCGGCGCCGTCGAAGGCGCGCACCTCCTTCGGCGGGGAGGCCAGCGCCACGCCGCCGTCCCCGTCGTAGCGCCAGGGCAGGCCGCCCTCGGCGACCTGGGTGCCGACGCCGGCCGGGGTGTAGAAGGCGGGGATGCCGCAGCCGCCGGCGCGCAGCCGCTCGGCCAGGGTGCCCTGCGGGATCAGTTCGAGCTCCAGCTCGCCGGCCAGGTACTGGCGGGCGAACTCCTTGTTCGCCCCGATGTAGCTGCCGGTGACGCGGGCGATGCGGCGCGCGGCGAGCAGGACGGCGAGGCCCGAGTCGAGGGCGCCGCAGTTGTTGGAGACGACGGCGAGACCGCCGACCCCGGCGTCGTACACGGCCTGGATCAGCGTGTTCGGCACGCCGCTCAGGCCGAAGCCGCCGACCGCCAGCGACGCTCCGTCCTGGACGTCCGCTACGGCCTCAGCGGCCGAGGCGACCACCTTGTCCATTCTGCGCCACCTTCTTGTTCGCCTGGTGAACTTAAGTTCACAATTTTTGCCACCCGAGTCTGATCCCCGGGCGCCCGCTGTGTCAACGTTGCGGGGCGGTACGGTTTCGACGACCTTTCGCCATGCTGGAGTGCTGATGACACCGCTGACCACCGCGACCGCTCCCCCGCCGCGGGAGGCCGTCGGCCCCCTGGTCCGGGGGCTGGCGGTGCTGCGCGAGCTGGCCGCGGCCGACGGCCGGCGCTCGGTCGGCGACCTCGTGCGCGCCACCGGTCTGGCGCGGTCCACGGTGGACCGGGTGGTCAGCACGCTCGTCCGCACCGGGTATCTGCGGGTCGAGGGCCGGGACGCCGTCCTCGCCCCCCGGCTGATGGAGATCGGCAACGCCTACCTCGCCGCCAGCCGCTTCCCCGACCTGCTGGGACCGCTCGCCGAAGCCCTCGCGGACGGTCTGGACGAGTCCGTGTCCATCGCCGTGCCGGACGGCGACGGGGTCCGCTTCGTCCACCAGGCGACCCGGCGCCGCGCGATGTCCCTGACCTTCCGCATCGGTGACCAGCTGCCGGCCGAACGCGGCGCCCCCGGGGCGCTGTTCGCCGGCGACTGGGACGACGCGGACTGGCAGCGCTGGCACCGGCGCCGCGCGGCGGACCCGCTGGACACCGGCTTCCCCGCGCTGCCGCGCGGGCGCGGGGAAGCCGCCGCCTCCTTCCAGGAGCGGGTCGCCGCCGCCCGCGCCCACGGCTGGTCGGTGGACGACCAGCTGATCGAGCCGGGACTGCTCGCCATCGCCGTGCCCGTACGGGACACCGCCGGGCAGCCGGTGTGCGCGGTGAGCGTGGTCAGCCACACCAGCAGGCACAGCGCCGACTCGCTGCGCGAGGCCGTGCTGCCCCGGCTGCGGGAGACGGTCGCGGCCATGGAGGACGCCCTCGCACGGCCCGCCGACGTGGCCGCCCCCTCCCCCGCCGGTGCTTCG
Source organism: Actinacidiphila sp. bgisy160 (assembly GCF_057707815.1). Taxonomy (NCBI): domain Bacteria; kingdom Bacillati; phylum Actinomycetota; class Actinomycetes; order Kitasatosporales; family Streptomycetaceae; genus Actinacidiphila; species Actinacidiphila sp. bgisy160. The sequence goes on from NZ_JBYIQW010000025.1 coordinate 25,366, forward strand.
CCCGCCGCCTGGACACGGGCCTCCAAGCAGGAACTCGGGCCTGAGTTCGTGGAGTCCCTGGCCCGCGGGCTGGCCGTGCTCACCGCCTTCGGCGAGGGCCGGGCCGAACTCCCGCTCACCGCCGTAGCCGAGGCCACCGGGCTGGCCCGCGCCACCGCGCGGCGCTCCCTGATCACCCTGGAGCACCTGGGCTACGTCGCCTCCGAGGACCGCCTCTTCCGGCTCACGCCGCACGTGCTGGAGCTGGGCTGCGCCCACCTGTCACGGCTGACGCTCCCCGAGATCGCCCAGCCCCATCTGATCGAACTGGTGGAGGCGGTGCACGACTCCGCGTCGATGGCGGTGCTGTCCGGCGAGGACATCCAGTACGTGGCGCGCGTCCCGACCGTCCGCATCATGAGTGTCAACATCACGGTCGGCACCCGCTTCCCCGCGTACGCGACCGCGATGGGGCGCGTTCTGCTGGCGGGACTGCCCGAGCGTGAGCGCGAGGCGCACCTCGCGCGCACCGACTTCACGCGGCTGACCCGGTACACCGTCACGGACGCACCGCGCCTGGCCCATGTCCTCGGCCAGGTCGCCGCCGAGGGGCACGCCCTGGTCAGCGAGGAACTGGAGGAGGGTCTGCGGTCCATCGCCGTCCCCGTCCGAGACCGCGGCGGCCGGGTGGTGGCCGCGATCAACGTCTCCATGCACGCCAGCCGCCGCTCCGTGGAGGTGTCCCGCTCCGAACTGCTGCCACCGCTCCGGGAGGCGGCCGCGCGCATCGGCGACGACCTCTGCGTGGTCGGCCGTTACGCGCGCGTACCGGCCGGCTGAGGGGGCCTGTGGACAAGTGGTCCATGGCGTCCGCGAGCGGGCATCATCGAGGGACGAGGGGGGACTCGCGGGGGGGGTGGGCGATGAGCACGGTATGGGCGTCGTTACGGGCGCTGCTGGCGATCGTGCTGCTGGCGGGGCTGGTCGTGCTGATCGGCGGGCTCGGGCTCGGCGTGCTGGGACTGCTCGGCCTCTTCCTGCTCGCGGCCCGTGACGGCCAGGCCGATCTGGCCATACGCGGGGTCGTCGTCGCGGCGGCCGCCGTCCCGCTGCTGCTGAGCATGGTCCAGGGGCTGGGCGCGATCACCCGGTCGGCGCCCCCGCGGACCGATGCGCTACCGGTCACGCGCGAAGAGGCACCCGGGCTGTGGGAGTTGGCCACCGGCATCGCCTGGCGGGCCGGCGCGCGCCCGCCGGACGTACTGCTGCTGACCGGGGACGCCAACGCCTCCGTGTCCGAGGACGGGGCCGCGCTGGGCCTGCTGTCCGGGCAGCGGCGACTCCACTTGGGCCTGCCCCTGCTGGCGAGCCTCACCCACGCGGAGCTGAGGGCTGTGCTGGCCCACGAGTTCGGCCACTTCTCCCACCGCCACACACGTTTCGGCGCGGTCGCGTACCGGTGCGACGTGGCGCTGGCCACGACGCTCGGTGAGTGGGACTCCGGCAGGAGGTGGTGGTTCTCGCTCCCGCACCTCGTGGTGCGCGGCTCCGTGCGGCTGTACGCGCTGGTCTTCCGCCGGCTCACCTTCGCGGTGCGACGCCACCAGGAACTGGAGGCGGACCGCACAGCCGCGCGCCTGGCCGGGAGCGAGGTGACGGCGTCGGCGCTGCGAGCCACGCACGGCACCGCTTCGGCGTGGCGGAGGTTCCAGCGGGAGTGGCTCGATCCGGCAGCCCTGGTGGGGATGCACCCCGACAACCCCTATCTGGCGTTCCGTTCGCTCCTCGGCGAACTGGGCGTCCGGCGCGTGCCGGTGGAGGAGGACCGCACCCGGCCGGGCCGGCGCGACTCGCACCCGCCGCTCGGTCTCCGGCTGCGCCGCCTCGCGGAACTCGACGTGCCGCCCGGGGAGGACGACGGGGCGGGTGCGCTCCGGCTGCTCCCCGAGGACGTGGGACGCGTGGTCGAGGAACTGCGCGGTCCGTCGGCCCACAGCCTGACGACCGTCCCGTGGGAGCGCTGGACCGAACTCTCGGCCAACCGCGTGGCGGGCACGCGCGCCTGGGGCCTGCTGCGCGCCGCCTCCCGCGCGACCGGGGAGCGTCTACCAGGGCTGGACACCGTACTGCGTGTGCTCGCCGAGGACGGCACGGAGCCGCTGGCCCGGGAGTTCGGCGGCACCCGCGAGGAACTGGCGGAGGCGCTCCACGGGCTGGTGGGCCACACCTTGCTCAGGGAGGGGCGGGCCTCCTGGGTCCCGCTGTGGGGCGGCGGCACCCGCCTGGTGTGTGAGGGCCTGGCCGACGACGGGCTGCGCGTGCTCGTCGCGGAGGCCCTCTCCGAGCCGCCCGAACTGGGCCGGTTGCGGCTGCACCTGAGGCTCCTGGACGTGGACCCCGACCGCTCGGGGCCGCCCGACCCGGCGCATCCGTGGCTGGAAGAGGACCCGGACGACGCGAAGGAGACGTCGTTCCAGGGATGGCGGTTCACGACCGTGGTGGACCCCGACGCGGAGGAGCAGAGGAAGCGCCAGACCCGTTTCGGTCTGGTGACGATCGGCGCCGCCGTCCTCGTCGGGATCCTCGTGGGGGTGGCGGGCGGCGGCGACGAGACGAAGCCCCCGCCCGGGATCCGCTGCCCCTACGTCGACGGCGCCCCGGACTGCCAGGCCCTGTTCCCCTCCCCGAACCCCAACCCGCCGCTGTGGAACTGGCGGACGGCCTACCCCTCGTACTACCCGACGTACGTTCCGTCCCTGCTTCCCGTTCCGGGCATCAGCATCTCGCTGCGGCCGGTCCCGAGGGTGTCCGATCTGGTGGTGCCGCTCACGCCCGCTCCCGCGCGCTGAAGCCGGCCGGGTCCCCCAGCGCGCCTTAGAACACCCCGATGCGCCGCAGGGCCCGCGCCTGACCGCCGGCGGGGCGCAGGGGCCAGTACAGGTAGCAGACGCCGCCCGTGCCGCTGCGCAATCGCCCGTCGGCGGTGTAGCGCTTCGTCCTGAGCCAGATGGTCTCGAACTGCGACCGCTTGTAGACGCGGCGCACCGAGGCGTCGTCGGGGCTCGCGGGGTCGTTGGCGATGACGTCGCCGTCGGCGGTGAAACCGATGACGCACATCAGGTGCCCGGAGGTCCCGTACCCCGCTCCGTCCAGCTCCGCGGCGAGGAAGGACTGGGACGTTATCACCGGGATTCCGGCACTGATCAGTAGTTCGACGTCGTCCAGGCTGCGCAGCCGGGTGATGACGCCGACCATGTCCCGGTAAGTGGCCGCGTAGGCCGCGTTGAACGGCCAGTTGCCGCAGCCCTCGTACTGGCTGTCGTAGGTGTGGCGGGCGGCGTGGTCGACCTGGGGGTCGGCGTAGGAGGGGTCGACCCAGGCCAGGTCGGCGGCGGTCGGCTTGCGACCCCAGTACTCGATGACCATCTGGGAGCCCGTGGGGCTGCACCAGGCCTCGCCGCCGTTGTCGTACTGCGGGTACTGCCCCTTGTGGATCTCCTGCGAGTAACGCGGCACGGGCAGTTCGATCCCTCGTCCCACGCCCGGCACGGACGCCGGCACCGTGAAGCGGTCCGGGACGTCGGAGGCCATGGCGCCGAGACGCCACACGGTGGGGGTGACCCGGGAGCCGGGGGTGCGCAGCAGGGTGAGCCGCAGGCGGTACGAGGCGAGCCGCAGGCCCGAGGCGGGGTCGTCGACGGCGAGGGTGTCGGTCCAGACGCTGGTCCTGCCGTCGCTCTGGTCGTCGACCGAGGTGCGCTTGATGTCGGCGTCGCCCGAGGCCCAGCGGCCCATCACGTACCAGGGGGACCGGTTGCCGTCGGTGTACGTGGCGCGCGACTCGACCTGGATCCAGGTGCCGGGAGGGGTGCGGGCGTTCCACGAGGCGACGATCTCGGTCGCCGGATGCCGGGGGGTGTGCTCGGGGGAGGTCCAGGTGGCGCACTCCCACGTGGCGGTGATCCCGGTGTGCGGGTCGGTGTACTCCATGGTGCCGGTGGGACGCACGATGGCCACACCGGGGCGCGGACCGGGCACGACGCCGGTGCCGGAGTCCCGCCCGCGGTACCAGTCGGCCCACCGGGTCCAGGCTCGGTAGTCCACCGCGGCCGCGTCGCCGTCGTGGGCGCCCGGCCTGCCGGCCACGTCGTCGGCCAGGTCGCACACGTCCTCGGCGGACGCGGCGAAGGACCGCGGGGCGGTCGTCGCCGCGGCTGCCGCGATGGCGGCGGCCAGCACCGTACGACGCGGGGTCGGTCGGGTCATGGCGGGTGTCCCCCTGTCATGGGCATGGACGACAGGTGCACAACTATCGCTCCACGCGGGCCTTTCGACCAGCACTCCCGAAAGGATCCGGGCACATTCATTGGTCGATACCTCTGACACAGAGAAAGGCGGGACCCGGGGAACCGTCAAGCATATCGCCGCCGTTTCGGCCCAATTAGTCATATTGAACTACCGAAAAAGCGTCGAACGGAGTGTCATGCCGCGTCGCGGGCGGCCCGATGAGAATGTGGCGCCGCCGGCCGACCTGACGCGGCCCCCGGAGGAATGGCCGATGCCACTCGCCGCCGCCAAGGGCAGACGTACGCCGGCCGGCCTCGCCCTGCCGGCCAACGGCGGCGCCGGATGGCAGGCGACCGCGGGCGATGCGGCCGCGCCGCTCCCGGCGGCCCGCCCGACGTCGGTGGCCTTCAGGTCCGGGACGGAGAAGTACCACGCCTTCCGCATCCCGGCGGTCGTGCGCAACCGCGAGGCCACCGCCCCGTCGAACTCGGTGACGGCACGGTCGGTCTGCTCTACGAGACCGGAATGACCTCCCCGTACGAGTCGGTGACGTTTGCGCGGTTGACGCAAGAGCCGAACGGGTGGATTTCCACATCCGGCCCCGCCACGGGTCGTTGAGCAGGGTCCACAGAGCGATCTTCCAAAAGGAGAACGAATGATGCGCATCGCGAAGGCCGCGGCCCTGACCGCTGTCGCCGGCGCCACCGTGCTGGGTGCCGCAGGCGCCGCCGGCGCGACCGACCACGGTCGCGGCTACGACCACGGCGGTGCCTCGGCGCAGGCAGATGCCGTCGGCTCACCCGGCGTGGCCAGCGGCAACGTCATCCAGGTTCCGGTCAGCGTGCCGATCAACCTGTGCGGCAACACCGTCAACATCTTCGCGCTGCACAACCCCGCGTTCGGCAACGCCTGCGTCAACGCGTGAGACGGCGCCCCCACGAGGGGCACGGAATGACGCACCGAGGGGCGTACGGGAAATCCCGTACGCCCCTCGGGCTTTGCGGAGAAGGCGGATTCAGCCGGAATGGGCGGCCATTTCCTCGGCCAGCGCCGCCGCGAAGGAATCCACGTCCTCCTCGGTCGTGTCGAACGAGCACATCCAGCGCACCTCGCCGGTCGACTCGTCCCAGAAGTAGAAGCGGTAACGCTTCTGCAGCCGTTCGCTGACCTCTCGCGGCAACCGCGCGAAGACCGCGTTGGCCTGGACGGGGTGGACGACGGCGACGCCCTCGACGGCGCGGACGGCCGTCTCCAGGCGCCTGGCCATCGCGTTGGCGTGGCCGGCGCTGCGCAGCCACAGGTCACCGGCGAGCAGCGCCTCGAACTGCACCGAGACGAAGCGCATCTTCGAGGCCAGCTGCATGGACAGCTTCCGCAGGTGCTTCATGGCCCGCACCCGCTCCGGGTTCAGCACCACGACGCACTCGCCCAGCAGCAGCCCGTTCTTGGTGCCGCCGAAGGAGAGCACGTCCACACCGGCGTCGGTGGTGAACTCGCGTAGCGGCACCCCGAGGGTGGCCGCGGCGTTGGCGATCCGCGAGCCGTCGAGGTGCACGGCCAGGCCCCGCTCGTGGGCGTGGTCGCAGATCGCGCGGATCTCCTCGGGCGTGTAGCAGGTGCCCAGTTCGGTGGACTGCGTGATGGAGACGACCTGCGGCTGCGCGCGGTGCTCGTCGTCGAAGCCCCAGGCCTCCCGGTCGATCAGCTCGGGGGTGAGCTTGCCGTCCGGGGTGGGCACGGTGAGCAGCTTGAGGCCGCCCATCCGCTCCGGGGCGCCGCCCTCGTCCACATTGATGTGGGCGGAGGCGGCGCAGATCACCGCGCCCCAGCGCTCGGTCAGCGCCTGGAGGGCCACGACGTTCGCGCCGGTGCCGTTGAAAACCGGGAAGGCCTCGGCCCGCGGGCCGAAGTGGCCGCGGAAGACCTCCTGCAGATGGGCGGTGTACTCGTCCTCACCGTAGGCGACCTGGTGGCCGCCGTTGGCGAGCGCGACCGCCGCCAGCACCTCGGGGTGGACGCCCGCGTAGTTGTCGCTGGCGAAGCCCCGGACCTCGGGGTCGTGGTGCCGGACCGCGTCGGTCGGGTGTGCGGTCACGGGCGGGGTGTCAGCCACTGGCGGGTTCCGTTCACTTCCTCGGCGGGCCGGGTCCATACGTCGGCGATGGCGTCGGCCAGGTCGGTCACATCGGTGAAGCCGGCGAACTTGGCGTTCGGGCGCTCCTTGCGCATCTGCTCGTGCACCAGCGCCTTGATCACCAGGACGGTGGCGGCGGCGGTCGGGCCCTGCTCCCCCGCGAGCTTGCGGAAGGAGTCGCCCATCGCCAGAGTCCAGGCCTCGGCGGCGGCCTTGGCCGCGGCGTACGCCGCGTTGCCCGCGGTGGGCTGGGAGGCCCCGGCGGCGCTGATCAGCACATAGCGCCCGAAGGGGCTGGAGAGCAGGCCGTCGTGGAAGGCCAGCGAGGTGTGCTGGACGGTGCGGATCAGCAGCTTCTCCAGGAAGTCCCAGTCCGCGAGGTCCGTCTCCGGGAAGGAGGCCGAACCGCGCCAGCCCCCGACCAGGTGGACCATGCCGTCGATGCGCCCGTGCTCCTTCTCGATACGGCCCGCCCACTCACGGGTGGCCTCCAGGTCCAGCAGGTCGACGATGTCACCCGTGATCCCGGCGCCGCCGGCGTCGAAGCGGGCCAGGTCCACGGCCTCGGCGAGCCGCTCCGCGTTGGCGTCCGCCGCGATGACCCAGGCGCCGGCACGGGCGAGCCGCTGCAGTGTCGCGCGTCCGGCGGGGCCACCGGCTCCCGCCACCGCGATCACGGCTCCGGCCAGGGGTCCCCTGGCCGCCTCGTTGGCTTCCGTCATCTCCGCCGCCTCCTCGCCTGAATCGGTCACGCGGCCACCTGGCCCGTGCCGTGGGCCGTGATGCCCTTGGTCGAGGCGATCACATCACGCAGCTTCTTGGCCAGGGCCTCGTAGAACATGCTGAGCGGAAACTCGTCCGGCAGCACGTCGTCCACGAGCTTGCGCGGCGGCTGGTCGAGGTCCAGGGCCTCCGGACCCTTGGCCCAGACCGAACCGGGGTGCGGCGAGAGGTAGCCCGCGACGAGGTCGTAGGCGGCGAACCAGTGCACGAGCTTGGGTCGGTCGATGCCGTCCCGGTACAGCGTCTCGATCTCGGCGCACAGCTGGTTGGTCACCTGCGGGGCGCGCTGCCAGTCGATGTGGAGCTTGTTGTCCGTCCAGCGTACGGCGTCGTGCTTGTGCAGGTAGGCGAAGAGCAGCTGGCCGCCGAGGCCGTCGTAGTTGCGGACGCGGTCGCCGGTGACGGGGAAGCGGAAGAGCCGGTCGAAGAGGATCGCGTACTGGACGTAGCGGCCCATGCCGTGGCCCTCGGCCTCCAGCTTCACGGCCTCCTTGAAGGTCGTGAGGTCGCAGCGCAGCTCCTCCAGACCGTACATCCAGAACGGCTGCCGCTGCTTGATCATGAAGGGGTCGAAGGGCAGGTCGCCGTGGCTGTGCGTGCGGTCGTGGATCATGTCCCACAGCGTGAAGGTCTGCTGGCTGAGGTCCTGGTCGCCGAGGAGCTCGACGGCGTCCTCGGGGAGCTCCAGGCCCAGGGTGTCCACGGCGGCGCGGCTCACGGCGCGGAAGCGGGCGGCCTCACGGTCGCAGAAGATGCCGCCCCAGGTGAAGCGCTCGGGCGCCTCGCGGACGGCGACGGTCTCGGGGAAGAGCACCGCGGAGTTCGTGTCGTACCCGGGGGTGAAGTCCTCGAAGGTGATCGGCACGAAGAGGGGGTTGTCGTAGCGGGTGCGCTCCAGCTCGGACAGCCACTCCGGCCAGACCACGCGCAGCGCGACGGCCTCCAGGTTGCGGTCCGGGTTGCCGTTCTGCGTGTACATCGGGAACACCACGAGGTGCTCCAGCCCGTCCTGGCGGTCGGCCGCCGGGTGGAAGGTCAGCAGCGAGTCGAGGAAGTCGGGCACCGCGAAGCCGCCCTCGGCCCAGCGGCGCAGGTCCACGACCAGGGCCTCGTGGTAGGCCTTGTCGTGCGGTACGAGCGGGGAGAGGTCCTCGACGGCGCGGACCACGCGCTCCAGTGCGCTCTCGACGGCGGTGCGCTCGGGCGCGCCCTCCGCGGAGAAGTCGATCGAGCCGTCCTTGCTCTGCCAGGGGCGGATCTCCTCCACCGCCTGCTTCAGGACCGCCCACGCCGGGTGCCGGACAATGCCGCCGCCGGACACACCGGTCTCGCTGGTGGCTGCGCTGTCCATCGATGCCGCTACCGGCGACAGAATTTCCGTCATGACCCCTCCTTCGCTGAAGAACCTCTTGTCGGCTCACCGTATATACGGCAGCTTCTCCCGTTCAAGTGGAGCCGGAGGAGATTCTTCCGCTGAAAGGGTCCCGGACCGAGGATCTTCCTGTGGGCGGCCGCGCCGTTCATTCGGCGTTCGGCCTTGCGCCGCAAGGGGCCGTTAGGCTGCCGGTGTCCGCCGATCACCCGCAGCACCCAGCACGGAAGCGATTCCCCTTTGAGCTTTCTCACCGTCGGCCACCGCGGTGTCATGGGCGTCGAGCCCGAGAACACCCTCCGTTCCTTCGTCCGCGCCGAACGTGAGGACATGGACCAGATCGAGCTCGACCTGCACCTCAGCAAGGACGGTGCCCTGATCGTCATGCACGACGTGAAGGTCGACCGCACCACGGATGGCTCCGGGCTGATCGGCGACCTCACCCTGGACGAGCTCCGCGAGCTGGACGCGGGCCACGGCGAGCGGATCCCGGTGTTCGAGGAGGTGCTGGACGCGGTCGGCAAGCCGATCCAGGCCGAGATCAAGGACGTCGCCGCGGCCCGCGTGCTGGCCGAGCTGATCCGCCAACGCGACCTGGTCGAGCGCGTCGACGTGCTGTCCTTCCACGACGAGGCGCTCGCCGAGATCCGCGAGCGCCTGCCCGACGTCCGCACCGTGCTGGTCGCCCAGGGCCCCATGGGCTCGGAGATCGTCACCCGGGCCCACGCGGTCGGCGCGAAGCTCGTCAGCCTGAGCCTGCGGCGGATCAGCCTGGCGCTGGTGCAGGAGTGCCATCGCGCGGGCATCTCGGTGATCGCCTGGACCGTGAACACCCCCGCCGACCTCGCGCTGTCGCGGGCCCTCGGCCTGGACGGCGTCGTCACCGACATGCCGGCCGTCAAGCGGGCGGTCGAGGGCGGTCTCACCGACTGGTGACCCGCCGGCCCCGCAACACGTCCGACACAGCCGTTCGGTCCGGCATGCGGGACCCGGTCACCAAGGCGTGGTGCCCGACCGCGGCACCGCCGACGTCTTCGGCGCCCCCGCCGGCGCACGAGCGCACCCGGCGCTTCCTGTCGCGGATCGAAGAGGCCGGCCGGCTCTGAGGCGGCCGTCAGCCGAGCTTCTTGACCAGCAGCTCGAAGGCGAGGTCGTCGCGCGTGGGAAGTCCGAACCGCGCGTCGCCGTACGGGAAGGGGCTGGTGCGCCCGGTCCGCGCGTAGCCGCGACGCACGTACCAGGCGATCAGGTCCTCGCGCTGGGTGATCACGGTCATGTGCATCTCGTCCGCCGCCCACTCCTCACGGGCCAGGCGCTCCGCCTCGGCGAGCAGCAGCTTGCCCATGCCGCCGCCCTGCAGGGCCGGGCGCACGGCGAACATGCCGAAGTAGGCATGCCCGTCGCGGTTCTCCAGCTGGCAGCAGGCCACGACGGCGCCGTCCGACTCGACCGCGAGGATCAGGCTGCGGTCGCCCTCGATGACGGCCGCCACGCCCTCGGAGTCGGTGCGCTGCCCCTCCAGCAGGTCCGCCTCCGTCGTCCACCCGGTGCGGCTGGACTCGCCGCGGTACGCCGACTCGATCAGCGCGACGAGCGCGGGGACGTCCTCCCGGGTGGCGGTACGGAAGACGGGGCGGGCGACGGGCTGCGCGGTCTCCATGGCGAGGGCGTCCTCTCTGCGGCGGCGGCTCGATCCGAGGCTAGCCGGTCGTGCCGGGAGGCGGCACGAAGCCCCTGGCCTCCACATGCCGCACGAACTCCTCGGGCGGCGCGCAGCCGCGCCGCCGGACCCCCTGCTCCCAGGCCAGGTCCCACGTCCAGGTGCCGTCGGTGGCCCGCCCGGGGCGGACGTACTCGTACGGCCCCTCGGCCAGGGGATCCGGGGCGTGGCTCACGGCGATCACGAGGATCCGGCCCCCTGCGAGGTAGTCCGCGAGCGGTTCGCGCAACTCCTCGGGCAGGCTCCCCGGGACGAGTCGCACCTGACGGCCCCTGCCGCGGCCGACGCGGGCGGGCGCGGCGGCATAAACGGGGTGGCCGTGGGCCGCCGGATTGGCGGGCCAGCGATGCCCTGGCGCGGTGGGCACGGAGCGCTCCTCGCCCGTGGGCGGCTGACCGGCCTCCAGCGTGACGGCGAACCCGCCCTTCCTCAGGCGGGCGGCCAGCAGCGCCGTCTGCGGCTCCGTGCCCCGCTCGCCCTCCCCCGGCGAGCGCGCGCAACCGTCCGCGGACCTCGGCGAGCGGCACGCCGAAAACCTCGCGGACCGTCTTGAGCGCACGCGCGCCCGCGGCGCCGGGCAGCGACTCGCCGCGCAGCACCACCTCGCCGTGGGCGGCGATCAGGGCGGCGCTGACGTGCGCGGGGACCTCGTCGCGCCCGCACTCCACCTCGCCGGACCCGCAGGCCTCGCAGGCACCCTCCACACCGCAGTGCAGGACGCCGTCGATGACGCACACGCCGGCGTGATAGCCGGCCTCGGCGCCGCAGCCGGTGCAGATCCGCAGCAGTGGGGCGATCGCGCCGGGTCCGTGGTCCATGCGGGGCAGCCTCGCGCAGCCTGAGGCGCCGTGTCAGCCGGTTTTCCCGGCGTCGCGTGGGTAGCTTCGGGCCCGTGACGAACGTATTGAGCAGCAGGATCCTGCTCCGGCCGACGGATCTGGAAAGGTCCCGCGCCTTCTACCAGGACGACCTGGGTCTGGCGGTCTACCGCGAGTTCGGGCCCTGGGAGGAGCGCGGCACCGTGTTCTTCCTGGGCGGAGGCTTCCTGGAGGTCTCGGGGCACGCCGACGGGCCGCCCGCCCCGGGACTCCAGCTCTGGCTTCAGGTCGAGGACGTGGCGGAGTGCCACCGGCGGTTCGCCGGACGCGGGGTCCGCGTCGTGCGGGAGCCCGTGCGGGAGCCGTGGGGGCTCGTCGAGATGTGGATCGAGGACCCCGACGGCGTGCGGATCTGCGTGGTGGAGGTCCCCGCGGATCACCCGCTGCGGTACCGGCCGTAGGACCTGGGTCCCGCTCATCGGTCCGCTCCTGCCACACCGGTCTCGGCGCAGGCCACGGCGAACCGGCGGACGCCCTCGGCGATCTCCTCGGTGCCGCTGGTGTCGGCGAAGCTCAGGCGGATGTACGGGGCCGGGGCCTCGGCGGCGAAGTAGGGACGGCCGGGGGCGACGGCGGTGCCGGCGCGCAGCGAGGCGGCGGCGAGGGCGGACTCGTCCGTGCCGTCCGGGAGCCGGAGCCAGAGCTGGTAGCCGCCGACGGGGACACGGAAGGCCTCGGCCAGGCCCGGCAGTTCGCGGTGAAGCGCGGAGAGCATCGCGTCGCGGCGGTTGCGCAGGCCCGCGGAGGCGGCGCGCAGATGGCGGGGCCAGGCAGGGGCGCCGACGAGTTCGAGGGTCGCCTCCTGGAGGGGGCGCGGCACGAAGAAGCTGTCGACGATCTGGATGGCGCGCAACCGCTCCATGACCGGGCCGCGGGCGACGAGCGCGCCGACGCGCAGGCTGGGCGAGGTGGGCTTGGTCAGCGAGGTGACGTGGACGACGGTGCCGTACGGATCGTCCGCGACCAGGGGCGGAGGTGGCTCGGCGCCGTGGCCGAGGCGCCGGGCGAAGTCGTCCTCGACGAGGAAGGCCCCGGCGGCGTGGGTGATCTCGGTGATCCGCCGGCGGCGGTCGGCGGCGAGGACGGCGCCGGTGGGGTTCTGGAAGAGCGGCTGGCAGAAGAAGACCCGTGCGCCGGTGGCGGCGAAGGCGTCGGCGAGCAGGTCGGGGCGTACGCCGTCGTCGTCCACCGGGACGGGCACGGGACGCAGTCCGGCCGCGCGGGCGACGGCCATGGCGCCGGGGTACGTCGGCGACTCGACCAGCACCGGCGAGCCCGGCGGGGCGAGCGCGCGCAGGGCGGTGGTGAGCGCGGCCTGGCCGCCCGCGGTGACCAGCACGTTGGCGGGGCCGAGGGCGCCGCCGGGGCCGCCCGCCTCGCGGGCGAACCAGGCGCGCAGCGCCGTCAGACCCTCCAGCGGGGGCATCTCCCAGGCGCCGGGGCGGCGGGCGGCCCGGGCGAGCGCGGCCCCGAGGGCCTGTCCCGGCTGGAGCGAGGGGTGCAGATAGCCGCCGTTGAAAGCGATGACCCCGGGCGGGGGGACGGCGAGGCTGGCGGTCACGCCGGAGGCGTCGACGACCCTGGGCACGGATTCGCCGTGCTGTTCCTCCACGGTGAGCGCGACCTGCTGCCAGGAGGTGTCGACGGCACGCGGGCCGCCGGCGGCACGCTGGGCACGGTAGGCGCCCGCGCCGGGGCGGGTGACGAGCAGCCCCTCGGCGGCGAGGGCGGCGAGTGCGCGCGAGACCGTGACCGGGCTGACGCCGAAACGCTCGACAAGGACACGGCTTGACGGCAGCTTCTCGCCTGGCGAGTAGCACTGAAGCTCATCGCGCAGGGCTTCCGCGAGATTTCCGGAACTGCTACCGTTGTTCATGACAGCACAGAATAGCGCTACTGCAGCTCCGCCGATAGCGGTCGGCGGCCGTACGGGCGGCACCGCACTCGCCGGGCTGGGCGTCGCCGCCTTCTCGCTGACCTTTCCCGCGACGCAGTGGGCACTCATGGGGTTCGGCCCCTGGACGGCCACGACCGTCCGGGGCGTGCTGGCGGCGGCCGTGGCGGCCGCGTGCCTCGCGGCGGCGCGGGTGCCGCTGCCCGACCGCCGGCACTGGGCGGGGCTCGCGGTCGTGGCGCTCGGCGTCGTCCTGGGCTTCCCCCTGCTGACCACCCTGGCGCTGCGCACCACGGACACCTCGCACGCCGCCGTCGTCGTGGGGGCGCTGCCGCTGGTCACCGCCGTGCTGGCCGCCGTACGCGTCGGGACTCGGCCCTCGAGGCTGTTCTGGTCGGCCGCCGTCGCGGGCGGGGCGGTCGTGGCGGGCTTCGCCCTGTGGCAGGGCGGCGGCGCCCTGACCACGGGTGACCTCTTCCTCTTCGCGTCGCTGCTGGTCTGCGCCGCCGGTTACGTCGAGGGCGGGCGGCTGGCCTCGGTCATGCCGGGCTGGCAGGTCATCGGGTGGGCGCTGGTCGGCGCGCTCCCCCTGACGGTGCCCGCGGCGGCGGTGGCGCTCACGCTCGAGCCCCTGCACCCCGGCGGGCAGGCGGTGGCGGGGCTGCTCTGGGTCTCGGTGGTGTCCCAGTTCCTCGGGCTGATGGTCTGGTACCGGGGCATGGCCGCCATCGGCGTGGCGCGTGCCAGCCAGTTGCAACTCGCCCAGCCGTTGCTGACGCTGGTCTGGGCGGCCGCGCTGCTCGGCGAGGACCTGGGCGCGCTGACCGCGCCCGCGGCTCTGGCGGTCCTCGTCTGCGTGGCCGTCACCCAAAGGGCCCGCGGCTGAGGCCGGTGACAGCCCCGCCGCGCTCCCCCGGTACGCCCGTGCGCTGGAGTGTGCGCCGCAGGGCCCGGGCATCCTCCGGGCAGGAGCCGAAGGAGGGCCGCTCATGCACGGACCGCCGCTGGTGGCCTGGCTGCTCGTGGTGCTCGGCGCCGCCACGGGGGCGTACTGCCTGTCCCGCACCCGACGCGGGTGTCCGGGCACCGGGCCCGACGTGCGCCGGATGGCGCGTGCCGAGGCGCTGATGGGGATGGGCATGGCCGTGATGGCGGTGCCGGTCTCGGTCCTCGACCCGCCACAGTGGGCCGCCGCGGCCTTCGGCCTGGTCTTCGGCGCGGCCGCGGTGCGCGCGCTGCTGCTGGCCCGGCACGGCGCGCACCATCTGCACCACGCGGTCGGCGCGGGGGCGATGGTCTACATGGCGGTGGCCATGGCCGAGGCGGGTACCGCGGGTGCCGCAGGGGGCACGGCCCACGCCGGTCACGCCCAGGCGGGCACGCCCGCGGCGACCGGGCTGCTGCTGGCGTACTTCGCGCTATACGTCCTGGCGGCGGGCGTCCGCCTGGTGTCGGCCCCCGCCACCGTGACGGCGACCGGTTCGGTGGCCGCGGGAGGCGTCGTGCCGGTGGCGCACGCGCCCGAACTGGCGTCGGCGTGCCGCGTGTCCATGGCGATAGGGATGTTCGCGATGCTCCTCACCCTGTGACGGCAGTGAGGCGCGTCACTTTCCCGTAGAAGACCGTACCCGTGCGGAGTGACGCACTCATAGTGTGGCGGCATGACCGTCCCGCTCGTGCTGCTCCTGCTCGGTGCGGTGGCGGCCGCCACGGCCCCGCGCCTGCTCACCCACGCCGTCTGGCCCGAGCGGGAACCGGTGCTGGCCCTGTGGGTCTGGCAGTGCGTGGTCGGCGCGGTCCTGCTGTGCCTGTTCCTGGCCATGGCACTCAGCGCCTCCGCCACGTGGACCTGGCTGCGCGAAGGGCTGTTCGCCCTCGCTCCCCATGACGTCGTCGACGCGTACGAGCTACCCGGTTACGGCCCGTGGGCGGGTTACCTGGCGGCCCTGCTGGCCTGCGGCGGTGCCTGGACGGCGGCCATGCTCGCCCGCGAGGTCCGCAGGGCCCGCGCGCGGCAGCGGACGCGCCGCGCCGAACTGCGGGCCCGCTCGCCGCGGCTGCCCGGCGAGGCCGCCGCCTCGGACGAGCGGCTGGTCGTCCTGGAGAGCGACCGCCCGGACGCCTGGTGGCTGACCGGGCCGCGACCGCAACTGGTCATCACCACGGCCGCGCTGCGCCGACTGAAGGGACGTCAGCTCGACTCCGTTCTCGCCCACGAGCAGGGCCACGCGCGGGCCCGGCACGACGTCCTCCTGCACTGCGCCGGCGCGCTGGCCTCGGGCTTCCCCCAGGTGCCGGTCTTCGCCGCGTTCCGCGACCAGGTGCACCGGCTCGTCGAACTCGCCGCCGACGACATCGCCTCACGCCGCTTCGGGCGGCTCACCACGGCCCTGGCCCTGGTGGAACTCAACGAGGACCGCGGCGTGTTCGGCCCCTGCCCGGCACCGGGCGCGCAGGTCCCGGTGCGCGTCAACCGGCTGCTGGACCCCGCGCCCCGCCTCACCCGCCTCGGCCGCGCCCGGGCGTCCGCGTGCGCGCTGCTGATCCCGGTCGTGCCGTTGCTCGTGGCCTTCGGCCCGGGAATCGGCGCACTCACGTAGCCTCGGCTGCATGCATGCCCCGCCCGCGCCCTCCGACGTCCGGGACGCCGACCGCGCCCTGCGCACCGCGTGCCTGAGCCAGTGCGCGGCTGCCTCCGCCGCCTTCCTGCTGCTGCTCGGACTCGTCGTGGCGCACTGGGGGCCGCTGCTGGCCGCCGACCGCCGCATCGCGGTGGCCCTGCACGCCGTCGCGGTACGGCACTCCGGCTGGACCCGGCTCAACCGCGTCCTCACCGACTGGGTCTGGGATCCACTGACGATGCGTCTGCTGCTGCTCGCGGCCGTGGTGTGGCTGCTCGTGCGGCGCGAGAACCGCCAGGCCGTGTGGCTGCTGCTGGCCGGCACCCTCGGCTTGGTCCTCCAGCAGGCCACCAAGGCCCTCGTCGGCCGGGAACGCCCGCACTGGCCGGATCCCGTCGACTCGGCCGGGTACGCGGCGTTCCCCTCCGGCCACGCGATGACCGCCGCGCTCGTCTGCGGCGCCCTGCTGTGGCTGCTGCTGCTCCGCGTTCCGGCCCGGTCACCCTGGCGCGTGGCCGCCTGCGCCGTCGCCTTCGTGTCGGTCGCCGGTGTCGGCTTCACACGCGTCTACCTCGGCGTCCACTGGCCCTCCGACGTCCTGGGCGGCTGGCTGCCGGCGGCGGCCGTCCTCGCCGGCACGGCGGCGCTCTGCGAACCATGGCGCACGGGCGCCGGGGAACCGGACGGGGCGTCCTCGTGAGACGCCGGACGGTCCCGCGGTGACGTCGGCGGCCACGTCGGCCGGGGCCGGGAGTTGATGCGAGTTCAGGGCAGATCGGGGCAGCCCGCATACTGCCCTCCCGCGCTGTCGGTACCGGCTGGTGTCCATGGTCGGCATGGACACCGAACACGCGTCCCCCGAGGACCTCGCCGCGCTCCGGGCGGCCTTCGACGTCGGCCACGGCGACGGATCGGCGCTCGGCTGGGAGGCCGTCCGCGCGTTCGAGGCGCGGCACGGTGTCGTCCTGCCCGAGCCCTACCGGACGCTCGTCGCCGAGATTACCGACGGGTCCTTCCAGGGGCCTCCCGACTTCGGGCTCGTGGCATTGGAGGAGTTGCCGGACGACTGGGGCGACGAGCGTCCCGAGCGTGACCTCAGCCGCCCCTTCCCGCTGACGTCGGCGTGGCTCCGGGAGGACGACGACCGGCCCGAGGAGGAACTCGCGCCGCTCCGTGCCCACGTGTTCGACCACGGCTCGATCGTGCTGGGCACGGACGGCTGCGGCATGTACTGGCACCTGGTCGTCACCGGACCGCAGCGCGGCCGCATATGGAACATCACCGGTGAGGGCGCCTGCCCGTTCGACGCGGGGTTCGCCGGGTGGGTCGGGCACTGGGCGGCCGGCAAGCCCTGGTTCGACGTCTCCTGACCCGGTGGGCCCGGCGCGGCGAGGACCGCGCGGCAGGGCGGGGTGCACCGCGTAGCGGCGGCCGGGGCGGGGAGGATGGCGGACATGACCATCAAGGGATGCATGTTCGACTTCTCCGGGACCCTGCTGCGGGCCGAGCCCGCCCGCCGCTGGCTGGGCGCCGTGCTGGAGCGGAGGGGGATCACCCCCGGCGAGGAGGAGCTGGCGACGTACGCGGAGCGGCTGGAGCGGGCCGGAGGGCTTCCGGGCGGGGCGGCGCCCGAGCGGGTGCCGGTACGGCTGGAGCGGCTGTACCGGGAAAGGGACCTGTCGGCGGAGCACCACCGCGCGGCGTTCACCGCGCTGGCGCGGGAGGTGGAGCTGCCGTGGGGGGATGTCCACGCGGCGCTTTACGAACGGCACATGGAGCCCGCCGCCTGGTCACCGTACCCGGACACAGTGGAGGTGCTGGAGGAGTTGCGGCGCCGGGGCGTGCCGGTGGCGGTGGTGAGCAACATCGGTTGGGACCTGCGGCCGGTGTTCCGCGCGCACGGACTCGACGGGCTGGTGGACGTCTTCGTCCTGAGCTTCGAGCACGGCATCCAGAAGCCGGACCCGCGGCTGTTCCGGATCGCGTGCGAGGGGCTGGGCCTGCCGCCGGAGCGGGTCGCGATGGTCGGGGACGACCGGCGTGCGGACGGCGGGGCGGCGGCGCTGGGCTGCACGCTGCACCTGGTGGACCATCTGCCCGTGGAGCAGCGGCCGTCGGGGTTGCTGCCGGTGCTGGAGCTGATCGCGTGACGGGGGCGTGAGGGCGCGGGCCGGGAGGTACCGAGTGCGGTACCCGGCGGTCCCCCGCGCCGCCGGGTACGTGCACCTCACCCCCGTCGCCCGCATGAGCATGCCACTCACACGGGGTCCGCTCTGAGTATATTGGCTCTCAGCCAGTCAACGCAGGAGTAAAGCATGTCCCCTCGGCGACCGTCAGTCAATGAAGCGATGCGCCGGCGTTCTCGGGAGCGTCTGCTGCAGGCGACGGTCGAACTGGTGGAGGAGCGCGGGTTCGAGGCCACGACGCTCGGGGACATCGCCGACCGCGCCGGGGCGGCGCGCGGTCTGGTGTCGTACTACTTCCCCGGCAAGCGGCTGCTGCTGCAGTCGGCGGCCCACCGGCTGATGCACACCGAGCTGGCCGCGGCGCTTGAGCGGGAACCCGGCCCCGCCGACGGCCGCGAGACACTGGCCCGGGCGATCGACGCCGTCCTGGCGCTGCCCGTGCACCATCCGGTCGTCATGCGGGCGCACATGGCCGGGATCCTCCAGACGGAGGGGTTCAGCGAGTGCGAGGAACGGCAGCGCCTGGCCGAACTGCTGCTGGGCGCCATACGGGCCTGGGGCTCGACCGACCCCGAGCAGGACTACCGCATGCTGCGGGCCCTGCTCATGGGCGGGGTGTTCGCACAGTTGATCCCGGGCGCGGCGATGCCGCTGCCGCGGCTGCGGGCCGACATGTTCCAGCGGTACGGCCTGCCCTGGGAACTCGGCGTTCCGCCGGGCGACCTGCCGCCCGGCGGAACGCCGTTGCCCGGGACCGCTCAGCGGTAGTCGGGCTGGGTCTGGACGTTGAGCTCGGCTATCCGGACGCCCCGGGCGCTGTCGGTGCGCCGGTCGGAGATCCTGAGGACGTCGAAGCCCTTGGCGATGTCGTTCGAGTAGATGTAGCCGTTGTAGTAGTAGGCGCTCCAGGAGCCGCCGAGGGTCAGGGTGTCGGCCGAGATGGGCCCGCGCTCGAAGTAGCCGATCTCCTTGGGGTGCGCGGAGTCGGTGAAGTCCCACACGGAGACGCCGCCTTGGTACCACGCCTGGACCATGATGTCGCGGCCCTTGGCGGGGATGAGCGACCCGTTGTGGGCCACGCAGTTCTCGGTGTCGGCCTGGTGGCGCGGGATCTTGTAGTAGTTGCGGAAGACGAGGTCGACCTTGCCGTGCTTGCGGACGATGTCGTAGATGCCGTCGGCACCGCGCTGCGGACCGATCGCGGTGTTGCACTCGGCGCCGCCGCCACCGCCCAGTTCGTCGGTGAAGACGACCTTGGTGCCGCTCTCGTTGAAGGTCGCCGAGTGCCAGAACGAGAAGTTGACGTTGTCCTGGACCCGGTCGAGGACCTTCGGACGTTCGGGGTCGGAGATGTCCATCAGGATGCCGTCGCCCATGCAGGCGCCGGCCGCTAGCCGCAGCTTCGGGAACGCGGTGATGTCGTGGCAGCCGGTGGTCTCACTGACCCGGGCCTGGGTGTCGGTGGGCGGGACGCCCGGGTTGCCGCCGTCGGGGAAGAGCACGGGGAAGGCCGTCACGGCCGCCTTCTCCGGGTGGCTGCGGGGGATCTTCACCACGGAGATGCCGTCGTGCGGCGGCTGGCAGTCCGGGAAGGACGCGCTGGGCGAGTAGGAGGACACATAGACGAACAGGTCGCGCTTGCCCGGAACGAGGGTGTGCGTGTGCGAGCCGCAGGCGGTCTCCACGGCGGCGACATAGCGCGGGTTGGCCTTGTCGCTGATGTCGAAGACCTTGATGCCCTCCCAGGAGGACTTCTCGGCGGCGGACTGGCTCGTGCTCGCGCAGGAGTTGTCGGAGCGCGAGGAGTCGGTGGACAGGACCAGCAGGTTCCCGGAGACCGAGATGTCGTTCTGGGATCCGGGGCACAGCACCTGGCTGACCACCTTGGGACTGGTGGGACGGCTGATGTCGTAGATGACGAAGCCGTCGTAGTTGCCCGCGAAGGCGTATCTGCCCTGGAACGCCAGGTCGGTGTTGAATCCCGCGAGGGATTGCTTGGGTATGTTGACCAGGTGGTCGACGTTGGCGCTCGTGACGACCTCGTCGACACCCGGGATGCTCCCGTCGGCCGTGGCGGGGGCCGGAACCGCCAGTCCGAGCAGCGTGACGGCCGCAGCCGCCAGGGCCGCCAGTCGTCCCGGGCGAGCGAGGGCTGTACGTAAGCGCTTCACCGCGTCCTCCCTTGTATCCGTTCGCGATTGAACTTCATGCGGACCCCGGCAGTATGGCCCTTCTCATGCGCGCGTCAAAAGATGACAATGCACTGGTGTTTTCTTCGCATCGCGTAACGACGCCGCCCCTGCTGGCCCTCGCCGCCTCCTTAGTCCTCACCCTGACCAGCTGCGACGGTGGTTCCGGGAGTAACTCCGCGCCCCCCGCGCCCTCGGTCATCGCGCCGGGCGCACCGGGGGAGAAGGCCACCACTCTCTCCAGGGACGAGGCGGCGAAGGCCCTGCCCGACGACTCCCCGAACGCGGCGGACCTCGCCTACGTGACGAACATGATCGCCCACCACCAGCAGGCGCTTGTCATGACCGCCCTCGCCGACAGCCACGCCTGGGACCAGCGGGTCCGGGGACTCGCCGCACGCATCGACGCCGCGCAGGGCCCGGAGATCGACACCATGGAGGCCTGGCTCAAGACCAACGGCGGCTCCCACGGCACCGCTCACGGCCACGACCACGCCTCGATGCCCGGGATGGCCACCGCGGCGCAGCTGGCGGCCCTGCGCGAGGCGCGCGGCAAGGAGTTCGACCGGCAGTTCCTGCGCCTGATGATCGCCCACCACCGCGGAGCGGTGACGATGGCCACCGACGAGCTCACACACGGCCGCAACGTCCAGGTCGGCGAGTGGGCGAACGAGGTGATCGCCCAGCAGAGCGCCGAGATCGCCCGGATGCGCGCCATGGGCTGACATCCGGCACCGCGACACGCTCCGGTGCCCTCCCCCGGGTGGTCACTCGGTGCGATGCTGGACATGGCCGCCCATCCCGCCCGTTCCGGGCGACGAACGGGCCGCCGAGGTCAATTCAGCCCTCGCCGAAGGGAGGCGCCCGTGCTGCGTGTGGCAGTGGTCGGATCAGGTCCCAGCGGGGTGTACACGGCCGAGGCGCTGACCCGTCAGGAATCGGTGCCGGACGTCGCCGTCGATGTGCTGGACCGGCTGCCCTGCCCGTACGGGCTGGTCCGGTACGGGGTCGCCCCCGACCACGAGAAGATCAAGTCTCTGCAGGGCACGTTGCGGCGGGTCCTGGAGGACCCACGGATCCGCTTCCTGGGCAATGTGACGGTCGGCGGTCCCGGTCTGTCGCCGCGAGCGCTGCTGGGGCTGTACCACGCGGTGGTGTACTGCGTCGGCGCCGCGACGGACCGCCGCCTGGGGGTCCCCGGCGAGGACCTGCCCGGCAGTTGCGCGGCCACCCACTTCGTCTCCTGGTACAGCGCCCACCCGGACGAGGCTCCCGACGGCTTCCCGCTGCACGCCCGCTCCGCGGTCGTCATCGGGGTCGGCAACGTGGCCGTCGACGTGGCCCGCATCCTGGCTCGCGGGGCCGGGGAGCTGCGGCACACCGATGTGCCCGAGGGAGTGCTGCGGGCCCTGGCGGACAGCCGGATCACGGACGTGCACATGGTGGGGCGGCGCGGGCCCTCGCAGGCGAAGTTCACCACCAAGGAGCTGCGCGAGCTCGGCGACCTGCCCGACGCGGACGTCCTCGTCCGCCCCGATGAGCTGGCGCTCGACCCCGCGTACGCTGATCCTCAGGGGCTCGTCCCGGTCGCCCGGCGCAATGTGGAGGTGCTGCGCGGCTGGGCCGCCCGGCCCGCGGCGGGCCGGCACCGCCGCATCCATCTGCGGTTCTTCCTGCGGCCGGTGGCGGTGCTCGGCGAGGACGGCGTGACGGGGGTGCGGTTCGAGCGGACAGCGCCGGACGGGCAGGGCGGGGTGCGGGGCACCGGCGTCCTGGAGGACATCGACGCCGGACTGGTGCTGCGGTCGGTCGGTTACCGCGGCGTGCCTCTCAAGGGGCTGCCGTTCGACGACCGGCTCGGCATCGTGCCCAACGAGCAGGGCCGTGTGCTGCGCGACGGCACGCCGTCGCCCGGCGAGTACGTGGCCGGCTGGATCAAGCGCGGGCCGACCGGCGTCATCGGCACCAACCGACCCTGCGCCAAGCAGACGGCGGCGGCCCTGGTCGCCGACGCACGGGAGCTGCTGGCCCGTGGCGCCGCGGCCGCCGATCCGCTCGAGGGCTTGCGGGCGCTGGGGCAGGACCCGGTGGAGTGGACCGGCTGGGAGGCCATCGAGGCCGCCGAGGCGGCGCTGGGACGGTCGCTGGGCCGCTCGACCGTGAAGATCTCAGACTGGGAAGGGCTGTTGGCGGCCGCTCGCCCCACGGGTTGAGAGCCGCGGGACTCCCCGAACTGCCTCCGCGGTCCACAGACTGTTTACGCTCACCAAGGTCCCGGGCAACCACTTCATCGTTCCACCGCTCACCCGCGCCGCGTTCGAGGAGCTGCCCATGGCGACGCCGCCGCACCGTCCCGCCGTCCATCCCGTCGACGAGGTCCTGCCCGCCGTCCAGCTCGGCGCGTTCGGGCTGCAGCACGTGCTGGCGATGTACGCGGGCGCGGTCGCGGTGCCGCTCATCGTCGGCGATGCGTTGAAGCTGTCGCCGCCCGACGTCGCCTACCTGATCACGGCGGACCTGCTGGTGTGCGGCATCGCCACGCTGCTGCAGTGCGTCGGCTGGTGGCGGTTCGGCGTCCGGCTGCCCATCATGCAGGGCTGCACCTTCGCGGCGGTCGCGCCCATGGTGCTGATCGGCCAGGACGGGGGACTCCCCGCGATCTACGGCGCCGTCATCGCCTCGGGCGTGGCCATGGTCCTGCTGGCGCCGGTCTTCGGGCGGCTGCTGCGGTTCTTCCCGCCGCTGGTGACCGGTACCGTGATCCTCATCATCGGGCTGAGCCTGCTGCCGGTGGCCGGCAACTGGGCGGCGGGCGGTGTGGGTTCGGCGGACTTCGGGGCGCGGCGGAACATCGCGCTCGCGGCCGCGGTGCTCGTGGCCGTCCTGCTGGTCCAGCGCTTCGCGCCCCCGGCCGTCGCGCGGATCGCGGTCCTGGCGGGCGTCGTACTGGGGACCCTGGCGGCCGTGCCGCTGGGCTTCACCGACTTCGGCGCGGTCGGCGACGCCCACTGGGTCGGGGTCAGCACGCCGTTCCACTTCGGCACACCGGACTTCCAGGGCGCGGCGATCGCCTCCATGCTCGTCGTCGCCCTCGTGACGATGACCGAGACGACCGGCGACATCATCGCCGTGGGCGAGCTGACCGGCCGCCACGTGCAGCCGCGGCGGCTGGCGGACGGGCTGCGCGCCGACGGCGTGTCCACGGTGCTCGGCGGGATCTTCAACACCTTCCCGTACACCGCCTACGCGCAGAACGTCGGCCTCGTGGGGATGACCCGGGTGCGCAGCCGCTGGGTGGTGGCGACCGCGGGCGGCATCCTCGTGCTGCTGGGGCTGCTGCCCAAACTGGGGGCGGTGGTAGCGGCGATCCCGGCGCCTGTGCTGGGCGGTGCGGGCCTGGTGATGTTCGGGACGGTGGCGGCGAGCGGCGTGCGGACCCTGTCGACCGTCGACTTCCACGGCAACGGCAATCTGACCGTGGTGGCCGTGTCGGTCGCGGTCGGACTGCTCCCGGTCGGCGTCCCGACGGTCTACGACGCCTTCCCCGACTGGTTCCAGACGGTGATGGACAGCGGGATCAGCGCGGGGTGCATCACCGCGATCGCACTGAACCTGCTCTTCAACCACCTGCCCGGGGGCTCCGGTTCAGGCGCGTACGGGGACGGCGGTCCCGCCGAGCCGCCGGTCCTGCCCATCGGCGGCGGCGAGGACGCCGTCCAGAAGCCCGGGGAAGAGCGCATCTAGGTCCGCCCGGCGCGGCGCGTTCATCCTGGACGTGCCCCGGTGGGTCCGGCTGATCACCCCGGCCTCGCGCAGCACCCGGAAGTGGTGGGTGCAGGTCGACTTGCTGACCGGCAGTCCGACCTCGCAGCACGCCGCCTCCGCGCCCCGCGCCGCCGGCGTCCGCACCACGCGCAGGCGCATGGGGTCGGACAGCGTTCACGCCGCGGAGTGTCGCGCACCACGTCCGGCGCAACCCCCTTCTGCGGGGGAAAAGCGCGCCGCGGCCCCGGCTGTCGGTGGGGCGGTGCAGAATCTGTGATGCAGAACACATACCCCATAGCTTGGAGATGGTGCGTCATGGACGACGTCGTACTCGCGATCGGCACACGCAAGGGACTGTTCCTGGGGCGGCGGGGTGGCGCCGGGTCGTGGGAGCTGACCGGCCCGCACTTCCCCATGCAGGCGGTGTACTCGGTGGGCATCGACACGCGCCGCGCCGTGCCCCGGCTGCTGGTCGGCGCGGACAGCTCACACTGGGGGCCGTCGGTGTTCCGCTCCGACGACCTCGGGCGCAGCTGGGAGGAGCCGGCGCGGCCCGCGGTGCGGTTCCCCCAGGACACGGACACCTCCCTGGAGCGCGTCTGGCAGATCCAGCCCGCCGGCACCGGCGCCCCGGACCTGGTGTGGGCCGGGACGGAGCCGGGCGCGCTCTTCCGTTCCGACGACGGCGGGGTGACCTTCGAGTTCGTGCGGAGTCTGTGGGAACACCCGCAGCGGGAGCTGTGGGGCGCCGGTTTCGGCGGGCAGGCGGTGCACACGGTGATCACCGATCCGCGCGACGCGGACGCGGTGATCGCGGCCGTGTCCTCCGGCGGGGTCTACCGCTCGTCCGACGGCGGCGCGAGCTGGGAGGCGTCCAACACCGGGCTCAAGGCGGAGTTCCTGCCCGACCCGTACCCGGAGTTCGGCCAGTGCGTGCACAAGATCGCCCGGGACGCCGAGGATCCGGACCGGCTGTACCTGCAGAACCACGGCGGGGTCTACCGCAGCGACGACGCCGGCGCGACGTGGACGGAGATCGGGAAGGGGCTGCCCGCGGACTTCGGCTTCGCCGTCGCCGCCCACCCCCGGCGCGGCGGCGTCGCGTACGTCTCCCCGGTCAACGACGGCAGTGACCGCTACCAGCCCGACTACCGCTGCCGGGTCTACCGCACCGAGGACGCCGGTGCCTCGTGGACCGCCCTGTCCGCCGGTCTGCCCAAGCAGGAGCACTACGGCGTGGTCCTGCGCGACGGGCTGCGCACCGACGACGCCGACCCGGTCGGCGTGTATTTCGGCAACCGCAACGGCGAGGTGTACGCGAGCGCCGACGAGGGCGACACTTGGCGGCTCGTGACCTCGCACCTGCCCGACGTGCTGTGCGTGCGAGCGGCCGTGGTCTGAGTGTCGGTGTGAGCCACTAGAGTGACTCACCGTGGCAGCACGACCGTTGAACGAAATCGTCGAAGAAGGCTGGGCCAAGGCCCTGGAGCCGGTCGCCGGGAGGATCGCCGAAATGGGCGACTTCCTGCGCGCCGAGATCGCCGCCGGCCGCACCTACCTGCCGTCGGGGGCGAACGTGCTGCGCGCGTTCCAGCAGCCCTTCGACGACGTCCGGGTGCTGATCGTGGGCCAGGACCCTTATCCCACCCCGGGGCACGCCGTGGGGCTGTCGTTCTCGGTGGCCCCCGAGGTACGGCCGGTGCCCCCCAGCCTGCAGAACATCTACCAGGAGCTGAACACCGACCTCGGCCTGCCCCGGCCCTCCAACGGCGACCTGACCCCCTGGACCCGGCAGGGCGTCCTGCTGCTCAACAGGGCGCTCACCACCGCGCCGCGCACGCCGAGGGCGCACCGCGGCAAGGGCTGGGAGGCGGTCACCGAGCAGGCCATCCGCGCACTCGCCGCGCGCGGCAAGCCGCTGGTGTCCATCCTGTGGGGCTCCGACGCGCGCAGCCTGCGGCCACTGCTGGGAAGCCTGCCGGCCATCGAGTCCGCCCACCCCTCCCCCATGTCGGCCGACCGCGGTTTCTTCGGCTCGCGCAATCGAACACCCCGGCGGGCTGGTACCCGGACCCGCACGGCACGCGGAACCTGCTGCGTTACTGGGACGGGTCCCAGTGGACGGAGCACACCCACGCGGGCGGGGCACAGGTCCCGCCGCAGCCCAAGGACAACCCCTGGGAGCTGGGCGTCGACGGGGGCCCCGACCCCGCGCGCATCCAGCGCCAGGTGCAGCAGCAGGCGGGCGTGGCCCCCACCGGTCCTGGTGGGGGCACCCTCTTCAGCGAGCCCGTCCTGGTGGTCAACCAGAAGGCCAAGCTCATCGAGCTGAACAACGAGTACAGCGTCTTCGACCAGCAGGGGCGCCGGCTCGGCTCGGTGGTCCAGGTCGGCCAGAGCACCGCGCGCAAGGTGCTGCGCTTCGTCGCGAGCGTCGACCAGTTCATGTCGGTGCGCCTGGAGGTGCGCGACGCGCACGGGCAGCCCCAGTTGCTGCTGACCCGGCCTGCGAAGCTCATCAAGTCCAAGGTGATCGTGCAGCGCGCCGACGGCATGACGCTCGGCGAGATCGTGCAGCAGAACGCCATCGGCAAGATCAACTTCGCGTTCGAGGTGAACGGCCAGAAGATCGGCGCGATCAAGGCCGAGAACTGGCGCGCCTGGAACTTCGCCATCGTCGACCACACGGACACCGAGGTCGCCCGGATCACCAAGACCTGGGAGGGCCTGGCGAAGACGATGTTCACCACGGCCGACAACTACGTGCTGCAGATCCACCGGCAGCTGCCGGACCCCCTGCTGAGCATGGTCGTCGCCTCCGCCCTCACCGTGGACACCGCGCTCAAGCAGGACTCGCGCGGACTCGGCTGAGCGTGGCACGCATACGGTGCCGGGGTGCGCGGACCCGGCACCGTATCAGGACAGAACCGGACAGGTAACCCCTGCGATGGACCCGCCCGAACAACAGAGCGCGCAAAGGCACTAGCATGCCTCGCCATGAGCACTGCCGAAGGCCCCGCACCCGGCCTGCCCGTTCGTATGCCCCGCCCCCGCCAGCCCGGGCGGCACCGGCGGCCGGAGCCGCTGACCACGCCCGAGGGCGCCCCCGCGCTGGTCCTCGCCGTGCCCGGCACCCCGTCCTCCGCGATACGCAGTCTCGCCGAGGAGATCGTCAGCATCGCCCGCATCGAGCTCTCCGGACTCGACCCGCGCATCGGCTACGTCGACGGCGACGGCGAGGAGTACCCGACGCTCGAGTCCGTGCTGGCCCAGGCGGCCACCGAGCGTGGCGACCAGGCCCCCGCCGCCGTCGTGGTCCCGCTGCTGGCCGGTCCCGAGGCGTCGGTGATGCGCCGGATCCGCCAGGCCGTGGCGGACAGCCGCGCCGCGGCCGAGGTGACCGACGTGCTCGGCCCCCACCCGCTGCTGGCCGAGGCACTGCACGTACGGCTCTCCGAGGCAGGACTGGCCCGCGCCGACCGCGCGCGTCTGTTCACGGTGGCCACGGCCGCCGACGGCATCATCCTGGCCACCGTCGGTGGCGAGGAGGCCGTCCAGGCCGCCGGTGTGACCGGTCTGCTGCTGGCTGCGCGCCTCGCCGTGCCGGTGCTGGCCGCCGCGCTGGACATCGAGGGCTCGATCACCCAGGCCGCCGAGCAGCTGCGCTCTTCCGGCTCGACCACGCTGGCGCTCGCGCCGTACGTGATCGGTCCCGAGGTCGCCCCCGAGGTGCTGCACGACGCCGCCAAGGAGGCCGACTGCTCCGCGGCCGACGCGCTGGGTCCCTACCCGACCATCGGCAAGCTGGTCGTCTCCACGTACACGGCGGCCCTGGGCATCGCCCAGCCGTCGCAGGGCGCTCCCCTGGGCTGAACCCCCGGGACGTCGACGACAACGGCGTGGTGGTGCGCTCCGGGCTCCCGGGGCGAACCACCACGCCGTTGCGCGTACGGGGCGGCCGCCGTCAGCCGAAGACCACGCAGGACGCGGCCGGCACGGCCACCGAGCCCGCGAGCTTCGGCGTGCCGGTGGCCGGGTCCAGGTCGAACCAGCTGACGTCGCCGGAGCGCTCGTTGGCCGCGTAGAGCCGCTTCCCGGAGGGGTCGAGGGTCAGGTGGCGGGGCCAGTCGCCGCCGCAGTCCACCGTCTCCAGCAGCTCCAGCCGGTCACCGCTCTCGTCGACGGACAGGACGGCGATGCTGTTGTGCCCGCGGTTGGCGGCCCAGGCGAACCGGCCGTCGGGCGAGACGACCAGCTCGGAGGGGTAGTTCGGACCGGAGGCGGCCGCGGGCAGCACGGAGACCTCGGCGACGGGCTTCAGACGGCCCGCCTCCGCGTCCCAGTGACAGACCGTCACCACGGAGTCCAGCTCGTTCATGACGTAGGCGCGGTCACCGCGCGGGTGGAAGGTGAGGTGGCGCGGTCCGGTGCCGGAACGCAGGCCCATCTCGCGTTCCACTTCCAGCTCCCCGCTGTCCGCGTCGAGTTCGCAGACGCGCACGGAGTCCGTGCCGAGGTCCACACTGAGCACCCAGCGCCCGGAGGGGTCGGGCAGCACCATATGGGCGTGCGGGCCCTCCTGCCGCTCCGGGTCGGGGCCGTCGCCCTCGTGCTCCAGGACGTGGCGCGGCGCGCCGAGCGCGCCGCGGTCGTCGACCGGCAGCACGCTGACGGTGCCGGAGGCGTAGTTGGCGGTGAGCAGGTGGCCCCGGTGCAGGCACAGATGGGTGGGCGCGCCACCGCCCACCGGCACCGTGGCACCCAGCGGCTGGGGGCGGGCGGGGTCGCCCAGCGAGAACACGGCCGCGCCGCCGGCCTCGGCGTGCTCACTGACGGCGTAGAGCAGGCCGCGATCCTCGGAGAGCACGAGGAAGGAGGGGTCCTCCACCGCGGAGTCGGCGCGCAGCACCGTCAGCGCTCCCGAATCGGGCTCGACGGCGGCGGTGGTCAGCCCTTTTCCGCCCGCCGAGGTGAACGACCCGATGTAAACGTGCCCGGCCACTGCCGTACCTCTTCCGCAGGTTGTCTGTACGGCGGCTGAGATTAACGCAGTGGCCGGAAACCGATCCCGTTGCCCCCGTCACACCAGCGTCTCACCGCGGGAGAGGGCGAGGGACTGGGGGTGGTGGACGTAGGCGGGGGTCGGATCGCCGGTGTCGTAGTAGCGGTGGAAGACACCGGTGGCCGAGCCGGAGATCGGCGGCACGATCCACGACCAGTCGGCGGGCACGGGACGGCCCTTGCGCTCCTCCCGTTCGATGTGGGCGAGGAAGCGCCGGGACTCTGTGTGGTGGTCGGTGATGCTGACGCCGACGCGGTCGAAGGAGTGCAGTACGGCCCGGTTGAGCTCGACCAGGGCCCGGTCGCGCCAGAGCGAGCGGTCGCTGCCGGTGTCCAGGCCGAGGCGGTCGGCGAAGCGCGGCAGGAGGTCGTAGCGGTCGGTGTCGGCGAAGTTTCGGGCGCCTATCTCGGTGCCCATGTACCAGCCGTTGAAAGGCGCGGCCGGATAGCAGACGCCGCCGATCTCCAGGCACATGGAGGAGATGGCCGGGACGGCGTGCCAGCGCAGGCCCCACTCCGCCAGCCAGTCGAACTCCGGGTGCACGATCGGCACCTCCAGCACCGCGTCGGCCGGCAGCGGGAAGTGGCGCGGCGGTTCGGCTCCGCCCTGGACGACCAGTGGCAGGACGTCGAAGGGGGTGCCGGGGCCGCCGGACCAGCCGAGCCGCCGGGCCGCCTCGGTGATGCCGGTGTTGCCCGGATCGCCGAGCACTCCGCCGTCGGGCCGCGGGTACCCGGCGTAGCGGATCAGCTGGTCGTTCCAGATCCTCGGGCCGGGCCGGTCCGGCGCGTCCGGGGCGAAGACGGTGATGACCGGGCGGATCCGCCCGCCGTTGGTCGCGGCCCTCAGGTGGGCGGCGGCTTCCAGGGCCACCCCGCGCGCCGTCGCGACGTGGCGGCGGTCGCGGACCTGCAGGGAGTTCCAGTACAGCCGCCCTATGCAGCGGTTGCTGTTGCGCCAGGCGACGCGCGCGCCGAAGACGAGTTCCTCGTGGGTGTGCCGGTAGGTGCCCGTCGCGTCGATCTCGGCGAGCACCGCGGACAGGCGCCGTTCGGCGTCGCCGGCGGCGCCGGCGGCGCCGGGCAACTCGCGGTGGTACTGGCCCAGGAAGTCGATGGCAAGCGCGCGGACGTCCACGTCCTTGTGCCGGACGGAGGGGGCACCGTCCCCGCCGGCCGCGCGGTCCACGGGACAGGAGGCCGCCGCGCCCTCGGGAGGCCGCCCCTCGGCACCCGCCTCCGCCGCCTGCGGGTGTCCGGCGGGCCACCCGGCCAGTGGCTCGGGGCCGTCCATCCGCGCGTGCTCCGCCGCGGGAGGCACGCGGCCCGGCCCGGTACTCCGTTCGTTCTTCCCCCCGGTACGGCGCAGAAATCTCAGCACGCCTGGCACCCCCAAGACCGCCTGCGCGAACCGTTTCCCTCACGGTCCGCGGGTACGGCACGAGACTGGAATCGGTATGACCGCTTGTCCGGAGTCAGTCATCCTGGCACGCGGCGCCGAACTGGACGTCGAATCAGGCGAATTGACGACATCGCTTCCCAGGTCGGACACATCCGGTCACGTGATGACCGTGACCGGTCCCGATCCGCCCGGGGCGCGTACGAACCCGCCTCGCGCACGCCCGGCGCCGCCGCTGGACCTCCGCACGGCAGGGGCGCGCCCCTCGGGCGGGTGCGTCGGGCGGGTGCGTCAGCCGGGCCGGGAAGACGCCCCCGGGGCCGGCCGGCGTACGGATACATGCCCGCGGTTCGCCGAGGGCATCGGGCACCGCACCGCGATCTCGACCCGGCGGCACGCCGCCGTAAGCGCTCGTCATGGCAGGCGTACCGGCAGGACCGCGCCCCGCGGCCGGGCGCCTCAGACGGACCCGGCAGGCCGCGCCGGACGCGGGGCCGCGCCGAGGGGCGCGGCCAGGCCGCTGAGCGCCGCCTCCAGACCCCGCAGGTGCTCCAGGGCCCGGTCGGCGTGCGGATGAGAGCCGCTGACCATGACCGACGCCGGGGCACCATCCCCGGCCGCGCCCGGGGGCACCAGACGCCGCACCGCGATCTCGACCCGGCGGCACGCCGCCGTGAGGCGCTCGTCATGGCAGGCGTGCGGGTCGGCCACGACCTCCGCGAGGCCGCGGACCTGGCGGGCGCACTCGTCGAGCAGGGCGAGGACGGTACGCGCCCGGGCCTTGCGACGCCGCAGCGGGCTGAGGGGATGCACCAGCGGGGCGACGGCGGCGCGCACCCGCTCCAGGAGGACGTCGAGCTCGGCCACATGGCGCGCCAGGTCGTGGCCCGGGCCGCCGGCGAGGTGACGGGCGGCCTCGCCGGTGAAGTCGTGGACCGCCTGCAGTGCGCGGCGGATCCAGGCGTCGGTCGCCGCGTGCGTGGTCACCGGCAGCACCATGAGGACCGCGACGGCCGCACCCAGGGCGCCGACGGCGGTCTCGCCCAGCCGCAGCACCAGCAGCCCGGGGTGGAGGATGCCGAGCAGGCCGTAGAGCAGCCCCGCCATCACGGTCACGAAGAACATCATCCAGCTGTACGAGACCGGGGCGGTGTAGAAGATCCCGAAGACGCAGACGGCGACGAGCCCGGCGGTCGGGGCGGGCGCCCCGTGCAGCGGAAGCGCCACGGCGAGCCCGGCGGCGATACCGGTGACGGTGCCGAGGACCCGGCGGAAGCCGCGCACGAGGGTCTCGCCCCGCGAGGTGGTGTTCACGAAGATCCACCAGGCGGTGCCGACGGCCCAGTACCAGCGGTCCTCGGACAGCGCCTGGCCCACCGCCACCGCGATGCCGCCAGCGAGCACCGCCTGGAAGGCCTGCCGGGTCGTCGGTCGGCGCAGCCCCCGCGGCTGGGGCGCGGAGACGGCGGGTGCCGGGGCGGCCGCGCGCTCGTAGCACCAGAGGCCGAAGCGGACGAGGGCGGCGCAGCCCAGCCCGAGGCCCACGGCCCCGTACAGCTCCGGCAGCAGTCCCGGCCCGGCCCGCAGGAACTGGGCGATGAAGAACATCATGAAGGCGAATACGCCCAGCGCGTGGCCGCGCGGCCCCCAGCGGCGGGCGTAGACCCCGGCGAAGACCACCGCGAGGAAGGCCGCGTCCCGTGCGCCCGGGTACGGGTGAAGCCACGCGGCCAGCGCGAGGACGGGGAAGGCCACCACGGGCGTCAGCGCCGTCGTCACGGCCTGGCGGGCCGGGCCGGGGTCGGCGACGACGAAGAGCGCGAGCAGCGCGGCCAGCCCGCCGACCACGACGGCGGGCAGCGGCAGCCCGGCCGCCGCCACGGCGGCGACCGCCCCCGCGATGCCCAGGACCGCGCGCGAGCCGCTGCGCAGCCGCGCGCGCCCCGGGTCCGGTGCGATGAACATCCGCCTCAGCACGTGCGCGTCCCGCCCCTTCGTTCGTGCCGCGGTGTGTGTCCGCGCATGGAAAAGGCGCTGCGGGGACCTCGTGTCCGCCGCAACGCCATCGTCGCCTACAGGAAAACATCCTTCGGGCCCGTGGCTCAACCGACCGCGTCCCCACTGGGCCATTGGCCCAGGCCCCATTCCGCCGGCCAGGGCGGGGACGGACCAGTGGCCCATGCCGGAACGCCCATTCGGCGTATATTGAGGAGAAAGGCGGACGTATTGACGCGAAAAAGTCGATCCCGCCTTTAAAGGCGCCCGACGAACCAACTCACCGGATCCGCCCCAGGAGGGGCCCGAGTCGAAGCCGACCCGTCCGGAGGAGGACGCGATGAGGGACGTGGCGAGCGAGCGGGACGTGGGCCGTCCCGGAACCATCGAGCGCGTCGTGACACTCGACGTCAACGGCCGGTCATACACCCTTCGCCTGGACACCCGGGTGACGCTGTTGGACGCGCTGCGGGACCGGCTGGGCCTGACGGGCACGAAGAAGGGCTGCGACCAGGGAGCCTGCGGTGCGTGCACGGTCCATCTCGACGGCAGGAGAGTGCTGTCCTGCCTGACACTGGCGGCGCAGGCCGAGGGCCGGGCGATCACCACCATCGAGGGCGTCGCGGGCACGGAGGGGCCGCACCCGGTGCAGCGGTCCTTCATGGACCACGACGGCTTCCAGTGCGGTTTCTGCACCCCCGGGCAGATCATGTCCGCGGTGGCGCTGATGGCCGAGGGCCGGACCGGCTCCGACGAGGAGATCCGGGAGTTCATGAGCGGCAACCTGTGCCGCTGCGGCGCCTATCCCAACATCGTGGCCGCGATCCGTGAGGCGGCATCAGGGGGAGGTTACGATGCGCACCTTTGAGTACGTGCGGGCGACCGACACCCAAGAGGTCGTACGGATGCTGGCGGAGGACCCGTCGGCGTCCTGTCTCGCGGGCGGCACGACCCAGCTGGACCTGATGAAGGACGGGGTCCTTGAGCCGCCGACGCTGATCGACATAACCCGGCTCCCGCTGCACGGCATCGAGCGGCGCGGCGAGTCGCTCCACGTGGGGGCGCTGGCCACGATGGAGGAGCTGGCCGCGGACGCCACCGTCGCCGAGCGGCTGCCGGTGGTGCGCGAGGCCCTCCTGCTGGGCGCGTCGACGCAGTTGCGCAACATGGCGACGATCGGCGGCAACCTGCTGCAGCGCACCCGCTGCCGCTACTTCCGCGACCCCAATGTGCTCGAGTGCAACAAGCGCGCTCCGGGCACCGGCTGCGCGGCCGTGCGGGGCGTGGCCAGGATGCACGCCGTCCTCGGCGTGAGCGAGAACTGCATCGCGCTGCACGCCTCGGACCTCGCCGTCGCACTGGTGGCGCTCGACGCGGTCGTGCACATCCAGGGGCTGTCGGGCCGGCGCACCGTCCCTCTGACGGAGTTCTACGTGACGGCAGTCGAGAGCCCCCAGCGGGAGAACGTCCTGGAGCACGCCGAGCTGATCACCGAGGTGGAGATCCCGCTCCCACCGCCGTCCGCCCGCTCGGGCTACCTCAAGGTCCGCGACCGGGTGTCCTACGAGTTCGCCCTGACCTCGGCCGCGGTGGTGCTCGTCGTGGAGGACGGCACGATCCGTCAGGCCCGGGTCGGCCTCGGCGGGGTGGGGTCGAAACCCTGGCGGGCCTACGAGGCCGAGCACGTGCTGACCGGCGCGCCCGCCACGTCGGCGACGTTCGTCGACGCGTCCGAGGCGACGATGCGCGACGCCTGGACCGTGCCCGGCACGGCGTTCAAGGTGCCCCTGGCCCGCCGGACCCTCGTCCGCGAGCTGCAGACAGTGTCAGGAGTGACGGCATGAGCACGGTCGAGAGCAGGCCGTTGGTCGGCGCGGGCCTCAACCGGGTCGACGGACCGCGCAAGGTCACCGGCGCCGCCCCCTACCCGATGGACTTCAGCGTCCCCGGCCAGGCCTACGGCGCCCTGGTGCAGAGCACGGTCGCCTCGGGCCGGATCGTCCGCATGGACACCGAGGAGGCCGAACGCTCCCCGGGTGTGATCTCGGTGCTCACCCACGAGAACGCCCCGCGGGTCGGGACCGGCCCCACCACGGTGCTCGGCGAGTCGCCGCCCGCCCCGCTGCGCAACGACCGGGTCATGCACCACGGGCAGCACATCGCCTTCGTGGTGGCCGAGACACCCGAACAGGCCACCGCCGCGGCACGGCTGGTGCACGCGGAGTACGAGGCCGCCGAGCCTTTGCTGGACCTGCAGGACCCGCGGGCGCAGCATCTGGTGGACCCGTGGAAGATGGACCACTCGCGCGGCGACGCCGCCGCGGCACTGGAGGCCGCCGACGTCGTCGTGCGCGGTACGTATTTCACGGCGGACAACACCAACAACCCGCTCGGGCTGTTCGCCACGCTGGCCGTGTGGGAGGGGGACACCCTCACCGTCCACGACACCAGCCAGTGGCCGTCGATGGTGCGCACCACACTCGCCATGGCCTTCGGCATCCCCGAGAGCTCGGTGCGGGTGCTGGTGCCCTACGTGGGCGGTGGCTTCGGCGCCGGGCTGCGGGCGTGGCCGCACGTGATCCTCACCGCGATGGCCGCCCGGACGACCAAGCGCCCGGTGAAGCTCGTGCTGACCCGGCCGCAGATGTTCACCTCCGTCGGGCACCGTCCCAGCGGGGTGCAGTGGCTCAGCGTGGGCGCCTCGCGCGACGGCGAACTGGTCGCCCTCGACCACCGCAGCCTCAGCTCGCTGAGCATGGAGGACAACGACTACGAGCCGTTCTCCCACGGGACCGCCTTCTCCTACCGGTGCCCGAACGTGATCACCCGCGACGAGCAGGCCAAGCTCAACATCGCCGTGCCGACCTCGATGCGCGCCCCCGCGGAGGCGCAGGGCTCCTTCGCGCTGGAATCGGCCCTCGACGAGCTGGCCTACACCCTGCGCATGGACCCGCTGGAGCTGCGGATCCGCAACCACACCGAGGTCGACCCGCGCAACGGGCTGCCCTGGTCCGGTAAGGCACTCCTGGAGTGCTACGAGGCCGGGGCGCGGCGCTTCGGCTGGTCCGACCGGAACCCGGAGCCGCGGTCCATGCGCGACGGCAACTGGCTCGTGGGCTACGGCATGGCGAGCGCGATGTTCCCGTACTTCGCGACGCCGTGCATGGCCGAGGTCACCGTCAACCGCGACGGCAGCGCGTTCGTGCGCAGTGCGGCGACGGACATCGGCACCGGCACGTACACCGTGATGGCACAGCTGTCCGCCGAGGAACTGGGCCTGCCCATGGACAAGGTCCGCTTCGACCTCGGCGACTCCGACATGCCCGACTCGATGATGGCGGGCGGCTCCGGGCTGACCGGTGCGCTCGGCAACGCCGTGCACGACGCCTGCCGCAGGCTCGTGGGGCTGTTCGCCGACCTCGCCCGCGGGGACGCCGGCTCGCCGCTGCTGGGCGCCTCCCCCGAGGACGTCGAGGCCTCCGGCGGCGGGGTCCACCTCGTCGGCCGCCCGGACCGCGGGCAGTCGTACGCCGACATCCTCGCCCGGCACGGGCTGCCCCAGCTCACGGCGACCGGGAGCAGCACGCCCCTCGTCCCGGCCGAGATCGGCATGTCGCCGGCCGGGGCCTACGGCGCGAAGTTCGTGGAGGTGCGCGTCGACGCCGACCTCGGCATCGTCCGTGTCGCCCGCGTGGTGTCCGCGATCGACGGCGGCCGCATCCTCAACGAGAAGACGGCCAGGAGCCAGATCATCGGCGGGACGGTCGGCGGGATCGGCATGGCCCTGTTCGAGGACACCGTCACCGACCCGCGTACCGGCCGGATCGCCAACGGGACGTTCGGGGACTATCTCGTCGCCGTGAACGCCGACATCCCGGAGCTGGACGTGATCTTCGTAGGCGAGCCCGACCGCGGCACGCCGACCGGCACCAAGGGAGTCGGCGAGGTCGGCCTGGTCGGCATCGCGCCCGCCATCGCCAACGCCGTTCACCACGCCACCGGCAAGCGCATCCGCGACCTGCCGATCACCATCGACGACCTGCTCTGAGCGGCGCGCACGGGCCGTCGGTAGCGTCGGATCCCCTGCCGTACGCCCGGGACCCCAAGGAGGCCGCGCCCCGTGCCCGCTGACGAGCTGGACGCCCGGATCCTGGCGCTGCTGCTGGAACAGCCGCGCACCAGCGTCCGCGAGTACGCCCGCATCCTGGGTGTGGCGCGGGGGACCCTGCAGGCGCGGCTGGACCGGCTGGACCGGGACGGGGTGATCACCGGGTACGAGCCGCGGCTGTCGCCCGAGGCCCTGGGGTACCGGGTGCTGGCCTTCGTCCACCTGGAGGTGACCCAGGGTCATCTGGACGACGCGGGCGAGGCCCTGGCCGCTGTGCCCGAGATCATCGAGGCGTTCTCGATCACCGGCGGCGGGGACCTGCTCACCCGGGTGGTCGCCCGGGACGCCGCACACCTGGAGGACGTGATCCAGCGTCTGATCCAAGTGCCGGGTGTGGTGCGCACCCGCACCGAGGTGGCGCTGCGCGAGCGGGTGCCGCAGCGGATGCTGCCGCTGGTCCGGGAGGTCGGCCGGGACGCCGCGGCCGGGCGCACGCCGTGATCGCGGGCTTGGCATGCTGGGGGTCATGACGCTCCCCGCGGTGATATTCGACCTGGACGGCACCCTCGTGGACAGCGAGCCCAACTACTTCGAGGCGGGCCGCCGGCTGCTGGCCGCGCACGGCGTGGACGACTTCACCTGGGAGCAGCACCGGCGCTTCGTCGGCATCGGCACCAAGGAGACGCTGGCGACCCTCCGCGAGGAGTACGGCCTGCCGGCGTCCGTCCAGGAGCTGCTGGACGGCAAGAACCGGCTCTACCTGGAACTGGCCCACGGGGCCACCCACGTGTTCCCGCGGATGCGCGCGTTCGCCGAACTCCTGGCGCAGGCCGGGCACCCCATGGCGGTGGCCTCGGGCTCCTCGCGGGAGGCGATCCGGGCGGTGCTGGCGGGGACCGGGCTGGACGCCCTGCTGACGACCGTGGTCTCGGCGGAGGAGGTCGACCACCCCGCCCCGGACGTCTTCCTGGAGGCGGCGGCCCGGCTCGACGTGGACCCGGCGGACTGCGTGGTCGTCGAGGACTCGCCGCCCGGCGCGGAGGCGGCGCACCGGGCGGGCATGCGGTGCGTCGCCGTCCCCTACCTGGCCGTGCAGGCCGACGATCCCGCCTTCGCGACGGCCGGTCTGCTGGTGCGCGGCGGGCAGAACGCCTTCGACGCCCGCGCGGTGATGGACTGGCTGACGGCCTGACGCGCGGGCGGTGCGGCGTTCAGCCGAGGAAGCTCAACCGGACCTGGCGTCGCGGGTTGTCGCGGTTGGTGTCGACCAGGACGACGGACTGCCAGGTGCCGAGTTCCAGCCGGCCGCCGATCACCGGGAGCGTGGCGTGCGGCGGGACGATGGCAGGCAGCACATGGTCGCGGCCGTGGCCGGGGCTGCCGTGGCGGTGGCGCCAGCGGTCGTCGGCAGGGAGCAGGTCGTGGAGCGCGGTCAGGAGGTCGTCGTCGCTGCCCGCGCCGGTCTCGATGACGGCGATCCCGGCGGTGGCGTGCGGGACGAACACGTTGAGCAGCCCGTCGCGTCCATGGGCGACGTCGTCGAGGAAGTCGGCGCAGGCGCCGGTCAGGTCGTGGACCGTCTCGCGGCTGCCGGTGGTGACGTCGATGGTGCGGGTGGAGAAAGCGTCGGCCATGTGACCATGGTGACTCACCCGGGAACACCGCGCGTTCCGGGGCCGTCGCGGGCGTTCCGAGGGCCGAGACACCGTTGGAGCCATCTGGACGGCCTGGCTACGTTCGTCGGCATGTCGCGTCCCGTTCTGTTCACCACGCGCGGTCACATCGACCTACTGCGGGTGGCCTCCGCCGCCTGTCGCCGCGGCTGCTGACGCCTCCACATCTTTTCACGCGCCTTCCCGCGCGCCCCCAACCCGTCGTGCCGCCGGGCGCGCTGCTGCCCGGCGCGATGACGGGGCTGCGCTCATCGCTCGCGACCGCGTGGCTCGCGATGGGCTTCGGGGAGCAGATCAACGCCTCCGACGGCATCGGCTTCCTGATGAACCAGGCACGGCGCTTCCTGCGGACCGACGTGATCGTGGTCTGCCTCGTCGTCCACGCCTTCCTCGGCCTCACCGCCGACATCGCCGTCCGCCTTGTCTAAGGCTGCTGCCGCAACGGCGACCGGCCTCCACCGGCCAGTGAGCCAACGCCGCGGAAACCGTGGGCGGTCCAGCGGCCGTGCGCGTGACCGGGCTGACCCGCTCCTTCAGCGGCCGTCCCGTCATCGACGGCCTCGGCCTCACCTTGCGGCCGGGCGAGTTCACCGCGCTGCTCGGCCGCAGCGGCTGCGGCAAGAGCACGCCGCTGCGTGTCCTGGCCGGGCTCGACCGGGAGATCGAGGTCACCGTGCTGGTTCCCGAGGCGTGCGGTCGACTTCCAGGCACCACGGCTGATGCCGTGGAAGCGGGTGTGGCCCGACGTCCTGCTCGGACTGCGGGGGCGGCCGGATCGGGCGCCGGCGAGGCCGCGTTGGACGAGGTCGGACTGCGGCAGCGGTCCGGTGCCTGGCCGAAGACGCTGTCGGGCGGTGAGACCCAGCGTGCCTCGCTCGCCAGGGTGCTGGTCCACGAGCCCGATCTGCTGCTGCTCGACGAGCCGTTCGGCGCGCTGGACGCCCTGACCCGCATCAAGGCGCAGCGCCTCGTCGCCGGCCGGCCGGCGTCCGCGCCGGACGGGGCGGGGCGCCGCTGCTGCGGTCCGGAGGCCGCTGAACGGGGCCGCACGACAGGGGCGGCTGTCCTGATCCGGGCGGCCGGCCCTCGATTGGTCTGGACCACTTGCCGTCCCTCGGGATAGGGTCGGCAGCGCCCGCCCGAGCGCCAGAGGGGGACC
Source organism: Actinacidiphila sp. bgisy160 (assembly GCF_057707815.1). NCBI lineage: Bacteria > Bacillati > Actinomycetota > Actinomycetes > Kitasatosporales > Streptomycetaceae > Actinacidiphila > Actinacidiphila sp. bgisy160. Next base: position 64,569 of record NZ_JBYIQW010000025.1, read on the forward strand.
CCCCGTGTACGCACCGCACCGCGTCGCCGCGCTGGTCGACGTCTGCCTGCTGCCCGCCGGTCAGACCCGCAGACCGCCGGAATGGCTCCGGCGCGGCCTGGAGCGGGCCGGGGCGGTCACCATCGACGTGCCCGCCGCGCTCAGCGGGCCCGCGGTCACGGAGCTGCTGCGGGACGAGTTGGGCGACGGCGCGGTCGTGATCAGCGAACCGCTCGATACCGACGAGGTCGTGGAGGGCTGGGGCGTACCGGGGGCAGCCGTCCTGGCCTGGCTCTCGGGCGTGGACCTGCTCCAGCTCGGGCCCGGCTGCGGCACGGGCGTCCGGGAGGCCATCCGCACCGCGGCCACCCGCGCGGTCGCCGACGGCGACCTGCCGCTGTCCCGCCTTGAGGAGGCCGCCGCGCGGGTGGCCCGGCTGCGGCGCGAGGTGGCCGCGGGAAGCTTCCACGAAGGCGCGTAGTTAGTGGAAGCGTGAACCATGTGGATGTGGACGTCGCCGTCATCGGTGCCGGGCAGGCCGGGCTCTCCGGTGCGTACTTCCTGCGACGGGCCGGGATGCGGCCCGACGAGGACTTCGTCGTCCTGGACCACTCCCCCGGCCCCGGCGGCGCCTGGCAGTTCCGCTGGCCGACGCTGACCTACGGCAGGGCGCACGGGGTGCACTCGCTGCCCGGCATGGAGCTGGAGGGCGCCGACCCCGGCCGGCCGTCCGCCGAGGTCGTCGCCGAGTACTTCGGCCGCTACGAGCGCACCTTCGACCTGCGGGTGCACCGCCCGGTCGGCGTCTCCACGGTCCGCGAGGGCCCGGGCGGGCGCCTGCTCGTCGAGTCCGACGCCGGCACATGGGCGGCCCGCGCACTGCTCAACGCCACCGGGACCTGGGACCGGCCCTTCGTGCCCCGCTACCCGGGTCAGGAGACCTTCCGCGGCCGCCAGCTGCACACGGCGGGGTACCGCGGGCGCGAGGAGTTCGCCGGGAAGCACGTGATCGTGGTCGGCGGCGGCACTTCGGCCGTCCAGCTGCTGTTGGAGCTCCACGAGCCGGGTGGCGCGGCCGCGACGACCTGGGTCACCCGGCGGCCTCCCGTCTATCGCACCGGCCCCTTCGGCGAGGAGCAGGGCAGGGCGGCGGTCGCGCTGGTCGAGGAGCGCGTCAAGCAGGGCCTGCCGCCCCAGAGCGTCGTCAGCGTGACGGGGCTGCCCATGACCGAGGCGATGGAACGCGCCCATGAGCGCGGCATCCTCGAACGCCTCCCCATGTTCGACCGGATCACCCCGGACGGCGTGACCTGGGCGGACGGCCGCCACGTCACCGCCGAAGTCATCCTGTGGGCCACCGGTTTCCGCGCGGCCCTCGACCACCTCGCCCCGCTGCACCTGCGCGGGTCCGGCGGCGGCATCCGGCTGGAGGGACTCACCCGGGTCGCCGCTGACCCCCGGGTCCACCTCATCGGCTACGGCCCCTCCGCGAGCACGATCGGCGCCAACCGGGCCGGCCGCAGCGCCGTCCGCGAGATCCGCGCCTACTTGCGGGACCGGGACCGCGCCCTGGACGATCCCCGGGCGCCGGAGCCGGTGACCGCGGCCGGCTGACGGCGCCGCCGCCCGGCAGGGGCACCGACCCGCGTCAAGGAGGGGCTCCTCGGTACGGCCGTGCCGGACGCCCGGACCCCTGCGGCGCGCGACGGGCGGTGCCCCACGACGGCAGGTACCCCACGACGGCACCAGGTGGCACCCCGGCGGGAGTGACGTGCCCGGGGATGCCTCAGCAGCGGTGGGCCGCCCTGCCCACCCGGTCCGGGACCGAAAACAGGTGCCGAGATCCGACGGCACCGGGCGCACCGCCACGCGCGCCCTCGGCTCGGCGGAAGGTGGGCGGTACGGGCGGACCGGACCGGCTTACGGCCGGGGCACGGACGGCCACGGCCTGGCACGGCCCGGCGGGCACCGCAGGGCTCAACGGGCGGCGCGGCCACTCTTGCCGAGGGTGGAGGCACGGACGACGAGTTCGGGCTGGAAGACGATGCGCCGGTGCTCGTGCTCCTCGGCCGCGTCCCCGGTCTCCTCGATGAGCAGGTCGGCCGCCGCCCGGCCCATCCGGTACGCGGGCTGCCGCACGGACGTCAGCGGCACCGCGGCCGCCGCCGCGAACTCGATGTCGTCGTAACCGACCAGTGCGATCTCCTCGGGCACCGCGATGCCCGCCGCGTACAGCGCCTGCAGCACGCCCAGCGCGAGCAGGTCGTTGGCGCAGAAGACGGCCGTCGGACGGTTGGCCATCCCCAGCAGGCGGGCCCCGGCGTCGCGTCCTGAGGGGACGTCGAGCCGCTCCGTCTCGATGTGCGCCAGGGACTCGGCGGGGAGCCCCGCGGCGGCGAGCGCGTCCAGGGCGCCGGTGCGCCGGTCCTGGCACTGGGCGAGGTGCATCGGACCGCTGACGTAGACGATGCGTTCGTGGCCGCGCTCGATGAGGTGGTCGACCGCGAGGCGGCCGCCCTCGATGTCGTCCACGGACACCGAGCAGGCCTCGGCGCTCGGCACGACGCGGTCCACGAAGACGAAGGGGATGCCGTGCCGCCGGAAGGAGGCGATGTTGCGGCCGCTGGTGTCCGCGGGCGTCACCAGGACGCCGCGCACCCGCTGTTCGGCGAACAGCCCCAGGTAGTCGGCCTCCTCCGAGGGGCTCTCGCCACTGTTGCAGAGCATCACGCCGAGCCCGGTCTCGCGGGCGGCCCGCTCGGCGCCCGAGGCGACGTCCACGAAGAAGGGGTTGGCCATGTCGAGCACGAGCAGCGCGATGATCCTGCTGCGGCCCGCCCTCAACTGCCGTGCGGACTCACTGCGCACGTAGCCGAGTTGTTCGATGACCGACAGCACGCGGGCACGCGTGTCCTCGGAGACCATGTCGGGCCGGTTGATCACGTTCGACACCGTGCCGACCGAAACGCCCGCCTGCCGGGCGACATCCTTGATCCCCACCATGCGTGTCACGAGCTCCGCCCTACCTCCTGCCGCCGGCCCGCCACAGGCCGCGGGTTCATGCTACGCATAGGTGACGGCGTCGGCGCCCACTGTGTCCGGCCGGCCGAACGGCGGCGGTGGCGCGGAACGGTGGCCTGCGGGGCGGGGCGGATCGTCCGCGCGGGCGTGGGCCGCGCCGTCACGCCAGGTGGAAGACCTCCGTGAGCGGCCGCATGGCCTCGTCGGGCCGGGCCCCGTCCAGCGCCTCGAAGAAGTCCGCCACCTCCGCCTGCCAGCGGGCGTTGACGTCGGTCGCCGCCATGGCCTCCTGCGCCGCCGCGAAGTCCTCGGTCTCCAGGTAGCCGACGAGCAGGCCGTCCTCGCGGAGGAAGAGGGAGTAGTTGTGCCAGCCGGTTGCGGAGAGGGCGTCCAGCATCTCGGGCCAGACGGCGGCGTGGCGCTCGCGGTACTCGGCGAGCCGGTCCTTCCGGACCTTCAACAGGAAACAGACGCGCTGCACGGTCAACCCTGGCCTCTCGGTCTGATATGAAAGGTTTCAATCAATGGCAGGGACGTTAGGACACCCCGACATGGCTCGTCAATGGCACGCTCTGCGACGTGCAGACATCCGATCTCTGCCCCATGGTGTGGGGCACATACGGCAGTATGAGCCCACGGGTGGCCGTGCCGAACGTGAGGAGGCCGCATGCGCGTAGCACTGTTCGTCACTTGCGTGAACGACACGCTGTACCCCGAGACGGGGAAGGCCGTCGTGACCCTGCTGGAGCGGCTGGGGGTGACCGTGCACTTCCCCGCCGCGCAGACCTGCTGTGGCCAGCCGCAGTTCAACACAGGCTACCGGCACGAGACGGAGCCCCTGGTCAAGCGATACACCAAGGCCTTCGAGGGCTACGACTACATCGTCACCCCGTCCGGTTCATGCGCCGCGATGGTGCGCGACAACTACCCCCGCATCGGCGACCGCGCCCGCGCTGAGGGGCGGGGCGAGGCCCTCGCCGCCGCCGCCGCGTCCGTCGTGCCGCGCACCTACGAGCTGACCGCGTTCCTCACCGACGTGCTCAAGGTGACGGACGTCGGCGCCTACTTCCCCTACCCCGTCACCTATCATCCGACCTGTCATGGCCTGCGGATGCTGGGGCTGGGCCGGCGCCCGCAGGAGCTGCTCAGACATGTGAAGGGGCTGGAGCTGGTCGAGCTGCCCGGCGCCGAGGAGTGCTGCGGCTTCGGCGGCACCTTCGCGGTCAAGAACGCGGCCGTGTCCGCGGCGATGGGCGCGGACAAGGCCCGCAACATCACCTCCACCGGCGCGCGCGCCGTGTGCACGGTGGACAACTCCTGCCTGATGCACATCGGCGGCACTCTCGCCCGGCTCGGCGCCGAGGTGCGGCCGGTCCACCTCGCCGAGATCCTCGCGTCGACCGAGGAGCAGCCCTACGGAGGCATCCGATGAGCGGCACCTACCTGGGCATGCCCGCCTTTCACGTCGCCGCCGGCGAGGCCGTGCGCAACACGACGCTGCGCGGCAACCTGCGGCACGCCACCCACACCATCCGGGACAAGCGGGCCCGCGCCGTCGCCGAACTCGACGACTGGCAGCAACTGCGCGCGGCGGGCAAGCAGATCAAGGACGACGTGCTGCGCCATCTCGACCACTACCTGGTGCGCCTGGAGGAGGCGGTCACCGCCGCGGGCGGCACCGTCCACTGGGCAGCCGACGCGGACGAGGCCAACCGCGTGGTGGCGGACCTGGTGCGCGCCACCGGTGAGACCGAGGTCGTCAAGGTCAAGTCCATGGCGACCCAGGAGATCGGCCTCAACGAGGCGCTCGCCAAGGCCGGGATCTCCGCCTACGAGACGGACCTGGCCGAGCTGATCGTGCAGCTCGGCGACGACCTGCCGAGCCACATCCTCGTGCCCGCGATTCACCGCAACCGCTCCGAGATCCGCGACATCTTCACCGGCGCCATGGGCCGCTGGGGCCGTCCCGCGCCCGAGGGGCTGTCGGACTCCCCCGCCGAACTGGCCGAGGCCGCACGGCTCCACCTGCGGGAGAAGTTCCTGCGCGCCAAGGTCGGCATCTCGGGCGCCAACTTCATGATCGCCGAGACCGGCACCCTGGTCGTGGTGGAGTCCGAGGGCAACGGCCGCATGTGCCTGACGCTGCCCGAGACCCTGATCTCGGTGGTCGGCATCGAGAAGGTGCTGCCGAGCTGGCAGGACCTCGAGGTGTTCCTACAGCTCCTGCCGCGCTCCTCCACGGCCGAGCGGATGAACCCGTACACGAGCACCTGGACCGGGACCACCGACGAGGACGGGCCGCGCACCTTTCACCTCGTCCTGGTGGACAACGGCCGCACCGACACCCTCGCCGACGAGGTGGGCCGGCAGGCCCTGCGCTGCATCCGCTGCTCGGCCTGCCTCAACGTCTGCCCCGTCTACGAGCGGGCGGGAGGGCACGCCTATGGCTCCGCCTACCCGGGGCCGATCGGCGCCATCCTCACCCCGCAGCTCCGGGGCACGGACACCGCGCTCGACGCCTCGCTCCCGTACGCCTCGTCCCTCTGCGGCGCCTGCTACGAGGTGTGCCCGGTCGCCATCGACATCCCGGAGGTCCTCGTCCACCTGCGCGAACGCGTGGTGCAGGGCGGCGAGGTGACCCGGGCGGGCAACAAGGTGACGCTCAGGCCCGCCAAGGGCCACGCGGCGGAGCGGGCGGCCATGCGCGCGGCGCGCTGGACGCTGGACCACCCCGGGGCGTTGCGCGCCGGCCAGCGCCTGGCGTCGCGGACCCGCAGGTTCCACCCGAGGCGGCTGCCAGGGCCCGGGAAGGCGTGGACCGACACCCGGGACGTCCCGTCGGTGCCGGCGGAGTCCTTCCGTGACTGGTGGCGGCGCACCCGGGGACCGGGCGCCGCGGGCGCCGCGGGCGCCGGCACCGGCACCGGCACCGAGAGCAGGGAGGGCACCAAGTGAGCGGCAGCCGTGACCAGATCCTGGGGCGGATCCGCCGCGCCCTCGCCGGCGCGCCGCACCAGGCGGCACCGGCGCGCGGCGCGGTGGACCGCGATTATCTGCGCGTCCATGGGCGGCGGGACCCGGCGCAAACCGCCGACCTGCTGGCCGAGAACCTCGCCGACTACCGGGCGATCGTCCACCGCGCCACCGGCGAAGAGCTGCCCGGCCGCCTCGCGGGGCTGCTGGCCGCGCGGGGCGCCCGCCGCATCGTCGTCCCGCCCGGCCTGCCGGAGCAGTGGCTGTCGGCGGTGCGGAACGTGGAACGAATGGCCGACTCCGCCGAGCTGACGGCGCGCGATCTGGACGCCTTCGACAGCGTCGTCACCGGCTGCGCGGTGGCGATCGCGGAGACCGGGACCATCGTGCTGGACGCCGGACCCGACCAGGGGCGGCGCAGGATCACGCTCGTCCCGGACCATCATGTCGTCGTCGTGCGCGTTCCGGAGCAGCTCGTGGACTCGGTGCCGCAGGCGCTGGAACGGCTCGACCCCGTCCGGCCGTTGACGTGGATCTCCGGGCCCTCGGCCACCAGCGACATCGAGCTGGACCGGGTGGAGGGCGTGCACGGGCCACGCACGCTGGAGGTCGTGCTCGTGACGGACTGACCGCGGGGCGCTCATTTGGCGTCCGCGTAGCACTCGACCACGTGGGTCTGCAGCGGGAAGGGCACCGGCGTCGGGCCGAAGAGCAGGCGCCGGGCCTCCTCCGCGGACTCCGCGACGGCGCGCTCCACGGCGGGGGCCAGCTCCTGGGGCGTGTGCACGATGACCTCGTCGTGCAGGAAGAACACCAGGCGGGCCCGTGCGTCCAGCGCGGTCAGGCGGCGGCGCAGGGAGGCCAGCACGGCCAGCGCCCATTCGGCGGCCGTGGCCTGGATGACGAAGTTGCGGGTGAAGCGGCCCCAGGCGCGGGCCTGGGTGTCGGTGAGCTCCTGAGGGTCGGCGGACGGGGCCGGTGACGTACGCCCGAGGTGGGACCGGACGACGCCGCCGCCCTCCCCGGTGCGGGCGGCGGACTCCACCAGGCGCATGGCGTCCGGGAAACGGCGGCGCAGCACCTCGAGCAGCGGCCCCACCTCACCGCTGGTCTGGCCGTACATCGCGCCCAGCAGGCCCAGTTTGGCCCGCGCGCGGTCACCGCCGAAGGCCGTGCGCGCGAGGGCGGCGTACAAGTCGCCCTCGGCGGCGGCCGCCGCCAGCCCGGGATCGCCGGAGAGGGCGGCCAGGACGCGGGGTTCCAGCTGGCCCGCGTCGGCGACCACCAGCCGGTGCCCGGGGTCGGCGACCACGGCGGCGCGGAGCTGCCGGGGGATCTGCAGGGCGCCGCCGCCGCGGGTGGCCCAGCGGCCGGAGACGACACCGCCGACGACGTACTCCGGGTGGAACCGGCCGGTGGGCGCCCACTGTTCACGCCAGGCCCAGCCGTGGGCGCTGTGGATGCGGGAGAGCTCCTTGTAGCGCAGCAGCAGCGCGGCGGCCGGGTGCTCGACCTCGCGCAGCACATGGGAACGGGTCGAGCTGATCCGCACGCCCACGCGCTCGAAGGCGGGCAGCAACTGGACGGGGGAGTCGGGGTTGACCGGGCGGCCCAGCGCTTCCTGGATGCCGGTTGCGAGCTCGGACAGCACCTTGGGGCGGACACCGCCCGCCGGACGGGGGCCCAGCAGACCGGTGAGCACCGCGTCGTGGGCGGCGGCGCTCCAGGGCAGGCCGTCCCAGCTCATCTCGGCGGCGGCCAGGGCGCCGGCGGACTCGGCGGCGCACAGCAGGCGCAGCCGGTCGGGGTGTTCGGACAGGGCGATCCGGCGCTGCTGGTCGGCGTGGACGGCGACCACGGCCTCCAGCGGGTCGGTGCCCGGCGGCAGGTGGTGGCGGTCGGCGGCGAAGAGCACCGGCTGATCGTCGGGGCCGCCCTCGCGCGCGTCGTCCGGCACCGGGAGACCGCGCAGCCGGGCCCAGGCGGCGCCGAGCGAACGGGGCAGGCCCCAGCGCTCCTCCGCACCGAGCAGCAGGGATTCGACGAGCTTGAGGTCGTGGCACCGGGCCGGACGTGCCGGCAGCCGTTCCAGCAGCGGCGGGTAGATCTCGTCGGTCGCCGCCCACACCCAGCGCGGCGCCTGCCGGGCCTCGCGATCGGCGACGGCCGCCGCGAGGTCGCCGACGGTCTGCGGGGGACCGTCCGCGGTGCCGTCCTCGCGCAGCACCTGCAGCCGCCCGCCGGTCCCCAGGGAATCGGCGACGACGGCGACGGACAGGGTCCTGGGCGAGGTCACCGTTCGAGAGTAGAACGAGGCACCGACAACGTCCTGCGGGCCGGTCAGGGGGCCTGCCGCAGCTCACCTTCAGGCCCACAGCACCAGCCGCGCCCGGAGCGGCAGCCGGGCGCAGGCGGCGTTCCGCAGGAGCACGGGCCGCCACCGCCGGTCCCGGGCCCCCTTCACGTTTGCGGGGCGTACGGCGGTGGGGAGGCCCGCCGTCGGCAGGGGGTTCGCCCGGCGGGTACGCGGCAGCGCCATGCCCGCGGCAAGCACCAGGTCCACGGCGCCGCTGACGTAGGTCCGAATGCGGCTCGCCGGGCAGGGGCGTGCGGGACGATCGCGCCGAAGGGCCGCGGCATCACGAAGTGGGCGGTGCCCGCGGCGAGGAGTCCGGCCGGCAGCAGGGCGGAACGGTCGGACGCGGCCGTCGGGTACCTCCTGAGGACTCCGCGGCCTCCGCGGCGCCGCTCACGTCGGCGCCGGTGGCCCGGCCCGTCGCTGATCGGCCGGGCCGGGGTGAGCTCGCCGGCTCACCGGGGTCTACGGGGCGGTGCCGGCTGGTCCGGTGAAGGGCGGCAGGGCCGCGAAGTCCGGGGCGACGTGGAGCGAGACGGCGAGTTGGGCGAGCGCGTCCCGGACCCGGGTGAGGGGGTGTTCCGGGAAGTGCACGTCGTAGTGGGGGGCATCACCCCAGTGGAAGGGCAGGCCCTGCCTCAGGTCGGAGGCGTACGGGTGGGGCATGAAGTAGCGCTCGGGGCCGAGTTCGATGAGCACCTGCGCCTCCCGGGCGCCGGTCGTGCCCTGCTCCAAAGCCTGCACCTTCACGACGGCGCTGCACGAGGCGCGGGGCAGGGTGTAGCTGCCCAGGAACGCCTGGCCGGTGGGGCGGTCGGGCAGGGGGACCTTGATGACCTGCCGCAGCGTGGGCACCGTTCCCAGGTGCAGGACGTCGGCCTCGATGAGGCCGCCGCCCGCCCCGGCCGTGTAGTGGGCCAGGGCGTGCCGCAGGCGCGGCAGGTCATCCAGGGGCGCGGGTATGTCCGGCGGCACGTCGAACCAGTGCAGGCTGACGAGGTCGCCGTGGTCATTGGTCCAGGCGTCCGTCTCGATCTGCCGGTAGCCGGGGAGTTCCGCCCCCGCGATGGGTCCCATGGCCGAGGATCATGCCGTATGGACGAGTTGGGCGTCACGGCGGATCAGGGCGGCGTAGCGGCCGTCCAGGGCGAGCAGTTCGTCGTGGCTGCCGCGTTCGACGATCCGGCCGTGGTCGAGGACGACGATCTGGTCGGCGTCGCGGACGGTGGACAGCCGATGGGCGATGGTGATGGTCGTGCGGCCCGCCGAGAGGGCGTCGATGGCGTCCTGGACGGCGTGTTCGGTACGGGTGTCCAGCGCGCTGGTGGCCTCGTCGAGGATGAGGACCGCGGGGTCGCGCAGGATCGTCCGAGCGATGGCCAGGCGCTGCTTCTCACCTCCGGAGAAACGGTAGCCGCGTTCGCCGACGACGGTGTCGTAGCCGTCGGGCAGGCCCGCGATGTGGTCGTGGATCTGCGCGGCGCGGGCGGCGGCGACGACCTCCTCGTCGGTGGCGTCGGGCTTTGCGAAGCGCAGGTTCTCGGCGACCGAGGCGTGGAAGAGGTATGTCTCCTGGGAGACGACGCCGACCGACGCGGCGAGCGTGTCGAAGGCGAGGTCCCGCACGTCGACGCCGTCGAGCGTGACGCGCCCTTCGGTGACGTCGTACAGCCGGGGCACGAGGTAGCTCAGGGTGCTCTTGCCGGAGCCGGTGGCGCCGACGACGGCGAGGCTGCCGCCGGCCGGGACCGCCAGGTCGATGCCGTCGAGGGTGCGCCCCGGCGAGGCGGGGTCGTAGGAGAAGCCGACGTTCTCGAAGCGGATGTCGCCGCGGACGCACGGGATGCGTATCGGGTCGTCCTTCTCGGTGATGTCGACGGGCAGGTCGAGGTACTCGAAGATGCGCTGGAAGAGCGCGAGTGAGGTCTGCACCTGGACGCCGGTCGACAGCAGGCTGACGGTGGGCCGGAACAGGCCCTGCTGAAGCGAGACGAAGGCCACGAGCGTGCCGATGGACACGGTGCCGCCCGCTCCGTGGACGGCGATTCCGGCGACCCAGTAGATGAGCGCGGGCATCGCGGCCATGACCACGCCGATGGTGGACATGCGCCAGCGTCCGGCCATGTTGGAGCGCACCTCGAGGTCGACCAGCCGGTCGGACTCCTCGGCGAAGGAGCGGGTGAGGGAGTCGGCGCGTCCCATGGTGCGGCCGAGGAGGATGCCGCTGACCGACAGCGACTCGGTGACGATGGCGGACATCGCCGCCATCTGCTTCTGGCGCTGGGTAGTGATCTTCTTGCGTTCGGTGCCGACCCGGCGGCTGATCCACACGAAGACCGGGAGCAGCAGCAAGGAGGCGATGGTCAGCCGCCAGTCCAGGGCGATCATGGCGACGACGGTGGCCACGACGCTGGTGAGGTTGGAGACCAGCGAGGTCGCGGTGGAGGTGACGGTGGCCTGCATGCCGCCGATGTCGTTGGCTATGCGGGACTGCACCTCTCCGGTGCGGGTCCGGGTGAAGAAGGCGAGCGACATGCGTTGCAGCCGCTCGTAGACGGCGGTGCGCAGGTCGTGCATGACGCGCTGGCCGACCGTGGTGGAGATCAGGGTCTGCAGGACGCCGAACACGCTGTTGAGGACGGCGGTGGCGATCATGCCGAGGGCGAGCAGGCTCAACAGCCCGGTGCGGCCCTGCGGGATCGCGGTGTCGAGGATCTCGCGCAGCATGAAGGGCGAGGCGACCGAGACGAGCGAGGCGGCGCCGACGAGGAGCCCCACGAGGGTGAGGCGAGCGCGGTAAGGACGGAAGAGCCGCAGGACGCGGCGTACGTCGGTGGGACGGGTGGGATCCTTGGGCGGCGGGGTCCACCGCGGGGTTTCATCGGGGTGCAAAGGGCCTCCGAAAGGTCCGGGCATGGCTGGACGATGAGAGTGTAGTTCATTGTTACCTATACTCACAGTGAATTGCATCCTGATACCCTCTGACCATGGAATCCCGCACCTCCGCCGCGGACGCCGACGAGACCACCGGGCGCCTCGCCGACCAGTTGCTGTGGCTGACCCGTCGGCTGCACCGCACACAGCGGCGCCACCTGGAGCCGGTGGGCGTCACACCGGCCCAGGCACGCATGCTGCGCACGGTCGCGCACGTCCTCAAGCACGGGACCGCCCCCCGCATGGCCGACCTCGCCGAACGGCTGGATGTCGTGCCGCGCGCGGTGACAAGCCTGACCGACGCCCTGGAGCAGCGGGGGCTGGTCCGCAGGGTGCCCGACCCGGCGAACCGCAGGGTGGTGCGCATCGAGCTCACCGAGGAGGGCGACGAGGCCGTACGGCGGCTGCGCCGCGCCCGCCGGGCGGCGGCCGAGGAACTGCTCTCCCCCCTGGACGCGGACCAGCGCGATGCCCTGACGGAGTTGCTCGCCGTCCTGGACACCGCGCCGGGGCGCTGCTGAGGGGCCGGAGGACCGAGGGGCCGGGCGCGCCCTGACGCGCCAGGACCCCTCAGGCACGCCGGCGCGTCAGGTGCGCCAGGTGTCGCTCAGCGTCACCTTGCCGCTCGCGGGGACGGTCGCCGTGCGGTTGGCGCCGGACTCCCAGGTGACGTTCCCACTGCCGTCCTTCTTGATGTACTTGTACTCGAAGGACGTGCCCGCGCCCATGGAGACGTCGAGCTTCCACACCGGGTAGGCCGCCGAGGACAACGGGAGGGCGTTGCCGGTGTTCCAGTTGCCGAGCGCGGCGTTGTTGCCGACGACGTAGACGTTCTGGCCCCACACCGTGGTGGCGTTGACCGAGAAGGACGCACCGCTCGCGGGGGTCGTGCCGCCGCCGGCGCCGCAGGGGGCTCCGGCGTAGAGCGCCACCGCGTCATTGGCGCCGATGGTGGCGGTGAACCCGCCGTCCGAACCGACGGTGTAGGTGGCGCCGCTGTGCTGCACGTCACAATAGGTGCCGGCGGGCAGCGAGGTGGTGAAGGTCCGCGTCAGCGGGCCGCTCTCGTGGTTGATCGCAACGTAGCCCTTGCTGCCGCGCCCGAAGGCGATGGCGTTGTTCCCGTTGGACCACCAGTTGGTCACCGCGGTGCCGGCCACCGCGTTGCGGAAGCCCACCATGCCCGCGATCTGCGGCCAGGCGTGCTGGCACTTCCAGCCGTCGCTGTAGCAGGCGTTGACGGTGCCGCCGTTCGGCGGGCCGGCGTCGTTGTCGGAGAACTCGTAGCCGGAGTAGACGTTCGGCGAGCCGTAGGGCCAGGCCAGCATGTAGACGTTGGCCAGGGTGTAGGTCGCGCCGGCCTTGTAGTTGAGGGTCGAGCCGTTGCGCTCGGTGTCCCAGTTGTCGACGAAGGTGCGCGAACTGCCGCTCGGGAGGTAGCCCGCACCCCAGGAGGCGCCCCAGTTGCTGAGGTAGGCGAGCTTCTCGTTGCTGAAGATCCGCTTGAGGTCGTACGCGCCCTGGAAGGCGTCGACGTCACCGGTGCCGGTGTACTCGCCGGGCTGCACGGCCTCCCCGGAGCCGTAGATGACCTCCTGCGCCCAGAAGACGGAGGGGTTGCTGAGCTTGGCCTTGATGGCGGCCAGGTCCGCTGCCGCCATGTGCTTGGCGGCGTCGATACGGAATCCGTCGACGCCCAGTGAGATGAGGTTGTTCAGATACGCCGCGATCGTCGAGCGCACGTAGTCGCTGCCGGTGTTCAGGTCCGAGAGACCGACGAGTTCGCAGTTCTGGACGTTGTCGCGGTTGCCGTAGTCGGAAATGTTCGTCCGGCAGGAGTGGAAGTCCTGGTCCTGGTAGAACCCCGGGTAGTTGTACTTGCTGTACGACGTGCCGCCGGTACCGGTACCCGAGCCGGCACTCATGTGGTTGACGACGGCGTCGGCGATGACCTTCACCCCGGCGGCGTGACAGGTGTCGACCATGTTCCTGAAGGCCGTGCCATCGCCCAGCCGGCCCGCTATGCGGTAGCTGACGGGCTGGTAGGAGGTCCACCACTGCGCGCCCTGGACGTGCTCCTGGGGCGGCGACACCTCGACGTAGCCGTACCCGGCCGGGCCGAGGGTGTTGGTGCACTCCTTGGCGACCGAGGCGAACTTCCACTCGAAGAGGGTGGCGGTGACGTCCTTGCTCCCGGGCGGTGCTGCCTGGGCCGGCTGCTGCGAGACGCCGACGAGCCCTGCCGTGCTGAGCAGGGCGGCCAGACCCGCGCGCAGAAAACGCGATCTCATGGTGCGGCTCCTTCGTGTTCGGGCACAAAGGTGCCCCGAAGACAGCCACGCGCCGGGCCATCGAGTGTGGGGGCGGAATTCCCGCCCGTGGGAACTCCGGGTAGGAGACTGGCCCCACCACCGGGTAGCGTCAATACATCGCGTGGAAAAACTTTCAACTTCTTGCGGAAAGGACCTGCTTCGATCTTGCAGCCGCCCTGCCGGCCTTGCGGCAGGGCATTCTGAGCGGGCGTCAGGCCGCCAAGTGGGCCCGGTCCCCCATCACCACGACCGGGTGCAGCGCCGGGTCGAGCGTGCGCAGCAGATACTCCATGTCGGCCTTGGACTGGCTGACGCAGGCCGACGTGCCGCTGCCGTGGTCCATGTGCAGCCAGATGCCGCCGCCCTTGGACTGCCCCTGGGGGCGGGTCGGATCGAGCGGGGAGGTGCCCTTGACCCGGTTGTAGTCGATGGCGATGACGAGGTCGAAGTCGTGCCAGTGCGACCGGGACCACGACCGCGGCGCGGCGAAGGCGGAGGAGCGGTGGTACGGGAGCCGTGACCCCGGCTCGGCCAGTACGCCGCCCGCGTCCGACAGCGTGAAGACGCCCACGGGACTCTTCTTGTCCCCCTCGTGATGGTCGGTCGTCCAGCCGCGCTTGCCGTTGTGCCCGGACCACGAGCGCTCGCGCTTCCACAGGTCGCCCTGCCGAGTGTACAGCACGATGGCCGAGTCGGCCGATTCGGCACCGTCCCCGTACACCGCGACGACCTGGCGGGAGCCTGCCGGGATGCGGGACCGCAGCGTGGGACCGACGCCCGGTATCACACGTGTGGCAGCCGCCTGGGTGGCGCGCGGCGACTGCTTCACGGCTCGCCCCGGCGCGTCCTGGCGCTCTTCCACGCCCCTGGCACAGCCGGCGAGCAGCACAAGCGCCGCCGCGACGCCCACCGCCCCCGCCCCCGCCCCCGCCCCGCGCATCACTCGAACCGTCCCTCTTCCCGGCAGTCGCGTTCCATCTTCGCACCCTTCGACGAGGACGGACGCGGACCCTGGCCCGTTCCACTCGGTCCAGGAAAAACGGGTTGAATTCGTCACGCCGGTGACGCGACGCTGGCACGTCTCCTCCCTCCCCCAGCATCCATGTCGGGACGTCATGTCGCTACGCGCTCTCCCCCATGCCGACCCGGGTGTCCCCGACACCCGCTCCGGCTTCCGATTCCTGCTCTGGCTGGAACGACGCCAGATCGGTGCCCAGATCAAGGCCACGCTGTGGGGCACCCTCCACATGGCGGCGGTGGCCTGCTTCCCGGCCGCCGTCGGCCTCGCCGTGCAGGCCGTCGTCGACGGCTCCGGTGGACGCCTCGCGCTCGCGGGCGGCCTGATCCTCGCCCTGGGCATGGTGACCGCCGTCGGCGACACCATGCTGCACCGCACCGCCGTCACCAACTGGATCACCGCGGCCGCCCGGGTGCAGCTCCTGCTGTCGCGCAAGACCGTCGAACTGGGCTCGCTGCTCACCCGGCGGGTCGCGGCGGGCGAGGTCGTCGCGGTGAGCACCGGCGACGTCGAGAAGATCGGCTGGTTCGTCGAGGCGCTGGCCCGCTTCGCCTGCTCCCTGCTGGCGACCGTCGGCGTCACCGTCGCCCTGCTGGTCTACCGGCCCGAGCTGGGGCTGATCGTGGCCGCGGGCGTGCCCGTACTGGCCCTGGCGGTGCTGCCGTTGCTGCCGCACGCGACGCGGCGCGCCGACGAGCAGCGCGCCAAGGCGGGCAAGGCCACGGAACTCGCCTCCGACACCGTGGCGGGGCTGCGCGTGCTGCGCGGCATCGGCGGCGAGGAGCTGTTCCTGTCCCGCTACCGGCGGGCCTCCCAGGAGGTCCGCAGCGCCGCCGTCCGCAACGCGCGGATGTGGGCGCTGATCAGCGCCGTGCAAGTGGCCCTGCCCGGGCTGCTGCTGCTCGCGGTGACCTGGTACGGCGCGCGCCTGGCGCTGGACGGACGGATCACGGTGGGCGAACTGGTCACGGTCTACGGGACGGTGGTCTTCCTGCTGTTCCCCCTGCGGGGATTCGAGGAGATCGCGATGGCGTACTCCTTCTCGCGGCCGTCCGCCACGCGCGCCGCCCGGGTGCTCGCACTGCGGCGGGACACCGCGGGCGACCACGACGGGCCCGCGGCGGACCCGGACCGGCTGCCGGAGGGCGACCTCCACGACCCGCTGACGGGCCTGCTCGCCCCGGCCGGGAGACTGACCGCCGTGGTGTGCGGGGACCCGGACGCGGCGGGCGCGCTCGCCGACCGGCTGGGCGGCCACACCCCGGCCGGGACCGGGGACGCCCCCTCGGTGCTGCTCGGCGGGACGGCGCTGGACGACCTGCCGCTGGCGGCGGCCCGCGCGGCCGTGCTGGTCCAGGACAAGGACCCGGTGCTGCTGTCCGGAACGCTGACCGGGCTGCTGGACGTACCCGCCTCCGGCCGGGTCACCGCGGCCGAGGCCCTCGCGGCGGCGCAGTGCGGCGACGTGCTCGACGCGCTGGCCCAGGCCTCGGTGGACGACTCCGGGGACCCGATGCGGTCCCGGATCACCGAGCGTGGGCGGTCCCTGTCGGGCGGCCAGCGGCAGCGGCTGGCGCTGGCCCGGTCGCTCGTCGCCGACCCCGGGGTCCTGGTGCTGGACGAGCCGACCAGCGCCGTCGACACGCACACCGAGGCCCGGATCGCCCAGGGCCTCAGGGCACTGCGTGCCGACCGGACAACGGTGGTCCTCACCTCCAGCCCGCTGCTGCTGGACCTCGCGGACCGGGTCGTGTTCGTAGAGGACGGCGTGGTGCGCGCGTCCGGCACGCACCGCGAACTGCTCCGCGCCGACCTCGGCTACCGCGCCGTGGTCACCCGCGAGACCGAGCAGGAGCCCGGGGAATCCGCACGATTCGAGAAAGCCGAGGAATCCGCATGATCGGCGTGAAACCGCCGGAGTACGACCCGGCCGCGCCGCGGCACGTGACGACCCTGCCGGTGGGCTCGGCCGCCACGGTGCGCGGTTACGTCCGCGAGCTGGCCAGGCGGCACCGCGGCGCGTTCACCATCCTCGTCTCGGTGAACGCCGTCGCCGTCGTCGCCTCGATGGTCGGCCCCTATCTGCTGGGCGGGCTCGTCGAGGACTTGGCTGCGGGCCACCGCGACCAGCACATCGGACGCTCCATGGCGCTGTTCGCCGTCGCGCTCGCCGTACAGACGGTGTTCGTCCGGGAGGTGCGGCTGCGCGGCGCGATCCTGGGCGAGCGGATGCTGGCGGACCTGCGCGAGGACTTCCTCGTACGGTCCGTGGGGCTGCCCCCGGGCGTCCTGGAACGGGCGGGCACGGGTGACCTGCTCTCCCGCATCACCACCGACATCGACCGGCTGTCCAACGCCATGCGGGAGGCCGTCCCTCAGCTGGCGATCGCCGTGGTGTGGAGCGGGCTGCTGCTCGGCGCGCTGACGGTCACCTCACCGCCCCTGGCGCTGGCGGTGCTGGTGGCCGTACCGGTGCTGCTCGCCGGCTGCCGCTGGTACTTCCGGCGCGCGCCGGGGGCGTACCGCTCGGAGGCGGCCGGTTACGCGGCCGTCTCGGCGGTCCTCGCGGAGTCGGTGGACGCCGGGCGCACCATCGAGGCGCACCGGCTCGGTGACCGCCGCGAGGAGCTGTCACGTACCCGCATCCGCCAGTGGGTGGCGTGGGAGCGCTACACGATGTGGCTGCGCAGCGTGCTCTTCCCGGTGATCAATGTGACGTACATGCTCATCCTCGCGTCGGTACTGCTGATCGGCGGGACGCTGGTGCTGCACGGCCGGGTGTCGGTGGGCGAGCTGACGACGGGCGCGCTGTACGCCCAGATGCTGGTCGACCCGATCAACCTCATCCTGCGCTGGTACGACGAGCTGCAGGTGGCCCAGGTGTCGCTGGCCCGGCTGGTCGGCGTCCGGGAGGTCGACCAGGGCGCCGGGGACGAGCGGGTGGCGCCGGACGGCCGCGACGTCCACGCCGATCAGGTGCGCTTCGGCTACCGCACCGGTAGCGACGTGCTGCACGGGGTGAGCCTGCGGGTCCGCCCGGGTACCCGGCTGGCCCTGGTCGGCCCCTCCGGGGCGGGCAAGTCGACGCTGGGGCGGCTGCTGGCCGGGATCTACAGCCCGCGGGCCGGTGAGATCACCCTGGGCGGCGCCCAGCTGGCCCGGATGCCCGCGGAACGGGTCCGTGAGCACGTGGCCCTGGTCAACCAGGAGCACCACGTCTTCGTCGGTACGCTCCGGGACAACCTGCTGCTGGCCCGCGCGGGAGCCGGTGACGACGAGTTGTGGGCGGCGCTCACCGCGGTCGACGCCGACAACTGGGCACGGGCGCTCGACGACGGCCTGGACACCGAGGTCGGCTCGGGAGGTACGGCCCTGACCCCGGCCCAGGCGCAGCAGGTGGCCCTGGCACGACTGGTCCTCGCCGACCCGCACACCCTGGTGCTGGACGAGGCCACCTCGCTGCTGGACCCCCGCGCGGCGCGCCACCTGGAGCGGTCGCTGGCCCGTGTGCTCGACGGCAGGACCGTGGTGGCCATCGCGCACCGGCTGCACACCGCGCACGACGCGGACCTGATCGCCGTGGTCGAGGACGGCCGTATCAGCGAGCTGGGCAGCCATCACCAGCTGGTGGAAGCCGACGGCGCGTACGCGGCGCTGTGGCGGTCCTGGCACGGATAGTGCGGACCGGCACGGCGCCGCGTCACGGCATGGCGCTGCGGCGTGGCATGGCAGTGCGGCGTGGCAGGGGCTCTCAGCCGAAGAACAGGGCCCCGGCCGCGCCCACGCCGCCGATCACGAAGAAGACCGGCGTCAGCACCTTGACCTCGACCTTGCTACCGGCGCGGAAGCGCATGAACTTCGGCGTCCCGAGCGGGTACCAGCGCCTGCGCCCGATCGGGATGGGCCACAGCACCGGGCAGCCGGACACGGTCAGGGCGTCGCCGATGCAGTGCACGATGGAGCCCAGCACGATGGGGATGCCGATCCACAGGTAGTGCTGGCCGGGATCGGTGAACAGCCAGGCCTTGCCGCTCTCGGTGCTGTCCAGGGCGTCCGCAAGCACCCATGCGCTGGTCGCCCCGAGCAGCCAGACCAGGATGTCGCTGGAGACCCGGGCCTGCCGCCACAGCAGCCCCTCGACGGCCAGTACCGCGTGCACGAAGAGGATGACGAGTACCGCCCACCGGCCGCCCGCCAGGGCCAGGCCGGAGGCGGCGGCACCCATCAGGACCGCCCACAGCCAGGTGTGGGTGAGGGTGCGGTGTCCGCCCTGGCGCACGGGGTCGCCGGGCTTCCGGGTCTTCTTGTAGGTGGCGTAGGAGAGCTTGTCGATGATCTCGCACAGCCCGCGCGATATGGGGCCGAAGGCCCGCGAGATCGTCGCCGCCTTGTGGTCCAGGTCGGGGGCGAGAGCCGCGCCGGCGCAGATCAGCGCCCCGACCACGATGGTCGGCCACGGCATCGGATGACCGAGTCCCGCGGAGACTGCTCCCACCGACAGCCACGCCGCCGCTCCGGAGAGGGAATGTGCCGGTCCCATCATGGTGTGTGCCCCGCCCTTTCACCCCGCCCCGAAAGCGGAGTTGACGCATAATCGACGGCACACCATACCGCCGGTCGATCTTCCTCCGTACCGCCGGTTCATCCCCTGGTCCCTGGGACAGGCAAGATGGTGGTGTGACCCTCATCGATCAGCTGCCTGCCGAGCCCGACCCCGACACCCTCTTCGAGGCCTTCTCGTCCTGGGCGGAGGGCCGGGGCATCACCCTCTACCCCGCCCAGGAAGAGGCGCTGATCGAGGTGGTGTCGGGGGCGAACGTCATCCTGTCGACCCCCACCGGCTCGGGGAAGAGCCTCGTCGCGGCCGGTGCGCACTTCGCGGCGCTGGCCCGGGACGAGGTCACCTTCTACACCGCGCCGATCAAGGCGCTGGTGTCGGAGAAGTTCTTCGACCTGTGCAAGCTCTTCGGCACCGAGAACGTCGGCATGCTCACCGGCGACGCCTCCGTCAACCCGGACGCACCCGTCATCTGCTGCACGGCCGAGGTGCTGGCGTCGATAGCGCTCCGGGACGGCAAGGACGCCGACATCGGCCAGGTCGTCATGGACGAGTTCCACTTCTACGCCGAGCCCGACCGCGGCTGGGCCTGGCAGATCCCGCTGCTGGAGCTGCCGCAGGCGCAGTTCCTGCTGATGTCGGCGACGCTCGGCGACGTCACGCGCTTCGAGAAGGACCTCACCCGCCGCACCGGCCGGCCCACGGCCGTCGTGCGCTCGGCGACGCGGCCGGTGCCACTGTCGTACGAGTACCGGCTCACCCCGCTCACCGAGACGCTGACCGAGCTGCTGGAGACCCGCCAGGCCCCCGTCTACATCGTGCACTTCACGCAGGCTGCCGCCGTGGAACGAGCGCAGGCGCTGATGAGCATCAACATGTGCACGCGCGCCGAGAAGGACGCCATCGCGGAGCTCATCGGCAACTTCCGCTTCACCACGACGTTCGGCCGCAACCTGTCGCGCTTCGTCCGGCACGGCATCGGGGTGCACCACGCCGGCATGCTGCCCAAGTACCGGCGCCTGGTGGAGAAGCTGGCGCAGGCGGGACTGCTGAAGGTCATCTGCGGCACGGACACCCTCGGCGTCGGCGTCAACGTGCCGATCCGGACCGTGCTCTTCACCGCCCTCACCAAGTACGACGGCAATCGCGTGCGCGTGCTGCGCTCGCGTGAGTTCCACCAGATCGCGGGTCGCGCCGGACGCGCCGGGTTCGACACCTCCGGCTTCGTGGTGGCCCAGGCGCCGGAGCACGTGATCGAGAACGAGAAGGCCCTCGCGAAGGCCGGCGACGACCCCAAGAAGCGCCGCAAGGTGGTGCGCAAGAAGGCGCCCGAGGGCTTCGTGGCGTGGACGGAGAACACCTTCGAGAAGCTCATCGCCTCCGACCCCGAACCGCTCACCTCCCGGTTCCGGGTCACCCACGCGATGCTGCTGTCGGTCATCGCCCGCCCCGGCAACGCCTTCGACGCGATGCGGCGGCTGCTGGAGGACAACCATGAGGACCGCAGATCCCAGCTGCGGCACATCCGGCGGGCCATCGCCATCTACCGTTCGCTGCTGGCGGGTGGGGTCGTGGAGCGGCTGGACGAGCCCGACGAGGAGGGGCGCATCGTCCGGCTGACGGTGGACCTGCAGCAGGACTTCGCGCTCAACCAGCCGCTGTCCACCTTCGCGCTGGCCGCGTTCGAGCTGCTGGACCCGGAGTCCCCCTCCTACGCGCTGGACATGCTGTCGGTGATCGAGTCGACGCTCGACGACCCCCGGCAGATTCTCGCCGCCCAGGAGAACAAGGCGCGCGGTGAGGCCGTCGCGGCGATGAAGGCCGACGGAGTGGAGTACGAGGAGCGGATGGAGCGGCTCCAGGACGTCTCCTACCCCAAGCCGCTGGAGGAGGTGCTGTCGCATGCCTACGGCGTCTACCGCAAGAGCCACCCGTGGGTCGGCGACCACCCGCTGTCGCCCAAGGCGGTCGTACGCGACATGTACGAACGGGCGATGACCTTCTCCGAGTTCGTCTCGCACTACGAACTGGCCAGGACCGAGGGCATCGTGCTGCGCTACCTGGCGGGCGCGTACAAGGCGCTGGAGCACACCGTCCCCGACGACCTGAAGTCCGAGGACCTGCAGGACCTCATCGCCTGGCTCGGCGAGCTGGTCCGCCAGGTCGACTCCAGCCTGCTGGACGAGTGGGAGCAGCTCGCCAACCCCGAGGAGATGACGGCCGAGGAGGCGCAGGAGCGGGCCGACCAGGTCAAGCCGGTCACGGCCAACGCCCGTGCCTTCCGGGTCCTGGTGCGCAACGCCATGTTCCGCCGGGTGGAGCTCGCCGCGCTGGATCGGTTCGGCGAACTCGGCGAGATGGACGCCGGCTCCGGCTGGGACGCGGATGCCTGGTCCGAGGCCATGGATGCCTACTGGGACGAGTACGAGGACCTGGGCACCGGCCCCGACGCGCGCGGCCCGAAGCTGCTGCAGATCGAGGAGCGCCCCGCGGAGGGGCTGTGGAAGGTCCGCCAGACCTTCGCGGACCCCGAAGGCGACCACGACTGGGGCATCTCCGCCGACATCGACCTCGCCGCCTCCGACGAGGAGGGCCGCGCGGTGGTCAAGGTGACGTCCGTGGGCGCGCTGTGACGGCGACAACCACGCCCCGCACGAAGGAGCGCACCCGATGACCAACCCGGCCGAGCGGCTGGTGGACCTCCTCGACCTGGAACGGATCGAGGAGGACATCTTCCGCGGGCGGAGCCCCCAGGAACGCCTCCAGCGGGTGTTCGGCGGACAGGTGGCGGGCCAGGCGCTGGTCGCGGCCGGGCGCACGACGGACGGCAGCCGTCCGGTGCACTCCCTGCACGCGTACTTCCTGCGCCCGGGGCGTCCCGGGGTGCCGATCGTGTACCAGGTGGAGCGGATCCGCGACGGCCGCTCCTTCACGACGCGGCGTGTGGTCGCGGTGCAGCAGGGCCGGACGATCTTCAACCTGACCGCCTCCTTCCATGTGCCGGAGCCCGGGTTCGAGCACCAGTTGCCGATGCGCGAGGTCCCGGCCCCGGAGAGCCTGCCGAAGCTGAGCGACGAGCTCCGTGAGCACCTCGGCGAACTGCCCGAGCAGCTCGAGCGGATGGCGCGACGGCAGCCGTTCGACATCCGCTACGTGGACCGCCTGCGCTGGACCGCCGAGGAGATCGAGGGCGCCGAGCCGCGCAGCGCGGTCTGGATGCGCGCGGTGGGCCCGCTCGGCGACGACCCGCTGGTGCACACCTGCGCCCTCACGTACGCCAGCGACATGATGCTGCTGGACGCCGTGCGCGTACCGGTGGAACCGCTGTGGGGGCCACGCGGCTTCGACATGGCCTCGCTGGACCACGCGATGTGGTTCCACCGGCCGTTCCGCACCGACGAGTGGTTCCTGTACGACCAGGAGTCCCCCGTCGCGACCGGCGCGCGCGGCCTGGCCCGCGGGCGCATCTACGACCGCGAGGGCCGGCTGCTGGTCTCCGTGGTCCAGGAGGGGCTGTTCCGGAAGCACGGCGGCTGAAGGTCGTGGCCGGCGGTGCCGGGCGGGGCCGGGTCCCCCTCCCGCCGCCCGGGCCTCAGCGCATGCGGACGCGCCCTGTGAGGCCCGGCACGGTCAGTCCAGTCGGAGGAGGCGTCGCCAGCGGCTGCGCGGCGCCGCGGAGGGCGGCGGGGGTGCGGCAGGAGGTGGTGGGGCGATCGGCGCGACAGCGGTGGCGGCCGGGGTGCCGCGCTCGGGGTGCGGCGCGGGGCGGGTGGTGCGGGCCCTGAGCAGCGCGTCGGTGAGCGAGACCTGGGCGAAGGTGATCTCGTCCGGGTCGGAGGCCACGGTCTGGGCCTCGATCAGCTCACGTGTCGCGTACGAACCCGTGCTTCCCGGTGGAATCGCCGGGCACAGCCGGCGCAGATAGGCCCGTTCGCGAGGGTCCGGCACCGCGTCGGCGGCCGCTGCCGGGCCCAGCAGGGCGGACCAGGCGGCCGCCTCGCCCCAGGCGTCCTCCGCGTCGCGCACCAGTTCCTCGATGCGGCGGGCCCGCCAGCCGCGGGCGCGGTGATCCTCGCCCTCGTCGAGGGCGTCGCGCAACTCGGCCGGCAGCCGGCCCTCCAGCAGCGCCGGATGGGACCGGGCGAACCGCCGCACATCTTCGGCGAGATAGAGCCACACAACGGCGCGGTAGCGGTTGACGTACCAGCGGACCGGGCGGAGGAAACCGCCTCTGGCGAGCCGGGTGAAGCGTTCCCGGCTGATCCCGATCAGCGCCGCGCCCTCGATGCTGCCGACCAGTTCCAGCCGCGCGCGCAGGCGGTCGGGAAAGCCCTCCTCGGCGCGCAGGCGGTCCACGTCCTCCCGCACGACGCGCCGACGTCCGCCGACGGCCGGTGCCGTGCGCACCTCGCCGGTCTGCAGCGCGACCTCGAACTCCGCCGACTCCAGACACAGTTCCTCCCGGGCGCGCTGCATGCCGAGCGCCTCCCGGACGGCGGTCTCCTTGACAGCCATGCCACTCCCCCTGACCTTCCGTAGCGATCCATCACTGACAGTCACGACAATAGGTCCTCGCGGCGACATCCGCCCGGGCCTGTGGATAACTCCGCGTCACGCCCCGTTGTCGTACACGGTCACGGAGATCCCGCGGCGCACGAGCCGCTCCTCGATCGACGGCGCGACCCGCTCCCACCGCCCGCCCGCGAGCCCGCACCCGATGCGCGGCATGTGCACGGACGCGTCCAGCTCCGCGGCCCTTCGCGCCACCAGGTCCAGCCCCGCGTCGATCGCCTCGTACCGTACGGGCACGCCCTTGCTGCCCCTGCGGATGCCGTGCTGGCCCACGAGATTGGCCACCCAGACCCGCTCACCGACCCGGACGAACTGGACCGCGCCCAGGGCGAAGTCGTTGCCGGCGCGCTCGCGGTGCCATCGCCGGTACGCGGCCTCGGGCTCGGGCCAGCGGCGGGAGAGCGCGACCACGAATCCCTTGCCCCAGCCGCCCAGGTCGTTGCAGACGTGGACGATCAGCTTGACACCCTTGCCCTGCGGCGCGGTGGCGTCCCCCCGGACGTACGTGATCCCCTCCATGTGATCACCGTACGCCTAAGCTCCGACAGCGCCGCCAGGGCGACAGCCCGGCTCACAGGGCGCGCAGGCCGTTGATGACGTCCTTGAGCAGCCCCACGTCGGGCAGGTCGGCCGGAGGCACGGGCCGGATGGCGCGCAGATGGCCGCCCCGAAGGAGGTCGCCGAGCAGCACCCGGACGACGCCGAGCGCGAGATCGGCGTCCGCGGCCAGTTCGGCCACGGTGAGCGGGCCGTCACGGCACAGATCCAGGAGGGCCAGGTGCTCCTCGTCGAGGTCGTCGTCCGAGGCCGCGCCGGCGGCCGGGACCATGACGGCGATCAGGTCGACGTCACCGTCGGAGTCCGGCCGGGTGCGGCCACCGGTGATGGTGTAGGCGCGCACCATCGGACCGGCCTCGTCGTCATACCAGAGCGCGCCCTCGTCTCCCGGCGGGCTCGGGTTCATGCTTCATCACTCCCCCGGTGCCGCCGCGTCGTGCCGGCGCGGCGTGACACCGAGGTGTTCACCGACCCGGTGGACCATGAGGGTCATCTCGTAGGCGATCTGCCCGACATCGGCCTGCACACCACTGAGCACCGAGAGGCAGCTGCCCTCGCCCGCGGCCGTGACGAACAGGAAGCCGTCGTCGAACTCGACCATCGTCTGGCGCACACCGCCCGCGTCGAAGTGCCGCCCAGCGCCTTTGGCGAGGCTGTGGAACCCGGACGAGACGGCGGCCAGGTGCTCGGCCGTGGCACGGTCCAAACTGGTGCTCGCCCCGGTCACCAGACCGTCGCCGGAGAGCACAAGCGCGTGCCTGACGTGCGGCACCCGCTCTGTCAGATCGTCCATCAGCCACGTGAGTCCATTGCTCACCGCCATCCCCCGATCTCCCCTGACTCCGCAGTTCCTTGCGGTGCTGCGGCGTCCCTGCCGCGGGCCAGGCCGCGGGCGAACGCCGTGATGGTGGAACGAGCCTCTTCCGGAGATCGTTCCCTTTCGTCTCCCCCACCGGACGTCTTCGCCGGGCTCTGGTGCACTCCCTCGTCCCTCAGTTGCGCTACGAGACTGGCCTGCCGCTGCCGCTTCGGCAACCCCGTCACCGTGCGGCCTTCCTCGCGCGGCCGGGTCGGTCCCCGCCGCGGCCTCGGTGTGCGCGGCGCCGCGTCCGCGCGGTCCGGCCCCGGCGGTTCGGGTACGGCCCGTGGACGGAGCACGTGCTCCCCGGTCTCGACATCGTCGCCCGAGGCGTCCACGAGCACCGACTGCGGTATGAACACCACCGCCACCGTGCCGTCGAACCGCCCTCGGCGCAGGGTGACGCGCACTCCCTGCCGCGCGGCGAGCCGCCCGACGGTGAACAGGCCCAGGCGGTCGGTCTCGGGGAGTTCCGTCCCGGCCCCGGCCTCGCCGAGTTCGTTGTTGGCCGCGGCGAGCCGCTCGGTGCTCATGCCCAGGCCGCGGTCCTCGACCTCCAGGACGTAGCCGCCGGCGACGACCTCCCCACGCACCTCGACCTTGGTGTCGGGTGGCGAGAACGCCGTGGCGTTGTCGATGAGTTCCGCCAGCAGGTGCACTACGTCGGCGACCGCGGGGCCGGTCAGCGCCACCCGGGGCATGCGCCGGACGGTGACCCGCTGGTAGTGCTCGACCTCGCCGACCGCGGCGCGTGCCACCTCCGCGAGCCGGACCGGGCGGCGCCAGGCGCGGCCCGGTGCGTTGCCGGAGAGGATCAGCAGGCCCTCGGCGTGCCGGCGCATGCGGACGGCGATGTGGTCGACGCGGAAGAGGTCGTCCAGATCCGCCGGGTCACCGGAGCGGCGTTCCATGGCGTCGAGCAATGTCAGCTGACGGTGCAGCAGCACCTGGCTACGGCGGGCCAGGTTGGTGAAGACGGCGGAGACGCCGCGGCGCAGCTTCTCCTGGTCGACGGCCGCCTGGACGGCGGCGCGCTGCGCGTTGTTGAAGGCCCGGCCGACCTGGCCGATCTCGTCGGCGCCGAAACGCAGGTCAGGTGCGGCACGGGCGACCGCCTCGTTGTCGAGTTCCTCACCCGCGCGCAGCCTGCGGAGCACTTCGGGCAGGCGCATTCCGGACAGCTCCAGGGCCTGGTTGCGCAGCAGGGTGAGCCGGCGGGCGATGCCGCGTCCGATGAGCAGGGAGACGACCACCGACAGGACGACCAGGAACAGTCCGGCGAGGCTGACCGCACCGGTCCGCACGAGCACGTCCATGCCGTCGGTGCGCGCTTGCTCGCCGACCTCACGGGCGGCGTCCAGGTTGATGTCGCTCAGTTCGGCCAGCGCCCGGTCGGCGTTCTGCCGCCAGCGGTCCTGGGAGACGACGAGTCCGACGTCCTTGGCGCCCGCCGAACGGGCCGCGGTCTCCATGGAGTCCAGCGTCCAGGCGACGCTGCCGCCCTCGAACTCGTCGAGCCGCTCCTTGGCGGCCTTGGTCAGCTCGGGGTCGACGATGGAGTGCAGCAGCTTGCGCCCGTCGATGGTCCCGATGAACTCACGGTACTGACTCGACGTCATGGCCGGACCGACCTGTGCGGCGGTGAGCATGGCGTCCTCGCGGGACAGCAACTCCCTGGCGCGTGCAAGGTCGATGACGAACCCGCCCTGCCGGGCGACCTCGCCGCTCTGGAGCGCGGCAAGAGAGCCCCGGAGCCGGAAGATGGGGTCGATCACAGCCGAATAGCGGTGGAGCGTCATCGACCAGCCGACATCGCGCTGCCGGACGTCCTCACGCAGCGGCTCCAGGTCCTTCGCCGCGGTGATCAGCTCCGTGATCCGCCGGCGCTGTGCGAGGTCCAGTTCGGTGCCCTGCGCCTGATCGCGCGCGTGGTCGCGGACGACCGCGAGCAGCCGGTCGGTGGTGCGCTCGAGGCGCTCCAGTTCGTCCCCGCCGTCGGCGCCGTCGGACGCCACATAGGCGACGGCGACGCGCCGCTCGACCTGCAGGGCCCGTCCGAGGTCGTCCGCGGGGGTTCCGTAGTAGCGGTAGGTGTCGGCGATCCCCATGAGGGCGAAGGCCCCGCGCACCGAGGTCGCGGTGCTGTATGTCCACAGACCCGCCAGCGAGATCAGCGGCACCAGAAGAAGTACCACGAGTTGCGTGCGGATGGTGCGGGGGCGCAGGCGCATGCGTGAGGTCCTCGGTCGACCATGGGTTCGATGGGGAGGGGCACAGTCTGACCCACGAACACCCCTTTGGTGGTGTCGACTGTGACATCTCACAATCCCTTTCCCCAAGGGCCCCCGGGGTGCGGGACCCTGGGAGGCGACGTATCCTGCCACCGCACGCCCACACCCGCGCAAGCGCGTTCACGCCGTGCTAACGGCGCGGCATTGCGGGGGAAACCCCGCTGTCGCACGCTGGACGCATGGAACGGGGACAGGTCGTGCGCCGGGTCCACCCTCTCGCCCCGGACGCGGAGGACGGTTCGCAGGGCGTTCCTCTGGTCCATCGCGACATCCACGGCTACCGGCGCGCGTTCCGGCTCGGCGGCAGCGGGCCGCCGCTGCTGCTGATCCACGGTCTCGGCGACTCGTCGGCGACGTGGGCGCACATACTGCCCCGGCTGGGGCGCCGGCACACGGTCATCGCGCCCGATCTGCTGGGACACGGCGACAGCGAGCGGCCCCGCGCCGACTACGCGGTGGCGGCCTACGCCTGCGGCATGCGCGACCTGCTGGGCGTGCTCGACGTCGACCGGGTGTCGGTCGTGGGCCACTCGCTCGGGGCGGGTGTCGCGATGCAGTTCGCCTACCAGTTCCCGGAGCGGTGCGAACGCCTGGTGATCGTGGGCGGCGGCGGCCTGGGGCCGGAGGTGCACCCGCTGCTGCGGCTGGCCGCGGGCCCGGGTTCCGAGGTGACGCTGCCACTGGCCACCTCGCCGCCCGTGCGCAGGGCTCTGCGGCTGCTGGCACCGCTGCTGCGGGCCACCGGCGGGCTGGGGCTCGGCCGCCACGACTTCGACTACGTCCTGGAGCGCTACCTCATGCTGGACAGCTCCATGACGCGTCAGGCCTTCCTGCGCACCCTGCGTGCCGGAGTCGATGTGCGGGGGCAGGTCATCACGATGATGGACCGCAGTTATCTGACGGCGGGCCTGCCGACCCTCATCATGTGGGGTGAGCACGACGGGGTGATCCCGGTGCGCCACGCGCGGAGGGCGCACACCGCGATGCCGGGCAGCCGGCTGGAGTTGTTCAAGGACGCCGGGCATTTCCCGCATCATGACGCGCCCGGGCGTTTCGTCGACGTACTGGAGGACTTCCTCGCCACCACCACGCCGCAGGAGTACGACCCGGTGCTCTGGCGCCGGCTGCTGCGGCGCGGCCGGATGGACGTACCGCTCTACCAGGAGGCCGAGCCGCAGCACCCCTCCAGTGGGTCCTGAGGCCACCGGCCGCCGTCCGGGGCAGGATGGGGGCATGGGACACAGGATGACCGAGGAAGAGTGGCGGGCCTTCGTCTCCGCCGGCACGCGGACGGGGAAGCTGGCGACCACGCGGGCGGACGGCACGCCCCATGTGGCACCCGTCTGGTTCCTGCTGGACGGCGACGACATCGTGTTCAACACGGGCAAGGACACGGTCAAGGGCCGCAACATCGCGCGCGACGGCCGGGTCGCCCTGTGCGTGGACGATGACCGGCCGCCGTTCGCGTACGTGGTCCTGCGGGGACGGGCGGAGGTGAGCGAGGAGCCCGGTCCCTTGCGGGAGTGGGCCACCCGGATCGCCGCCCGCTACATGGGCGAGGACGTCGCCGAGGAGTTCGGGGCGCGCAATGGGGTGCCCGGCGAACTCCTGGTGCGGGTGCGGATCGACAAGGTGCTCGCCGAGTCCGGTGTGGCGGACTGAGCGTCGCGGGCCCCGCCCCTGCCCGGGTCAGCGGATCGGCTTGCCGCCGTTGGCCTTCTTGCCGTTGGCGCCCATGGCCCACCAGGTGCCGCCCACGGCGTGGCCGTTGGTGTCACCGGGCTTGGTGTCGCCGACGTACCAGTAGACGGGCCAGCAGTTGTACGACAGCTGCTTGGTGCCGTCCGGACGGGTGTAGGTGCTGACGAGCTTGGGGTTGAGACCGGCGGCCTCGGCCTGCGCCTTGGTGACGGGCTTGGCCGCCGGCCACTTCTTGAGGCACTCGCCGGTGCAGTTGGACACCATCGGCCAGTCGGTGTCCTTGTCGAAGCGGTACAGGGTACGGCCCTTGAAATCGACGAGGATGTCGCCGAGCTTGGCGTCGTTGACGACGGACAGGATGGGCCACTTCTTGTCGGAGGCGGCGTCCGCGCTGCCGCTGTCGGAGATGTCGTCCGCACCACCGGCGTATCCGTCACCGGTGCCCGAGGAGGGGTCGGCGGAGGTCTCGCTGTCGTACCCGTAACCGCTCGAGGAGGACCCGGAGCCGGGCTGCGAGGTGGGCGACTGGGCCGCGTCCTGCTGCTGGGCCGCCGGCGCCACGCTGCCGGCCTGGTTGTAGCCGTTCGACCCGCCGCAGGCGGTGACGAGCAGGAGGGCAGCGGCCGTTCCGGCGACTGCGGCACCGATCCGCTTGTGCATCTGGACTCCTTGCGCGGTAGGGGCGTCGGGGCCCGTGCGCCCCGTCTGGCCACCTGTACGCATCCGGTTCGGCTGCCTCTCAATGCACTGTGAATTCCTTTTTCCGCGGCACCGTTCTGCTAGGGTGCCCCGCCCCTGCACGGAGCGTCAGCGCACCGACTCCAGAAGGCGTGCCGCGTGCATCCGCCCGGCGTGCTCGACGAGGGCGATCAACACCTCCTTGCCCGATGCGCGGTCCCGCGCGTCGCACAGGACGACGGGGGTGCCGTCCTGCAGGTCGAGGGCACGCGAGACGTCCTCCGGGCGGTGCTCCAGCGCGCCGGGGAAGCGGTTGACGGCGACGGCGAAGGGGATCTTACGGTGCTCGAAGAAGTCCACGGCCGGAAAGCAGTCCTCAAGGCGGCGGGTGTCGGCGAGCACGACCGCGCCGAGCGCCCCTTGTGACAGCTCGTCCCACAGGAACCAGAAGCGGTCCTGGCCGGGGGTGCCGAACAGGTAGAGCGAGAGACCGGCCCTGACGGTGATCCTGCCGAAGTCCATCGCCACGGTGGTGGTGGACTTCCGCTCGACTCCGCCGATGTCGTCCACATGGCGCCCGGCCTCGGTCAGTTGCTCCTCGGTGCGCAGCGGCCGGATCTCGCTCACCGCGCCCACCATGGTGGTCTTGCCGACCCCGAAGCCCCCCGCGATGAGGATCTTCAGGGCCATGACCGGCGTCTCAGAGTGCCCGGAGTCCATTGATCACCTCTCGCAGGATGCGCTCGTCAGGTAGCTGCGCCGGCGGTACGGGAGTGCTCACCCGTACGCTGCCGAGCGTCAGGAGGTCGCCGAGGAGGACGCGTACGACGCCCAACGGCAGGTCGGCGTCGGCTGCCAGCTCGGCGACCGACAGGGGCTCGTCCCGGCACAACGCGAGCAGCGCGGTGTGCTCGGGTCCGAGTGTGGGATCGTCGGTGGCGCCGGGTTCGGCGAGCACCAGGGCGATCAGGTCCAGGGCGGCGACCGCCGTCCCGGGCCGGGTGCGGCCGCCGGTCATGGCGTACGGGCGCACCAGGGGTCCGGCCGCGTCGTCGTACCAGTGGCCGTCCGGCCCGCGCGGGTGCCCGCCGTTCATCACCTGTGCGCCGGTCAGCCGGCGGCCGGGCCTGCGGCGCCGAGACGCGGCGGGGTGTGCAGGTGCTCGCCCACGCGCTTGACCAGGCGGGCCATCTCGTAGGCGATCAGGCCGACGTCGGCTCCCGCGCCGGTGAACACCGCGAGGCACGAGCCCTCGCCCGCGGCCGCCACGAAGAGGAAGCCGTGGTCGAGTTCGACCATGGTCTGCCGGACCTCGCCGGCGGCGAAGTGGCGTCCGGCGCCCTTGGCGAGGCTGTGGAAGCCCGAGGCGACGGCCGCCAGGTGCTCGGCGTCCTCCCGGGTCAGGCCGCGTGAGGAGCCCACGGCCAGGCCGTCGCCCGACAGGACCACGGCGTGACGGACGTTGTCCACCCGGTCGGTGAGGTCGTCCAGCAGCCAGTCCAGTTCACCGGACCGGTTCGATGCGTCGATCATCCATGCTCTCCTTCGCGGGATGCCGGGTCCGAGGTGCGGGCGTGGCCCTGCTCGCCGTCCTCGGGCGTCGTGTCCGAGCCGTCGTCGTGGCCTGACCCATCGGGACCGGGCCGGACGCCTCCGGGCTGCGGTGCGGACCGCAGGGGGCGCGGCCCGGTCGGTTCCCCGTCGGCGGCGTCACGGGCTCCGGCACCGCCGCCGCGGACCCAGCCGCGACGGAAGGCTGCCATCGTCGAGCGCGCCTGCTCCGCCGTCCGTTCGGGTACGTCGTGCCCCGTGTCCTGCGGCATGGGGGCGCGTTCGGGTGCGCGTGGTTCCAGGAGCTGTGGGGCGAGGCTCGCACGGCGGACGCGGCGCGGGAGTCCGCCACCGGCGGCGGGAGCGGCCCCAGGGGCGCCGACGGGCGCGGGAGTGGGCGCCCCGCCGCGGGCCGGGGTGGGCGCGGGATCGGGGGCGGGCACGGGGGCCGTCGCCGGCTCCGGCAGACGAACGGGCCGGGGCGCGGCGGGGCGCGGCGGCCCGTCGCCGTCGCCGCGCGGGGAGGCGGCCGCCGGGGGCGGTACCTCCGTGAACCCCTGGCGGGGTCCGTGCGGGCCGGACGCCGCGCCTCTCGTCCCCGCGCCTCGTGGGGCGCGGGCTTCTGGTGCCCTCATGTCGAGCACGGCGGTGGGCAGCAGGACGACGGCGGTGGTGCCGCCGTACGCGGAGGAGCGCAGGGAGACCCTCACGTCGTGCCGCCGGGCGAGCCGGCTGACGACGAAGAGGCCGAGCCGGTCGCTGTCGAAAAGGTCGAGCGCCTGGGTCTGCGCGATGCGCCGGTTGGCCTCGGTCATGGCCTCCTTGCCCATGCCGAGCCCGCGGTCCTCGATCTCCAGGGCGTAGCCGTTGCCGACCTGTTCGCCGTAGACGCGCACCTTGGTGTGCGGCGGGGAGAACTGGGTCGCGTTCTCGACGAGTTCGGCGATCAGATGGGTGAGGTCGGCGACCGCGGAGCCGACGACCGCGGCGACGGGGAGTCGTCGGACCTCGACACGGGCATAGTCCTCGACCTCGGCGACGGCGGCACGCACCACATTGGTGAGGGGCACGGGCTTGCTCCAGGCGCGGCCGGGAGCGGCGCCGGACAGGATGATCAGACCCTCGGCGTGCCGCCGCATGCGGGTCGTGAGGTGGTCCAGCTTGAACAGGTCCTCCAGCTCGCCCGGGTCCTCGGTGCGCCGTTCCATGCTGTCGAGCAGCGCGAGCTGACGGTGCACCAGGACCTGGCTGCGGCGGGCGAGGTTGACGAAGACGCCGGAGACACCGTTGACCAGTTCGGCGCGTTCCGCGGCGGCCTGCAGCGCGGCGCGCTGCACGGTGGCCAGGGCCCCGGCGACCTGGCCGATCTCGTCGGCGCCGTGCCTGCCGAGGGGTGCCTCCTTGCCGAGGTCGATCTCCTCGCCGGCGCGGAGCCGTCGCATGGCGCGGGGAAGTTTGCGGCGGGCCAGTTCGAGCGCGGTGTTGCGCAGGCCGACGAGTTCGACGACGAGACCGCGGCCGATCCGTACGGAGATGAGCAGGGACGCGACGACGGCGAGGAGGCCGAGCAGGACGGCGATCCCCGAGGTGCTCAACAGGCCCTGTGTGACGGGCCGGTCGGCGGGCGCGGCGGTCGTGGCGACCTTCTCCAGACCGGACAGCACCTGTCCGGCGGCCCGGTCCCAGGAGGCGGGGCTCACGCCGTCCACGGCCGCCTTGCCGGGGCCGGCGTCGAGGACGGCGTCCTCCATGGCCTCGAGGTCGGTGTACGCGATGGAACGAGCCAGCCGCTCCCAGGTGCTGCGGCTGTCGCCGCCGAGGTCGGCCGCGGAGCCCGCGAGCAGGACGCGGCGGGCGGTGACGGCGCCGCTCAGGTCGCGGTAGCGGTCCGTGGGGAGGCCACGGGTGAGGGCGGCCGCCGCGAGCAGGGCGTCCTCGCGGGACAGTTGTTCCGCGGCGCGGCCGATCTCGAGGGCGGCGCGCTCGCCGCGGGACGTGGCAAGGGTGCTGCCGATCGCGAACCCGTCGGTCACGGCGTCGGTGTAGGCGCGGTACGTCCGGCGCCAGTCGGCCGCTCCCTTGGCGATGCCGGGCCGGAGCCTGCGCAGACGCTCCAGGTCGCCGACGAAGGTGCGGACCCGCACGGCCGCGGTGCCCGGCAGCCCGGTGCCGTCGGCGACGGTGTGGCCGCCGCCCAGTTGCAGCAGGGCGACGGCGCGGTCGGTGGCCCCGGCGCGCCTGTTCAGTTCGGCGGCTGCCTCGGTGGTGGGCCGGGCCAGGTAGCCGGTGGCGGCACGGCGTTCCGCCTGCAGGGTGGTCACGGTGTCGGCGACCGGCTCGCGGATCGTTTCTGCGATGCGCTGGGCACGCAGCCGCCCGGAGATGTCCTGGGCCGTGGTGACGGCGGCGAAGGCCCACAGCGCCATCAGGGAGACGACGGGCACCATGAGCAGGGACACGATCTTCGCGCGCACGCTCCTCGGGCGCAGGCTCAGCCGGGACCTGGTCCCGCCGTCCCGTCCGCCGTCGGTCGCGTGCGGGGACACCTCTTCCGCGGGGGGCCCCGCGTGGGCTCTGCGGCCCCGTGGCGGCGTCACAGGGCGCCCTCGCCGATGCGCTGGGCGGTCGCGGAGGCGATGCGCTCCCTCGTCGTCGGGGAGAGCGCGACGAAAGCGGAGGTGAGGAAGAGGTAGGAGCCGAGACCGACGATGAGGGGAAAGAGGAACGCGGTCGCGCCAGCGCCGGATAGCGCGTCCGTCGAGGGCCTGACCCTGACGTGCACGGCGAGCATCCCCGTGTAGTGCATGCTGCTGACCGCCGCGCCCATCACCAGGGAGGCGCCGGCGACCACCACGGGGCGGTGGATGGTGAGCGCGGCCCACAGGGCGGCGGTCGCGGCGGCCCAGGCGATGCCGACGGACAGCGCCACGAGCCACGGTTCGTAGGACACCGCGCCGTGCAGGCGTACCGCGGCCATGCCCAGGTAGTGCATGCTGGCCACGCCGACACCCGTGGTGAGGCCGCCGATCGCCAGGGCCCGGAGGCGGCCCTGGCCGTACCCCACGGTGAAGACGCCGAGGCCGACGACGACCATGGCCACGGCCAGGCTGAGGACGGTCAGGGGAACGCTGTAGCGGATCTCGGTGCCGGTGACGCGGAAACCGAGCATGGCGACGAAGTGCATCGTCCAGATGCCGGTGCCGAGAGCGCTCGCGGCGGTGATCAGCCAGTTGCGCCGGGAACGGCCGGTCGCAGCCAGGGCCCGGACGGTGCAGCGCAGTCCGAGCGCGGCACCGACGCACGCCATGGCGTACGAAAGCAGCGGGGTCAGCCAGCCGAAGGCGGCGTGGTCGATGTGTCCCATGGCCCCGGGACGCTAGTGCGGGGGTGGCCGCGCGCTCGGGCCATGTCGAAACCCTGCCTTATTTGACAACGTGCTTTCCGGATGCGGTCCCCGACGATCGCCCGCGGCACGAACCTGCACAAGGGGAGCGTGTTTCAGCCGCTGCGTGGCGCATACATGGTGATCCCCACGCCCACCAGGCAGACCAGGGCGCCCAGCACGTCGTAGCGGTCGGGCCGGTAACCGTCCGCCACCATGCCCCACGCGAGGGAGCCCGCGATGAACACCCCGCCGTAGGCGGCGAGGATGCGGCCGAACTCGGCATCCGGCTGCAGGGTGGCGACACACCCGTACAAGCCCAGGGCGATGACGCCGGCCCCGATCCAGACCCATCCGCGGTGCTCGCGCAGGCCCTGCCAGACCAGCCAGGCGCCGCCGATCTCCAGCACCGCGGCGAGCAGGAACAAGGCGACGGAACGGAACGGGATCATGCGACCATGATGCCCCGCGTCCCGTGCGCCCCGGCGCGCGCCCCGAACCGGAGGTGGACCGTCGTGCACACCGACCCCGCGCAGATCCGCGCGTTCTTCGCCGCCCGCGCCGCCGACTGGGAGACCCGCTACCCCGACGACGCCCCCGCCTATCGCGCCGCTGTGGCCGAACTGGGCCTTGCGGAGGGCCAGGCGGTCCTCGACGCGGGGTGCGGCACGGGCCGGGCGCTGCCCTTCCTGCGCGCGGCCGTGGGGGCTTGCGGGACGGTCGTGGGCGCCGACCTGACGCCCGAGATGCTGGCCGCCGCGGTACGGGCCGGGCGCGGGGAGCACGGCGCCCTGCTGCTGGCCGACTGCGCCCGGCTGCCGCTGCGCGACGCCACCCTGGACGCCGTTTTCGCCGCGGGACTGATCGGTCACCTGCCGGACCCCCGGGCCTGTCTGCGGGAGCTGGCCCGGGTCACCCGGCCCGGCGGCCGGCTGGCGCTCTTCCACCCGATCGGCCGGGCGGCGCTGGCCGCCCGGCAGGGCCGCGAGCTGACCCCGGACGACCTGCGCGCCAAGTCCAGCCTGGGGCCGTTGCTGGCGTCCTCGGGGTGGACCATGACCTCCTACACCGACACCGACGAGCGGTTCCTCGCGATGGCGTCGACGAAGGCGTAGGCGTTGTCGAACATGATGTTTTGACATCCTCCCTGCCCTAAGGGACGGGGATTCCTGGCTCACGTTGGCTGGGGACCAGCGGTCCGCCAGCGCTTA
>NZ_JBYIQW010000026.1:0-99180 GCF_057707815.1 Actinacidiphila sp. bgisy160
TCGCTTTCGGCGTTTCCGCCTCGGCGACATTCACTACGTTAGCGGATTCCTTCGCGTCATGCGAATTCATCCCGCACTCGCCGTTCGATTCCACGCCAATGAAATTCGAGAGCACGAAAGTGCGCCCGAAATCTTCGGGGTGATGTCGTCGTGGTGAGTGACCGCCGATCGGAGGATCCGGACGAACCGGGCGCACCGTCTCAAGCGGCTCGGGCTACGTTACGCAAGTGCGGCGGCGGAGTCAAGCTCCGCCGCCGCTCAAACGTGGAAAACCGGCCGACGTCAGCCGCCGGCGACCTCGACGGCCGCCAGGCTCTTCTTGCCGCGCCGCAGCACGAGCCAGCGGCCGTGCAGCAGGTCGGCGGCCCCGGGCGTCGCGTCCTCGTCACCGATCTTGACATTGTTCACGTACGCGCCGCCCTCCTTGATGGTGCGGCGGGCCGCTGACTTGCTGGCCACGAGCCCGACCTCGGCGAAGAGGTCGGCGACGGAGGCCAGCTCGGCGACCTTGGCGTGCGGCAGTTCGCCGAGCGCCGCGGCGAGGGTCCGCTCGTCGAGCTCGGCGAGTTCGCCCTGGCCGAAAAGTGCCTTGGACGCGGCGATCACCGCGGCGCACTGCTGGGCACCGTGGACAAGGGTGGTGAGCTCCTCGGCGAGGGCACGCTGTGCGGCGCGAACCTGCGGCCGCTCCTCGGTGAGCCGCTCCAGTTCCTCGATCTCCGCCTGCGACTTGAAGCTGAAGATGCGCAGGAACTTGGACACGTCGCGGTCGTCGGCGTTCAGCCAGAACTGGTAGAAGCCGTACGGCGTGGTCATCTCGGGGTCGAGCCAGACCGTGCCGGACTCCGTCTTGCCGAACTTCGTGCCGTCGGCCTTGGTGATGAGCGGGGTGGCGAGGGCGTGCACGGAGGTGCCTTCGACGCGCCCGATGAGGTCGATGCCGGCCGTCAGATTGCCCCACTGGTCGCTGCCGCCGGTCTGCATGGTGCAGCCGTACCGGCGGTAGAGCTCCAGGAAGTCCATGCCCTGGAGGATCTGGTAGCTGAACTCCGTGTAGCTGATGCCTGCCTCGGAGTTGAGCCGGCGGGCGACGGCCTCCTTGGCGATCATCTTGTTGACCCGGAAGTACTTGCCCATGTCGCGCAGGAACTCGATGGCCGACAGGCCCGAGGTCCAGTCGAGGTTGTTGACCATCACCGCGGCGTTCGGGCCCTCGAAGGAGAGGAAGGGCTCGATCTGGGCGCGGATCCGCTCGACCCAGCCGGCGACGACACCGGCGTCGTTCAGCGTCCGCTCGGCGGTCGGCTTGGGGTCGCCGATCAGACCGGTGGCGCCGCCGACCAGGGCGAGCGGCCGGTGGCCGGCCAGCTGGAGCCGGCGGATGGTGAGGATCTGCACCAGGTTGCCGAGGTGGAGGCTGGGAGCGGTGGGGTCGAAGCCGCAATAGACCGTGACCGGGCCGTCCGCGAACGCCTTGCGCAGTGCGTCCTCGTCGGTGGAAACGGCGATCAGCCCTCGCCACCGCAGCTCGTCGACGATGTCCGTCACGGTTCTCGTGCCTCCTGGTGTCGTTCGGTGCCTCGTACTCGTTCGTACGGAGTCTTTCCGAGACTACGCGTTCCGCTCGACTCCTTTTGCGCCCCCCGGTGCGCGGTAGCGGCTGACGGTGGGGTCGCCGCCAGTCCGGATACGCCAGGGGTGGGCGGCGCCGCCGCTGACGCCGGTGCGCGGTCCGGTGCGGACCGCCGCGGGGTCGGGCGGCGTGCCGGTGAGGACGCGGAAGGCGGAACCGGCGGGGTCGCCAGGCATACGTCGGCGCCGTTGAGGGCGCGGTCGATGTCGAGTGCGGTGGCGAGGCGGGCGGGCCCCTGGGTGAGGTCGTGGGGGCGTCGTGAGGTGACCCGGCGCTCGCGGGATCGACGCCCTCGATGAGGTCTCCGCCCCGGCAGGATTCCGCCGGGGTCGCCCTGCGGAGCGCAGGCGACGTGCAGGGCGAGCGATCATCTGCGCCAGGCTCGGCCCCACCCCGAGGGGCGAGGAGTCCAAGGGCGGGAACCTGACACAACGGGTCGAGCTGAGTCGGTCGCTGTGCGACCGGAACGGCTGGTCCGTCGTAGGTGACGGCTCAGGCTCCGCCGGGCGGCTTGGCTCTGGGGCTCAGCCGGTACGCCGAGACTGTTGGATCACCGGCGAGGTAGAAGCGGTGTTGCCAGTCGTGGGCCTTGCTCACGCCGACCCGAGGACCAACCTGGATGAGCGCGGCAGGTACCGGCTCGCCCTCGGACAACATGACCGACGTGCCTGTCAGGAGGTCTGCGCCGTTGTGTTCCGCCGTGATGCCGAGTGCCTGGCAGAAGTTCCCCGGACCTCGGGCAAGCCGTGGGCTTTCGACCCTCTCCCCTCGCCGCTCGCGTGCCAGGTCCTCCCCCTCGACGACCCTGCCTGCCCGGATGAGGACAGCCGAGGCGATGCCGTCCGTCCCGGTGACGACGTTGGCGCACCAGTGAAGACCGTGGGAGCGGTAGACGTACAGGTGTCCTGCGGGTCCGAACATGACGGCGTTGCGGGGTGTCCGGCCCCGGTAGGCGTGGGAAGCTGGATCAGCCGTACCGGAGTACGCCTCGGTCTCCGTGATGGCGATGCTCACGGTCCCCTCGGGGGTCTTGCAGGTGAGGAGACTCCCGAGCAGCTTGGGAGCGACCTCTTCGGCAGGGTGGGCGAGGAGGTCGACGTTCATGCTGACCGCCTCGACACGCGATAGGTGAAGTAGACGTACGCGTGGCCGGGCGGGCCGAACATGACCGCGTTGCGGTCGGCGCGTCCGCGGTGGGTGTGGGAGCCGGGGTCGAGTGGGCCGGCGTAGGTCTCGACCTCGGTCGGCCTGAGCGCGACGGGGCCGTCGTCCGTCCTGCGTACGAGCGTTCGCCCCAGGAGGTCGGGAGCCACCTCCAGCACCGGCCGGTCGAAGAAGGACCTGGGGAGAGGGGTGCTTTCAGGAGGGGGGATCATGCGGTACGAGAGTAATGGAACCGTTCGGGGTGGGGCCACGTTCGTATGGACCGAGGCAACCGCCAGTAAAGGGAGAGGGACATCGTGGGCTTCAAGAAGCTGCTTGCGAGCTTGGGCGCCGGTGGCGCGTCGGTCGAGACGGTACTCAACGAGCCGAACGTCGTCCCGGGCGGGGTCGTCCAAGGCGAGGTCCGCATCCAGGGCGGCTCGGTGCCGCAGCAGATCGAGGGGCTGTCGGTGGGCCTGCAGGCCCGCGTCGAGGTCGAGGGCCAGGACACGGAGTACAAGCAGGACGTCGAGTTCCACCGGCAGCGGCTGGGCGGGGCGTTCGAGGTGCAGCCGGGTGCGGTGCACGTGGTGCCGTTCGGGCTGGAGATCCCGTGGGAGACCCCGATCACGACCTTCCTGGGGCGTCACCTGACGGGGATGAGCGTCGGGGTGACCACGGAGCTGGCGATCGCCCGAGCGGTGGACTCCGGTGACCTCGACCCGATCAACGTGCATCCGGTGCCGGCGCAGCAGGCGATCCTCGACGCGTTCGGCCAGCTGGGCTTCGGCTTCAAGAACGCGGACCTGGAGCGCGGGCACATCCGCAACACGCGGCAACGGCTGCCGTTCTACCAGGAGATCGAGTTCTTCGCGCCGCAGCAGTACCGCGGGCTGAACCAGGTCGAGCTGAGCTTCGTCGCCGACGGTCACGAGATGGACGTCGTCCTGGAGATGGACAAGAAGCCGGGGCTGTTCAGCGAGGGCAGCGACGCCTTCCGCTCGTTCACGGTGGACCTGAACAACTTCCACACGACCGATTGGGCGGGGTACCTCAACCAATGGCTGGCCGAGGTCGGCGGGAAGCGCAACTGGTTCTAGGATCGGCGGGCGGAAGCGCGTTTCGCGATCAGCAGGAGGTACCGAGGTGACCGAACAGCAGCGGCGGCCGCTCCCCCACGATTTCCATCCGCCGGTGGCGTCGTTCGCGGTGGTGAGCGATGACATCGAGCCGGGTGGCACGCTGAAGGACTCCCAGGTCTACGCCAAGGGCAACGTCTCGCCTCACCTGCGGTGGGAGGGCTTCCCCGAGGGGACCAGGAGCTTCGCCGTCACGTGTTACGACCCCGACGCGCCCACGGGAAGCGGTTTCTGGCACTGGGTGCTCTTCGACATCCCGGTGTCGGTGACGGAGCTGCCGGCGGGCGCCGGCAGCGACGGCTTCAAGGGGCTGCCCGAGGGTGCGGTGCACGTGCGCAACGACTACGGCAGCAGGGACTTCGGCGGTGCCGCACCGCCGCCCGGCGACGGGCCGCACCGGTACGTGTTCACCGTGTACGCGGTGGACCAGGAGAAGCTGGGGCCGGACGGGGACGTGTCGCCCGCCGTCGTCGGCTTCAACCTGCGGTTCCACGCGATCGCGCGGGCCAACTTGATCGGCGAGTACGAGAATCCGCAGTAGTCGTGTCGCCCCGGCCGCGGGCCGGGCGTCCCGAAATCCCGTTGCGCCCCGGCGCTCCCGCATCGCACTGTGGTGTCTGCCTGGTGACCTGACCGTCACCGGGGGTCGGCACCGCAGTGGCGGGGGCGGCGGGGCGTTGCGCTGTGCGGTTCTCGCCGCGCGACCTGCCTGCCGTCCGCCGGAGCCCGGTCATGCGCCCGGGCGTCCACGCCGATCGCCGCGCTCCGGGCGCCCCTGACCCTACGGGGGTGGGCGCCCGGGGTGGCCGGCCCCAGGGTCCGCTGTTTTGTTTCCTGTTTCTTCCTGTTCGCTTTGACGTGCGGAAATTGCGTTGTCCGCACGGGTATCGCCCGGTCACAGTGGAGCCACCTCGCCGCCGGGGCGGGGATGGACCCGAGGGGTGGGCGACGTGCGTGAGACGCTGGTGCTGAACGCGACCTTCGAGCCGCTGTCGACTGTGTCGCTGCGGCGTGCGGTGGTGCTGGTCATGCAGGACAAGGCCGTGGTCGAGCAGGCTCATCCCGGGCTGCGGATCCGCGCGGCGGCGGTGGAGGTACCGGTGCCGCAGGTGATCAGGCTCTGCAGGTACGTGAGGGTGCCCTTCCGACAACGGGCGGCGTGGTCGCGGCGGGGTGTGCTGGTCAGGGACCGGCACAGGTGCGCGTACTGCGGCCGGCGGGCGACGACCGTGGACCACGTGCTGCCGCGTTCGCACGGTGGCGGGGACACCTGGCTGAACACGGTGGCGTCGTGCGCGGAGGACAACCACCGCAAGGCGGACCGTACGCCGGAGCAGGCGGGGATGCGGCTGCTGACGCAGCCGTTCGAGCCGACGCCGGCGGACGCGCTGCTGCTGCACCTGGGGCTGAAGGACCGTGAGGGCGTTCCGCACTGGCTCGCGCTGCCGGCCTGAGCCCTGAGCCCCGAGGCGGTCGCCCGGCTACTTCAGCAGGAGCTGGGTGATCGCCACGAGGCCCACGACGACGATGACGCCGCGCAGGGCGACGGGCGGCAGGCGGCGGCCGATGCGGGCGCCGAGGACACCGCCGAGCGCGGCCCCGACGGCGATGAGCGCGACGGCGGTCCAGTCGAAGTCGGCGACGAAGACGAAGAACACCGCGGCGACCCCGTTGACCATCAGCGCGAGGACGTTCTTCACCGCGTTGATCCGCTGCCAGGACTCCTCGAGGAGGACGCCCATCAGGGAGAGGTAGATGACCCCCTGGGCGGCGCCGAAGTAGCCGCCGTACATGCCGGCGAGGAGGAGTCCCCCGAGCAGGACCGGGCCGCCGTGCTCGGGGACGTGGGTGCCGTTGCCGGACCGGCGGGCCTGCAGGGCGCGGGTGAGCCGGGGCTGGACGACGACGAGGACGAGGGCGAGTCCGATGAGGACCGGCACGATCGTGTCGAAGGCCTGGGAGGGGAGCGTCAGCAGCAGGACGGCCCCGGTGAGTCCGCCGACGAGTGCGGCGGCGCCCAGGCGCAGCAGGCGGGTGCGCTGTCCGGCGAGTTCACGCCGGTAGCCGATGGCGCCGCTGACGGAGCCGGGCACGAGGCCGAGGGTGTTGGAGACGTTGGCCATGACGGGCGGCAGGCCGACGGCCAGCAGGACGGGGAAGGTGATGAGCGTGCCGGAGCCGACGACGGTGTTGATGGTGCCGGCCCCGATTCCGGCCGCGAACACGGCCAGGGCTTCCCAGTAGGTCATAGGCGTCTCCATGGTCGGTGCGGCTCCCCTCCCCCCGGCGGGACCGGGGGAGCCCGAGCGCACGGATCATGTCATACGCGTTTGCGGCGGCCGCCGCGCTGCTCAGTCCTTGTCGAGCCGGGGGGTCTCGCGGCGGGTGCCGCCCTCGCCGTTGTTGGGGCCGCTGCCCGGGGCTCCGGGGAGGTTGACGATGCCGCCGAGGCCCTTGAGGGCGTCGTTGAGCTCGCTCGGGATGATCCAGAGCTTGTTGGACTCGCCCTCGGCGATCTTGGGCAGCATCTGCAGGTACTGGTAGGCGAGCAGCTTCTGGTCGGGGTCACCCGCGTGGATGGACTCGAAGACCGTGCGGATGGCCTGGGCCTCGCCCTCCGCCTTGAGGGCGGCGGCCTTGGCCTCACCCTCGGCGCGCAGGATCGCGGACTGCTTCTCGCCCTCGGCGGTGAGGATCTGGGACTGCCGGATGCCCTCGGCGGTGAGGATGGCGGCGCGCTTGTCGCGGTCGGCGCGCATCTGCTTCTCCATCGAGTCCTGGATGGAGGTCGGCGGCTCGATGGCCTTGAGCTCGACGCGGTTGACGCGGATGCCCCACTTGCCGGTGGCCTCGTCGAGGACGCCGCGCAGGGCCGCGTTGATCTCCTCACGGGAGGTCAGGGTCCGTTCCAGGTCCATGCCGCCGATGATGTTGCGGAGGGTGGTGACGGTGAGCTGCTCGATCGCCTGGATGTAGCTGGCGACCTCGTAGGTGGCGGCCCGCGCGTCGGTGACCTGGTAGTAGATGACCGTGTCGATGTTGACGACCAGGTTGTCCTGGGTGATCACCGGTTGCGGCGGG
Organism: Actinacidiphila sp. bgisy160; assembly: GCF_057707815.1. Taxonomy (NCBI): domain Bacteria; kingdom Bacillati; phylum Actinomycetota; class Actinomycetes; order Kitasatosporales; family Streptomycetaceae; genus Actinacidiphila; species Actinacidiphila sp. bgisy160. The sequence goes on from NZ_JBYIQW010000026.1 coordinate 6,997, forward strand.
AACGGCACGACCTGCTCACGCAGGTCGATGCGGTTGCGGATGGTGTCGATGAACGGCACCACGATGTTGAGGCCCGCGCTCAGGGTCCTGGTGTAGCGGCCGAAGCGCTCGACGATCGCCGCGCTGGCCTGCGGGATGACCTGGACCGTCTTGATGAGCGCGATGAAGACGAGCACCACCAGGATGATCAGGACGATGATGATCGGCTGCACGTCCACTCCCACGCCGTTTGCCGGTGACTATCCGTACGAAGACATGATCAAGTCTGGCAGAACCCGCGCGGAGGCGGGCCGGGTTCGGCGAATTCCCGTGCCGTCTCCGGTGCGGGGCGCACGCGATCACACCACGACGGCCGTCGCGCCCTCGATCTCGACGACGTCCACGCTCTCGCCGGGGTCGAAGGCCCGTCCCGCGTCGAGGGCGCGGGCCGACCAGACCTCGCCGTTGAGCTTGATCCGGCCGCCGTGCACGTCGACCCGTTCCAGGACGACGGCCTGGCGGCCCTTGAGCGCGTCAATGCCGCTGCGCAACTCCGGTCGCTGCGCGCGGCTCCGGTTGGCCAGCGGGCGTACGACGGCGATGCCCGCGACCGAGACAATGACGAAGATCAGCACCTGCGGAGTGATGCCGAGGCCGAGGCCGGCCGCGATCGCGGCGGCGACGGCTCCGACCGCGAACATCCCGAACTCGGGCATCGCGGTCACCACAAGCGGAATACCCAGCCCCACGGCGGCGATCAGCCACCACAACCAGTCGTCCACGGGCCCATCGTAGGGGTCCGCAGTGGATCTGTGACAGGGTGCGACGGCTCTCCCCGACGCTTTTGGCGCGGGGCTTCGTGCGCGGGTGGCCCTCAGCGGGTCACTTCAGGGGTCACTTCAGGGGCAGCCCGCTGGCGGTCCAGCGGTCGCCCCGGCGCTCGACGACGAGCGGGAGGCCGAAGCACAGGGAGAGGTTGCGGGAGCTGAGCTCGGTCTCCATGGGGCCGGCGGCGACGACCTTGCCCTGGCGGATCATCAGGACGTGGGTGAAGCCGGGGGCGATCTCCTCGACGTGGTGGGTGACCATCACCATGGAGGGGGCGATCGGGTCGCGGGCGAGCCGGCCGAGGCGGCGGACGAGGTCCTCGCGGCCGCCGAGGTCGAGGCCGGCGGCGGGCTCGTCCAGCAGGAGGAGCTCGGGGTCGGTCATCATGGCGCGCGCGATGAGGGTGCGCTTGCGCTCGCCCTCGGAGAGGGTGCCGAACTTGCGGTCGAGGTAGTCGCTCATGCCGAGCCGGTCGAGGAAGGCGCGGGCGCGGTCCTCGTCGACCTGCTCGTAGCTCTCCTGCCAGTGCGCGGTCATGCCGTACGCGGCGGTGAGCACGGTCTCCAGGACGGTCTGCCTGCGCGGCAGCTTCTCGGCCAGGGCGACGCCCGCGATGCCGATGCGGGGGCGCAGTTCGAAGACGTCGACGCCGCCCATCTTCTCGCCGAGGATCTGGACGGTGCCGGAGGTCGGGAAGAGGTAGCTCGAGGCGATGTTCAGCAGAGTCGTCTTGCCGGCGCCGTTGGGACCGAGGATGACCCATCGCTCGCCCTCGGCGACCGACCAGGAGACCTGGTCCAGCAGAGCCCGGCCGTCTCGGACCACGGATACGTCCACCAGCTCCAGAACATCGCTCATGAGCGTGTTGTCTCCCACTTCCCGATCGCATGTCTGCCGTCGTGAGCACCTGTAGGCGCTGCCCCAGGAAATCTACGCCACCCCCGGGGCACCCCAGTCCTTAGGCTGGGGGGATGCTCGACGAACCTCGCTCAGGACGGCTGGCGGCTTGGGGAAATGCCCTGATTGCCGGACTTGCCGCGCCGGATGACGCAGCTCAGGAAGTGATCGCCGACGATTCGGCCCACCGGATCTCCGGACTCCCCGGGGAGGACGGCCCGGTGGGGCTGACGCTGGGGCTGGGACGGTTGCGCGCGCTCGGCGTGTCCGGGCTGCGGATCGCGCTCCCGGTGCCCGGACACCCGCTCGGGCTCAGCGGGCCGCCGGAGTTCAACGCGCGGGCACTCGCGGCGGGCGAGGCGGTCATCGCCGTCGGCGGACCGGCCATCGGCCTGGTGCCGGAGGTCACGGAGGCCGGGCCGCGTGGGGACGTGCACGTGTCGGTCGAGTGGCGGTGCCTGGAGGTGCGGGACGCTCCGCCGGCGGACGTGCCGTCGCTGGGCGAGGCGGAACGGGAGCTCGCGGAGGCACTGCGGGACGCCACACAGGCGCTGGCGCGGCTGGACGTGGCCGGCGCGGGCCCGGCGGCGCAGGAGGCTCTGGAGGCGTACCGGGCGCGGGCGGCGCGCGGCCGCGAGGTGCTGGCGCCGGGGTATCCCCCGCGGGCGGTGCGGGTGCTGGAACTGGCCCAGCGGGTGGGTGCTCTGGTCGGGATCGCGACGGGCGCGCGGGCCGGGCACGGGGCGGCGGTCAGCGCCTCGGAGATCGCCGCCCGGGCGGAGCTGCTGCGGCCCGTGGAGCGTACGGCGCGGCGGGCGCAGGTGGCGGCGTACAACGCGTACGTCGAGGAGGCCGAGCGGCGCCGCGGCTGAGGCCGGCCGTCAACGGGCGAAGGCCCCGCGGACGACGCTGTCCACGGGGCCTTCCGTCCGCGCACGTCAGCGGTTGAAGCAGACGTTGCCGATCGCGGGGTTCAGAAGGGCAAGACCGTTGATGGTGTTGCCGCACAGGTTGATCGGGATGTTCACCGGAACCTGGATCACGTTGCCGGAGAGCACACCGGGCGAGCCGGCGGCCACGGCACCCGCGTGGGAGTCGGCGAGCGCGGTACCGGCCGAACCGGCAGCGGCCGCACCGGCAGCGGCGATGATCAGGGCGGCCTTCTTGGCGCTGTTCATGAAACTGTTCCTCCTGTGATGGCGCGGCCCGGTTCGAGGAGCCGCACTGTGAGGAACGCGGAGCCCGGGGCGGTGACACGGGGAGGGCGCCGGAAACCTCCGTACGGCGGAATCCGCGTGTCGCACCGCGGCGCGCCGCGCGCCGTACCGCCGAAGGTCCCCGAGCTGCGCGAACGGACCGGCCCCGGGGCGGCGGAGCGCTCCGGGGCCGGTGGTCACGGCCGCGCCGTGGGGTGGCGTCCTGGGTCAGCGGTTGACGCAGACGTTCCCGATGGCCGGGTTCAGCAGACCGATGACGCTGATGGTGTTGCCGCAGACGTTCACCGGGACGTGCACCGGCACCTGGATGACGTTGCCCGAGACCACACCGGGGCTGTTCTTCGCGCCACCGTGGGCCTGGGCGCCACCGGTGTGGGCGGAGGCGGCACCCGCGCCGACCATGGCGAGGCTTCCGGCGACCATGGCGACGGCGGCGGCCTTGTGCAGGTTCTTCACGTTCTTGACCCTCCTTGCATGGGTGCCGCGGCAGTCGCCGCAGCACGCCATGGAGAACGGCCCACGCCCGGCCAGGTTGCGCCATCCGGGCGACATACACCCGACGGTATGAATCTCACTCCGGACCGCGACGATCCGCTTGTCCTACCGCTAAGCGCCCCGGCTTTCGCGGCGGCGCGTGCCCGGATGGGCCGTCCGGTTCCGTCCGGTTCGTCCGGTATTCCGTCCGGTTCCGCTGGGCCGGCTGGTGCCGCCGGGTCAGCTGCCGATGCCGTGCCGCACCGCCCACAGGGCGGCCTGGGTGCGGTCGGAGAGGTCCAGCTTCATCAGGATGTTCGACACGTGGGTCTTGACCGTCTTCTCCGACAGCACCAGGGCGCGGGCGATCTCCCGGTTGGAGCGGCCCTCCGCGATCAATGACAGCACCTCGCGCTCCCGGTCGGTGAGGGTGCTCCCGCGACCCTGCCCCGGGCCGTTGTCCTCCGGGGAGAGCAAGGCGTCGGCGACCTCCGGCTGCAACAGCACATGACCGGCGTGCACCGAGCGGATGGCGCCGGCCAGCGCGTCCGGGTCCACGTCCTTGTAGACGTACCCGGCCGCGCCCGCGCGCAGCGCCGGGACGACGGTGCGCTGCTCGGTGAAGCTGGTCACAACCAGGACGCGGGCCTTGGTGCCGTTGTCGCGCAGCCGGCGCAAAGCCTCGATGCCGTCGACGCCCGGCATCCGGACGTCCATCAGGATCACGTCGGGGGCGAGTTCCCCGGCGCGCTGCACGCCCTCCTCGCCGTCCCCCGCCTCGCCGACCACCTCGATGTCGGGCTGCACCTCGAGGAAGGTCCGCAGGCCGCGGCGGACCACCTGGTGGTCGTCGACCACCAGGACGCGAATGGGGCCGTCAGCCACCGGGCACCTCCATCTCGATCACGGTGCCCTTGCCGGGCGCCGAGTCCACCGTCAGTCCGCCGCCGACCCCGTCGGCCCGGTCCCGCATGGAGACCAGTCCCAGGTGACGGCCGGCGCGGCGCACCGCGGACGGATCGAAGCCCCGCCCGTCGTCGCGCACCGTGAGCACCGCTCCCCTGCCCCGGCCCTCCAGGCGCACCGTCACCGAGGCGGCGTCCGCGTGGCGCAGCGCGTTGTGCAGGGCTTCCTGGGCGACCCGCAGCAGCGCCTCCTCCTGGGCGGCGGGCAGGGCGCGGACCTGGCGGTGGGCGAAGGAGACGCGGGCCGAGTGCGCCCGGTCCAGGACGTCGACCTGGGTGCGCAGGGTGGCCAGCAGGCCGTCCTCGTCCAGCGCGGCGGGCCGCAACTCCACCACGACCGCGCGCAGTTCGTCGGCGGCCTCGGCGGCGAGCGTGGCGACCTGCTTCAACTCCTCGCGGGCGCGTGCCGGATCGCGGGCCACCAGGGCGGACGCGGCCTGGGCGGTCAGCCGCAGCGAGAACAGCTTCTGCGAGACGGCGTCGTGCAGTTCGTGGGCGATGCGGGCCCGTTCCCCGGCCAGGGTCAGCTCACGACTGCGCTCGTACAGGCGGGCGTTGCTGAGGGCAATGGCGGCGTGCGCGGCCAGGGTGCGCAGCAGTTCCTCGTCCTCCTCGGTGAAGCCCCGGCCGTCCTCCCCCGGGCGGGTGGCGCAGCGCTTGTTGGCCAGGAAGAGGGCGCCCAGGATCTCATCGCCGTCCACCACGGGCATGCCGAGGAAGTCGGCCATGTCGGGGTGCGCGGACGGCCAGCCGCCGAAGCGGGGGTCGCGCTTCACGTCGGGCAGGCGCTGCGGGGTGGCCTCGTGCAGCATCGCCGCGAGGATGCCGTGCTGCCGGGGCAGCGGGCCGATCGCCTTCCACTGCTCGTCGCTGACGCCGTCGACGACGAACTGGGCGAAGCCGCCGTGGTCGTCCGGCACGCCGAGCGCCGCGTACTCGGCCTCGAGCAGTTCGCGGGCGGACGAGACGATCGTCTGCAGGACCTCGCGCACTTCCAGGTGCCGGCTCATGGCGAGGACGGCCGCGCTCACCGCCTCGATGCCGCGTCGGGACGATCGGCTGGACATGACATCACCGTACCGGCGGGGTGCGGCCGGCAGGATCGGCCGGGTGGCCGAGCGTCGCCGGTCCGTGGACCTAGGCCGAAGTTCCTTCCCCCGGCGCTGTGGGCGACCGAGGTGCCCGGGACGGGCCCGTTCCTGCGGTGGGGGCAGCGCCGGGCGCCGGCCTGGCGGCGGGGCTATGACACGTCATGCCGGTGGCGGTCGAGGAGGCGGTGGCCGGGCGGGAGCTGCTGGAACGGGGCCACGAGGCCGCGGGGGCGGGTTGCCTCTGGCACGGGTTCGGGGACGTCAACCTGCTGCTGCCCCGACCGGCCCGTCCGGGGCACGTGGCGTCGCGTCGCGGTCGCGGTGCGCGACGCGCCTGTGAGGCGGGGCACAGGACGTACGTCACGTACGAAGGCGCGTAGTAGGAAGCGGGCGGCGCGAACGGCCGGAGGTACGCGTGTGCCGTATCCGGCCGGTCCGGCCACTACGACTTCGGGTAGTAATGGGTTGGTTTGGTCGGAGAATTCGCCGGGGCTAAGAATGCTCGGGTCGCTCCGCGCCGCGTTCGACACGCGGCGCTTCTCCTTGCCCGAGGGCGGAATGGGGCGCGCGCAGCCGAATGGAAGAGGTCACTCCCCCATGCAGCTCCCGACGATCCCGAAGTTCGACCGTCTGACCAAGACCCACAAGTACTCCGCCGCCGGCATCGCCGCGGCCGGTGTGGGCGTCCTGGCCATCACCGGTGTGACCGGGACCAGCGGGACGGCACAGGCCTCCGGCAGGGCGGCGGAAGCGGCCACCGGACAGGCGCGGTCCGCCGCGGCCCAGCAGCACGCCGCGCACGTCGCGCACCGCAAGGTCCTTGCGAAGCAGCACGCCGCCCACGTCGCGCACCAGGCCGCGACGCGCAAGCGCCAGGCCGCGGAGCACGCGCGCCACGCCGCCCACCTGGCGCACCGGGCCCACGCGAGCCGGCAGGAGCAGCAGGCCGCCAACCGCAGCCACGAGCGCAGGGCCCTCGTCCCGCAGCAGCGGCACGCGGCCTCGGCACCGGCACCGCGCGCGGCCGCGCCGCAGGCGCCCGCCGCGCCGTCCGGCACCCCGCAGCAGATGGCGCAGCAGATCATCGGTGACGCGGCGCAGTTCCAGTGCTTCTCCAACATCGTGATGCACGAGAGCACCTGGAACCCCTACGCGGTCAACCCCTCCTCCGGCGCGTACGGCCTGGTCCAGGCGCTGCCGGGCGCCAAGATGGCCTCCGCGGGCGCCGACTGGCGCACCAATCCGGCCACGCAGATCAAGTGGGGTCTGGACTACATGAACGGGCGCTACGGCAGCCCCTGCGGCGCCTGGTCGTTCTGGCAGGCCAACCACTGGTACTGAGCCGGCCGGCGCGGACATGCGGAAGGCGGCGGTTCCCCTCCTCGGGGGGGCCGCCGCCTTCCGTTGGCGTACGCGGGGCCGCTACTTGCGCATGACCTCGGGCTCGTGGCGGCGCAGCAGCCTCAGGACGAGGATGCCGCAGAAGAGGGCGATGCCGAGCAGGATCGCCATGTCGAACCCCCACTGGCTCGCCGAGTGCTCCCACAGCGGGTCCAGGTTGTCGGGCTTGGCCTGGTCCCACGGCGGCATGAGCCGGCCGAGGTCGAGGGTGGCGCCGGCGGCGCCGACGGCCCAGCGGGAGGGCATCAGCCAGGCGACCTGTTCCAGGCCGGCGGTGCCGAAGATCTGGAACAGGACGCCGGTGAAGACGACCTGGACGATCGCGAACATCACCAGCAGGGGCATGGTCTTCTCGGCGGTCTTCACCAGCGAGGAGATGACCAGGCCGAACATCATCGAGGTGAAGCCCAGCGCGATGACCACCAGGGTGATCTCCGCGGCCGGGAAGCTCTTGACGATCAGGCCCTCGTCGGGGAGCCTGCGCACCGACAGCCCGATCGCGCAGATGATGACGCCCTGCAGGGCGCTGATCAGGCCGAGTACGAAGACCTTGGACAGCAGGTACGCGGAGCGGGACAGGCCGGTGGCGCGTTCCCGTTCGTAGATCACCCGCTCCTTGATCAGCTCGCGCACCGAGTTGGCGGCGCCCGAGAAGCAGGCGCCCACCGCGATGATCAGCATGATGGTGCCCGCGTCGGCGTTGAACTTGCCGGCCTCGTCGGGCGGCGCCAGACCGGACTTCGCCGGGATGACCACGCTCACCAGGCCGAGGACGGCCGGGAGGATCACCATCAGCGCCATGAAGCCCCTGTCGGACGCGATCACCGACAGATAGCGGCGGACGAGGGTGACGAACTGGGCCGGCCAGCTCTGCGGCTTGGGCGGCTTGGCCCGCTGCGGTGCGGCGCCTACGGACTGCGGGGCGACCGCGTCCAGGTCCGCGGCGTAGATCTGGTAGTGCTGGGAGCCGCGCCAGCGACCGGACCAGTCGTAGTCGCGGTAGTTCTCGAAGGCGGAGAAGACGTCGGCCCAGGTTTCGTAGCCGAAGAAGTTCAGCGCCTCCTCGGGCGGGCCGAAGTAGGCCACGGCGCCACCCGGCGCCATCACCAGCAGCTTGTCGCACAGGGCGAGTTCGGCCACCGAGTGGGTCACGACGAGCACGGTGCGGCCGTCGTCCGCGAGGCCGCGCAGCAGCTTCATCACGTCGCGGTCCATGCCCGGGTCGAGGCCGGAGGTGGGCTCGTCCAGGAAGATCAGAGAGGGCTTGGTGAGCAGTTCCAGGGCGACGGAGACGCGCTTGCGCTGGCCGCCGGAGAGCGAGGTGACGCGCTTGTCGGCGTGCACGTCGAGCTTGAGCTCGCGCAGCACCTCGTCGATGCGGGCCTCGCGCTCGGCGGCCTTGGTGTCGCCGGGGAAGCGGAGCTTGGCCGCGTAGCGCAGGGCTCTGCGGATCGTCAGCTCCTTGTGCAGGATGTCGTCCTGCGGGACGAGACCGATGCGCTGCCGCAGCTCGGCGAACTGCTTGTAGAGGTTGCGGCTGTCGTACAGCACCTCGCCCTCTTCGGCCGGGCGGTAGCCGGTCAGGGCGCGCAGCAGCGTCGACTTGCCGGAGCCGGACGGGCCGATGACGGCGATCAGCGACTTCTCGGGGACGCCGAAGGAGACATCGTTGAGGATGGTCTTGGTGGTACTGCCCTGGGGCACGCGGACGGTGAGCCGGCGGGCGGAGAAGGAGATCTCACCGGTGTCGACGAATTCCTCGAGCTGGTCGCCGACGAGCCGGAAGGTGGAGTGGCCGACGCCCACGATGTCGTTGGGCCCCAGCAGATGACGCTGTATCGGCTGGCCGTTGACATATGTGCCGTTGTGGCTGCCCAGGTCGACGATCTCGTAGCGGCCGTCGGGGTGTGCCCGGAACTCCGCGTGGAAACGGGAGACCTGCAGGTCGGAGACGACCAGGTCGTTCTCCAGGGCACGGCCGATCTTCATGACGCGGCCGAGCACGAGGTGGTGGAAGGTGGTCGGGCTGCGGTCACCGTAGACGGGCGGCGCGCCGCCGGCGCCCGACGGCCCGTGCGGGGACGGGATGTACGCCTGAGGCCCCCGCTGGTCCGGCCGCGGGCCCGACGAGGGCTGCGGCACGTGGGCGGCGGACGACCCCTTCCCCCAGCCGCCCTGTCGCGGCGGGGCCACCGAGTTGTGAGGCGCCGCCTGCGCCGCCGGTCCGGACTGGCGGGCCTGTTGCGGGTTCGCCAGCGCGGTCTCGGCGCTGTAGATGTCGCCGCCGGCCGCGGCACCGCCGCTGAAGTTCAGACGCGGGCCGTCGGTGGCGTTGCCGAGGTTGACGGCGGCCCCTGCGGCGACGTCGTAGGCGTGGACGCGCTGGCCCTGCACATAGGTGCCGTTGGTACTGCCGAGGTCCTCGATGACCCAACCACGCTCGCCGCGGCGGATGGTGGCATGCCGCCAGGAGACCCGCGCGTCGTCGAGGACGACGTCCGACTGCGGATCCCGGCCGAGGCTGTACGACCTGGCCGGATCGAGCGCCCAGGTCCGTCCGTTCAGTTCGAGTACGAGTCCAGGCACCCCAAGCCCCACAAAGTTGTCCCCCGAGTTCCCCATGAGGGGAGTCTAGGGATTGCGAACATCGGGAGGAACTATTCCAGGCACGCCCACTCGTCAGGAAGTCACGCCGAAGGAGTGATATGAACCCTCTTCCGAGAAGCCGTTGACGCCACCGAAACACCACCGGAGAGTGGTAACCGCCCATGAACCGTGCGGATCACGACGGATCAGGGCACCATGCATCGCAGGCGGTTCGGACGCGAGACCTCGGGGGCGGGCATGACCGCGTACACCTCCACACCTTCGAACGCGCCCGCGCGCCCGGGGCGCCCGGCCCCCTGGGGCGGTGTGCTGCTCTCCGCGGTCGCCGCGGTGAGCTGGGCGTACCTGGGGATGGTGGGGGCCGCCGCGCTGGGCCTGCACCTGCTCGGCGCGGACACAGCGGGCTCGCTCGGGCCGATGACGGCGGCCGTGGTCGCGATGGCGGTGGGCGGCAAGGTCGTCCCCTCCGGTGACGTCGCGGTGTTCGGGCTGGACGGCGCGGGCGGCGAGGGCCGGCTGGACCTCATGCCGCTGGGCGTCGGCCTCGTGGGGGCCCTGCTGCTCGCCTGGGTGTTCCTGCGGTCCCTGCGCGGGGCCGGGCTGACCGTCCCAGGGGGTGAACTCGCCGCACGGGCCGGGACGGTGGTGGTGCTCTTCGTGGCGCTGCTGGGCGCGTTGGCGTGGGCGGGGGAGGACACCATCGCGCTCGACGGCGCCGCGCTGGGCGGGGACAGGGGCGGCGGCCTGACGGACCGGCTGCCGGGCATCGGTGACCTCGGCGGCGGCCTCGGGGACGGGCTGCAGGACCTGATCGACGCCAAGGCGTCGGTGAGTTTCCACGTCGCCACCGGCCGCACCCTGCTGGGCGGCTTGCTGTGGGTGCTGGTCGTCCTGCTGCTGGCGCTGCTCACCTCGCGCCGTACGCCGCTGCCGCCCGCCCTGGAGGGGCTGCACCGCGGCGTCCGGCCCGCAGCGTCGGCGCTGCGCTGGGTCCTGCTGCTGGCCGTCGTCGCGGGCTGCGCCGCGGCCGGGTACGCGGCGGTGACGGGTGACGAGCCGGGCCGGATCGCCGGGGCCGCCCTGCTGGGGGCGCCCAACGGGGTGTGGCTGGCGGTGCCGCTCGGGCTGTTCGTGTCCTGGCGGGGCACGGCCACCGGCGAGCTGGCCAAGGTGCTCCCGGATCCGCTGGACCGGCTGCTGTCGACCAGCGTGCGGGAGCCGGTGACCCCCGCCAGGCTGGCCGAGTACGACCAGCGGGTGTGGCTGCTGACCGTCGCCGCGGCGCTGATGATGCTGGCAGCGGGGGCGCTGGCGGCCGCCCGCACCCCGCTGTGGGGGTCGACACGGGCCGGGTACGCGGGGCGCTGCGCGGTGCGGCTCGGCCTCGCCACGGCGCTCGCCTTCCCGCTGCTGGTGTGGGTGACGGGCGTCTCGGTGAACGCGGGCGTCTCGGTCTTCGGCTTCGACGCCGTGGGCGCCGGCGTCGACCTGCATGGCAGCCTTCCCCTGGCCTTCCTGCTGGGCGCCGCGTGGGGGGCGGTGGCGGGCGGCGCGGGGGCGCTGCTGACACTGCTGACGGGCACGGCCGGGCGCCGGGTGTCGCCGTACGCGCTGCGCCGGGCGGCCGAGGCTGCGGCCGGGGAGAGCAGCTCCCGCACGTATCCGGGCATCGCCTACCAGCCCGGGCCGTACCTCCCGAGCCCCGGCTACGGCCCCCCGGACGCCGGGTCCAACCCCTACCGGCAGCCCCCGCAGGGTCAGGCACCGCAGGGCCCACCGCCCCAGGGCCAGTCGCCGCATTCCGCGCGGACCGTCACCGGGGCGCCACTGCCCCCGCCGCCCGGTCCTCCCCCGGGGCCTCCGCCCGGCCCGTCACGCGGCCCGTGGCGCGAGGGCCCGCCACCGCCCGGCGCGCCCGGGGGCCGCCGCTGACCACGGACGGTGTCCGCCAGGCGGAACACATGTCCGTCCCGGGCACGCTGCCCGATACGGTGGAGAGACCATGAACGACGCATCGCAGGCGACCGCTGCCACCGCCGCCAATGTGCCGACACTGCTGGTCAAGATCTTCGGGAAGGACCGGCCGGGGATCACCGCCGGGCTCTTCGAGACGCTGGCCCGCTTCCAGGTGAACGTCATCGACATCGAGCAGGTCGTCACCCGGGGGCGCATCGTGCTCTGCGCCCTGGTGCCCGCGCCCACGGACCGTTCCGTGGAGGGGGAGCTGCGCGCGACGGTGCACGCGTGGGCGGAGACGATGCGCCTGCAGGCCGAGATCATCTCCGGCATCGGTGACAACCGGCCGCGCGGCGAGGGCCGCTCCCATGTGACGGTGCTGGGGCACCCGCTGACCGCGGAGTCCACGGCGGCCATAGCCGCCCGGATCACCGGCACGGGCGGCAACATCGACCGCATCTTCCGGCTCGCGAAGTACCCGGTCACGGCGGTGGAGTTCGCCGTGTCCGGTGTCGCCACCGACACGCTGCGCCCCGCGCTGGCCCTGGAGGCCCACGAACGCGGGGTGGACGTGGCCGTGGTGTCGGCGGGCCTGCACCGCCGGGCGCGGCGCCTGGTGGTCATGGACGTGGACTCCACCGTCATCCAGGACGAGGTGATCGAGCTCTTCGCGGCGCACGCGGGCTGCGAGGACCAGGTCGCCGAGGTGACGGCCGCGGCGATGCGCGGCGAACTGGACTTCGAGCAGTCCCTGCACGCCCGGGTCGCCCTGCTCAAGGGGCTGGACGAGTCCGTGGTGGACAAGGTCCGCCAGGAGGTGCGGCTGACGGCCGGGGCCCGCACGCTGATCCGCACGCTCAAGCGGATGGGCTACCAGGTGGGCGTGGTCTCCGGGGGCTTCACGCAGGTCACCGACGACCTCAAGGAGCGCCTGGGGCTGGACTTCGCCGCCGCCAACACCCTGGAGATCGTGGACGGCAAGCTCACCGGCCGGGTGACCGGCGAGGTCGTGGACCGGGCGGGCAAGGCCCGGCTGCTCAGGCGCTTCGCGGCGGAGGCCGGGGTGCCGCTGAGTCAGACCGTCGCCATCGGTGACGGCGCCAACGACCTCGACATGCTCAATGCCGCGGGCCTCGGGGTCGCCTTCAACGCCAAGCCGGTGGTGCGGCGGGCCGCGGACGCCGCGGTCAACGTGCCGTTCCTGGACACCGTGCTCTACCTGCTGGGCATCACCCGCGAGGAGGTCGAGGCGGCCGACGCCGGGGACGGGGCGGCAGCCGCGGTCTGACCGGCGTCCGACCAGCGCGGACCACGGGCACGGCGAGGGGCCCCGGAGCACCCACCTCACCCACCTGCTCCGGGGCCCCTTCCGTACGGTCCCCGGGGCGCGCCCTGCCGCAGCCGGGCGCGGCTCAGTCGTGCGGCGACCAGAAGTCGACGAGGCGGCCGAGCCCGTGCTCGACCGTCTTCCACGGACCGGTGAAGGTGATGACCGCGATGGCCGCCGTCGGGAAGCCGGTGCGGTTCATCCGCGCGCGGGCGTCGCCGTCGCTCTCCCCCGCGAGGGCGTCGGCGAGCGCGTGGATGGCCGGATTGTGGCCCACCAGCAGTACCTGGTCGACGTCCTCAGAGGTCTCGTTGAGCAGGGCGATCAGGTCACCGAGGGTGGCGTCGTAGAGGCGCTCCTCGTAGACGGTGCGGGGGCGGTGCGGGAGTTCGTGGGCGGCCAGCTTCCACGTCTCGCGGGTGCGCGTGGCAGAGGAGCAGAGGGTCAGGTCGATCGGGATGCCCAGCTCGGCGAGCCTGCGGCCGGCGACGGGAGCCTCCTTGCGTCCCCGCTCCGCCAGCGGTCGCTCGTGGTCGGGGACGTCAGGCCAGTCGGCTTTGGCGTGCCGGAGCAGGACGATCCGGCGGGGCGATGCAGCTGCGCTCATGACCCTCAGCTTTCCAGAAATCCGGCCGCCAGGCGCGGGCTGCGGGACGGATCACGGTTCGCCGCGGGAGGGTCACAGCAGGCGCTGCAGGAGCCCCGGGAGGCCTTCGCCGACCGCGTGCAGGAGCTGTCCGACAGGCTCCGCGGCCGAGGCCTCCGCGGCCCCCGGGCCCGCGACCAGGGCGAGCAGCGCCGCGAAGGCGAGCGCGGGCAGGGCGAGCGCCCACCACGGCAGGCGCGTCTGCGTGCCGCCCCCAGCCGCCGGGCGGGCGGCGCGGGTGAGCGGGGTACGCGAGGGAACAGCCTGCATGGACACGGGTCGCCTCCGTTGGTCAGCCGGGGTGCCGGAGCGTTGTCCGACCTTGCACCACGACGCTACGGAAAGGCGGCCGCCGGTCCCATCGGGTGGCCCACCCACTTGACCCTGACCCTGGCCCCCTAGGGGAGGTGGGGTTGTCCCTACCCCGGCTCTCGGGGTGGCGGGTCAGCCGAGCTTGGCGCCGATGACGGCGATCACCGCCACGAGGGCGGGCACGGCCATCATGAGGCCGAAGATGATCAGGAGCTTCTTCTGCGGCTGCGGAGGGTTGGGCTCGAGCACGGGCATGCCGCCCAGTCTCGCATCCGGCGGCGGTACCCGCGCACGCGGGTGGTCAGAGCTCGTCCTCGACCGCGCGGTCACGTCCGGCGACCACGCCGGCGGCGATCTGCGGCACGAGCAGGGCGAGCATGAAGGCCACCGGCAGGTCCCAGCCGCCGGTGTGCTGGTAGAGGGTCCCGACCAGGATCGGACCGGGGATGGAGAGCAGGTAGCCGGTGCACTGCGCGAAGGCCGACAGCCGCACCACCCCGCCGCCGGTGCGCGAGCGCATCCCGATCATGGTGAGGGCGAGCGGGAACGAGCAGTTGGAGATGCCCAGCAGCAGGGCCCACACCCACGGCGCCGCGGCCGGTGCCGCCCACAGACCGCCGTAGCCGACGATCCCGAACAGGCCGAGGCCGACGGCGAGCCCGCCCTGGTGCCGCATCCGGCCGGCGAGCGCGGGCAGCACGAAGGAGAGCGGTACGCCCATCACCATGGTGACGGCGAGCAGCACGCCCGCGGTGGAGGCGGAGACTCCGGCATCACGGAAGATCTGCGGCAGCCACCCCATGGTGATGTACGCGCCCGTGGCCTGGAGCCCGAAATAGACGGCCAGCGCCCAGGCGGTGCGACTGCGGGCGATGCTGCCGGCCGGCGCCTGCTCCGCGTCCGCGGCGCGGGCCGGGCGAGCGGCCGCGGGGACGTGGCCCCGGTCGCGGACGAGCGCGAGCCAGGGCAGTACGGCGACTGCGGCGATCACGCCCCAGGCGCCGAGACCGAGCCGCCAGTCGCCGCCGAGGGCGCGGGTCGCCGGTACCGTCACCGCGGCGGCGAGGGCGGTGCCCAGGGAGAGGGCCATCGAGTAGAGCCCCGTCATGGTGCCCACGCGGTCCGGGAACCAGCGCTTGACGACGACGGGCATCAGGACGTTGCCGACGGCTATGCCGCCGAGCGCGAGGGCGCTGGCGGCGAGGAAGAGCGCCGTGCCGCCGGCGAACGGACGCAGGAAGAGCCCCAGGGTGATCGCGACCAGGCCCGCGCAGACCACGGCGCCGGGACCCCGACGGCGGGCCAGCCGGGGCGCGGTGACCCCGAAGACGGCGAAGCACAGCGCGGGGACGGAGGTGAGCAGGCCCGCGATGGTGCCGCTCATGCCGAGGCCGTCGCGGACCTCCTCCAGGAGCGCGCCGAGGCTGGTGATGGCGGGCCGCAGATTGAGTGCGGCCGGCACCAGCGCGACCGCCACAAGGATCCGGGTGCGCCGTACGCCTTGCGTAGCCGGGGGGAGGTGTGCGGGCATGGTGGCCCGTTCCGTGGCAGGGTCGAGCGTCGCTTCGTCGTCACGCATGCCGACTATCATAGAATGATGGGATGAATGTTGAGGAGAGCCCATGCCCCTGACCTCACCCCGGCGCTCCGCCCTGGCCGACCAGGTGATCGCGCAGCTGCGCGCCCAGATCACCTCCGGTGAGTGGCCGGTCGGGTCGCGGATCCCCACCGAGGCCCAGCTGGTCGAGCAGCTCGGGGTGGCCCGCAACACCGTCCGCGAAGCGGTCCGGGCGCTCGCGCACAACGGACTGCTCGACATCCGGCAGGGCTCCGGCACCTATGTGCTGGCCACCAGCGAGCTGGCCGGGGTGATGCACCGCCGCTTCACCGACGCCGACCCCCGGCACGTCGCCGAGCTGCGCAGCGCCCTGGAGGCGTCCGCCGCGGCGCTCGCCGCGCGGCGGCGCACGGACCGCGACCTGAAGCAGCTGGACGCGGCCCTGGCCCGGCGCGAACGCGCCTGGGAGTCGGGCCGCACCGAGGCCTTCGTCGACGCCGACGCGGCACTGCACCTGTCCGTCGTGGCGGCCTCGCACAATGACGTGGTCGCAGAGCTCTACGCCGACCTCGGCGAGGTGCTGCGGGCCTTCCTGCGCGCGGACGTCGGCGAGGAGCTGCGCCCCGAGCAGTACGTGGACCACGCCCGGCTGGTCGAGGCGATCCGGGCCGGTGATCCGGAGGCAGCCTCCGCCGAGGCCTCGGCGCACGCCTTCAGCTGCCGCTTCAGTCCAGCATCCCGGTGACCCAGACCTCCTGGATCTCCTTCCAGCAGCGGTCGCTGAGCGTGACGGTCTCCGCGGGGCCGACAGGGACGGGGGCTCCGTCGACGTCCGGGTCCCACCACTGGCGGCACTCGATGTGCAGTTGCACGCTGTCCAGGTCAGGGTCGGGGTTGAAGCACACGGCGACGCCCTCGCTGCCCTGCACCGAGGTCCGGCACTGCGCGACGTCCGGCAGCCGTGCCGCGGCCCCCGCCGCCGCGGCCGCCGGGCCCACGCCCGCGGCGAGCGCCGCGAGCGCCGCAGCGACGCACACGTAGGCACGCACGATTGACGCCCTCCCTCCGCTCACCCCCACACAGCCATCCTCGCGGCCCGGAGCGCCCGGCCACCCGGTCTGCTGGGCCGAACGGGGGACAACGCCCCGAACACGCGTACGGCCCCGGCGCCACCCGAAGGCGGCACCGGGGCCGTACGCGAAGGGGCCGGAACGCCCCGTACGGTCAGGCACCACGCGGCGCGAGCCGCTACGCACCCCCCGCGCGCGGGCCGCCGCCGACGTGGATGATCTCGCCCGGGACCCGGCCCTACCCGCCGCCCTCACAGCTCGGCCCTGGAGGGCCTCCACGGCTACGGCACGGCTGCGCCGGACACCGCCCGCCGGCGGCCCACCGGCAGGCACCCCCGCAAGGCACCCACCGGTCCACACGGCGCAAGCCGCTACGCACCCACCGCGTGCAGACCGCCGTCGACGTGGATGATCTCGCCCGTGGTCTTGGGGAACCAGTCGCTCAGCAGTGCGACGACACCGCGGCCGGCCGGCTCGGGGTCGGCGAGGTTCCACTCGAGCGGGGAGCGGTGGTTCCAGACGTCGGCCAGCTCGCTGAAACCCGGGATGGACTTGGCGGCCATGGAGCCGATCGGGCCGGCCGAGATCAGGTTGCAGCGGATGTTCTGCTTGCCGAGGTCGCGGGCCATGTAGCGGGAGGTGGCCTCCAGCGCCGCCTTGGCCGGGCCCATCCAGTCGTACTGGGGCCAGGCGTACTGCGCGTCGAAGGTCAGGCCGACCACCGAGCCGCCCTCCTGCATCAGGGGCAGGCAGGCCATGGTGAGCGACTTCAGCGAGTACGCGGAGACGTGCATCGCGGTGGCGACGGACTCGAACGGCGTGTTGAGGAAGTTGCCGCCGAGGGCGTCCTGCGGCGCGAAGCCGATGGAGTGCACGACCCCGTCGAGGCCGCCCAGCTCCTCGCGGACCACGTCGGCGAGCGAGGCCAACTGCTCGTCGTTGGTGACGTCCAGCTCGATGACCTTCACCGGCTTGGGCAGCTTCTTGGCGATGCGCTCGGTGAGCGTGGGCCGCGGGAACGCCGTGAGGATGATCTCGGCGCCCTGCTCCTGGGCGAGCTTCGCGGTGTGGAAGGCGATGGAGGACTCCATCAGCACACCGGTGATGAGGACGCGCTTTCCAGCGAGGATTCCGCTCATGATGCTCAGTGACCCATGCCCAATCCGCCGTCGACGGGAATGACGGCTCCGGTGATGTATGCGGCCTCGTCGGAGGCGAGGAAGCGGACCGAGGAGGCGATCTCCTCGGGCTGCGCGTAACGGGCCAGCGGGACCTGGCCGACGATGTTCTTCCGCTGCTCGTCGGTGAGTACCCGGGTCATGTCGGTGTCGACGAAGCCGGGAGCGACCACGTTGACGGTGATGTTGCGTGAGCCGAGCTCCCGGGCCAGGGAGCGCGCGAAGCCCACCAGGCCGGCCTTGGACGCGGCGTAGTTGGCCTGGCCCGCCGAGCCGAGCAGCCCCACCACGGAGGAGATCAGCACGATGCGGCCCTTGCGGGCCCGCAGCATCTTCCGCGACGCGGCCTTGACCACGCGGAAGGTGCCGGTGAGGTTGGTGTCCAGGACGGTCGTGAAGTCGTCGTCGGACATCCGCAGCAGCAGCTGGTCGCGGGTGACGCCGGCGTTGGCCACCAGCACCTCCACCGCGCCCTGCTGGGCCTCGATCTCCTTGAAGGCCTGCTCGACCTGCTCGCCGTCGGTGATGTCGCACTTGACGGCGAAGAAACCCTCCGGGGGCTCGCCCGAGCGGTAGGTGACGGCGACCTTGTCGCCCGCGTCGGCGAACGCCCTGGCGATGGCGAGGCCGATACCCCGGTTTCCTCCGGTGACGAGAACCGAGCGGCTCAACGGATCACCCTTTCCCTAGAGGTCTGGTACTCCAGAAAACTATCTGCCTACCTCGCGGTACGGAGAATCGACCCCCGACAGGGGCATGTGCGAGTCGCTGTCGAGTCCCTACAGAAAACCGCAGGCGGGCGGATTGTCGGAGCGGCATGATTCACTGCGGAGACATTGGCCATCGGGCAGAAGGGGAGGCCGTCGTGCCCCATGAGGTCGATCAGTCATTCCTGGCGCTGCCGCTGCGGGCGCTCGCCGACGCGGCACTTGCGCGCGCCCGCGCCCTGGGGGCCGAGCACGCCGACTTCCGCTTCGAGCGGGTGCGCAGCGCCTCGTGGCGCCTGCGTGACGGCAGGGCGTCCGGCTCGTCGGACACCACGGATGTGGGCTACGCGGTGCGCGTGGTGCACGGCGGCGCGTGGGGCTTCGCCTCCGGGGTCGACCTGACGATGGACGCCGCGGCGCGCGTGGCCGGGCAGGCGGTGGCGATGGCGAAGCTGTCGGCCAAGGTGATCGCCGCGGCGGGCTCCGGCGAGCATGTGGAGCTGGCCGCCGAGCCGGTCCACTCCGACAGGGTGTGGGTCTCCTCGTACGAGATCGACCCCTTCGAGGTGCCCGATGCCGACAAGACGGGTCTGCTGTCCGAGTGGAGCGGCCGGTTGCTGGCCGCCGACGGCGTGTCGCACGTCGACGCCTCCCTCATGACCGTCCACGAGAACAAGTTCTACGCCGACACGGCGGGGACGACCACGACCCAGCAGCGGGTGCGGGTGCACCCGGAGCTGACCGCCGTCACGGTGGACCCGCGGTCCGGCGAGTTCGACTCGATGCGGACCCTCGCGCCGCCGGCCGGCCGTGGCTGGGAGTACCTGACCGGCACCGGCTGGGACTGGGACGCGGAGCTCTCGGAGATCCCCGGGCTGCTCGCCGAGAAGATGGCCGCGCCCTCGGTGGAGGCGGGCTCGTACGACCTCGTGGTCGACCCGTCGAACCTGTGGCTGACCATCCACGAGTCCATCGGCCACGCCACCGAGCTCGACCGCGCGCTGGGCTACGAGGCCGCTTACGCGGGCACGTCCTTCGCCACTTTCGACCAGTTGGGCAAGCTGCGCTACGGCTCCCGGCATATGAACGTCACCGGTGACCGCACCGCGGAGCACGGCCTGGCGACCATCGGTTACGACGACGAGGGCGTCGCCGGGCAGTCCTGGGACCTGGTCAAGGACGGCGTCCTGGTCGGCTACCAGCTCGACCGCAGGATCGCCCGGCTGACCGGGTTCGAGCGCTCCAACGGCTGCGCCTATGCGGACTCCCCCGGCCACGTGCCGGTGCAGCGGATGGCGAACGTGTCGCTGCAGCCCGCGTCGGACGGGCCGTCCACGCAGGAGCTGATCGGCGGCGTCGAACGCGGCATCTACGTCGTGGGCGACCGCTCCTGGTCGATCGACATGCAGCGCTACAACTTCCAGTTCACCGGTCAGCGCTTCTTCAGGATCGAGAACGGCCGGCTGGCCGGACAGCTGCGCGACGTCGCCTACCAGGCCACCACCACAGACTTCTGGGGCTCCATGGAGGCCGTCGGCGGGCCGCAGACCTACGTCCTGGGCGGTGCCTTCAACTGCGGCAAGGCCCAGCCGGGCCAGGTCGCCGCCGTCTCGCACGGCTGCCCCTCCGCGCTCTTCCGCGGCGTCAACATCCTCAACACCACGCAGGAGGCCGGTCGATGAGCGCCGTTTCGAAGCCCCACGAGATCGTCGAGCGCGCCCTGGAGCTGTCCCGGGCGGACGGCTGTGTCGTCATCGCCGACGAGGAGTCCTCGGCGAACCTGCGCTGGGCGGGCAACGCCCTGACCACCAACGGCGTGACGCGGGGCCGCGCCCTCACCGTGGTCGCCACGGTGAACGGCTCCCAGGGCACCGCCTCGGGCGTGGTGTCCCGCGCCGCGGTCACCGCCGACGAACTGGAGCCGCTGGTGCGGGCCGCGGAGGCGGCCGCGCGCGCGGCGGGTCCTGCCGAGGACGCCCAGCCGCTGGTCGAGGGGGTGCCGGCGAGCGCCTCCTTCACCGAGCCGCCGGCCGCGACCTCCTCCGAGGTGTTCTCCGCCTTCGCGCCTGCCCTCGGCGAGTCCTTCGCCTCGGCGCGGGCCGGCGGCCGGCGGCTGTACGGCTTCGCGTATCACTCCGTCACCTCCACCTACCTGGGCACGTCCTCGGGGCTGCGGCTCCGGCACGACCAGCCCAGCGGCACCCTGGAACTCAACGCCAAGTCCGAGGACATGTCGCGCTCGGCGTGGGCCGGTACCGCCACCCGCGACTTCACCGACGTCGACCCGGCGGCCCTCGACGCCGACCTGGCGCAGCGCCTGGCCTGGGCCGAGCGCCGGATCGACCTGCCCGCCGGGCGGTACGAGACGCTGCTGCCGCCGTCCGCCGTGGCGGATCTGGTGATCTACCAGCAGTGGAGCGCGGCGGCCCGGGACGCGGCGGAGGGCCGTACGGTCTTCAGCCGACCGGGCGGGGGCACCAGGGTCGGCGAGAGGCTGTCGGAACTGCCGCTGACGCTGCGCAGCGACCCGGCCGAACCGGGGCTGGAGTCGGCGCCTTTCGTCATCGCGCACGCCTCGGGCGACGTCGCGTCGGTCTTCGACAACGGGCTGCCCGTCGAGGCGACCGACTGGATGCGCGAGGGCGTGCTCAACCGGCTGTCCACCACCCGGTACAGCGCAGCCCTGACCGGGCTGCCGTTCGCGCCGTCCGGGGGCAACCTGATCCTGGACGGCGGCGGCAAGCGCTCGCTGGAGGAGATGGTGGCGGACACCGAGCGCGGCCTGCTGCTGACCTGCCTGTGGTACATCCGCGAGGTGGATCCGGCCACCCTGCTGCTGACCGGGCTGACCCGGGACGGTGTCTACCTGGTGGAGGGCGGCGAGGTGACCGGTGTGGTGAACAACTTCCGGTTCAACGAGTCGCCGGTGGACCTGCTGGGCCGGGCCACCGAGGTGGGCCGCACGGAGCGGACGCTGCCGCGCGAGTGGGGCGACTGGTTCACCAGGGCCGCGTTCCCGGCGATGCGGGTCCCGGACTTCAACATGAGCTCGGTCAGCCAGGGGGTCTGACCAGGACGATGGGTGGGGCGATGGACGAGAGGCAGACGGTCAAGGTCTCGAAGTTCCTGGCGCGGGTGCTGCGGCACGACCCGGCCTCGATCGGGATCAGCCTCGACGAGGCCGGCTGGGTGGACGTGGACGAGCTGATCGCCGCGTCCCGCCGGTCGGGCCGGAGTTTCTCGCGCGCCGACCTCGACCACGTCGTGGCCACCAACAACAAGAAGCGGTACGCCTTCTCGGAGGACGGACGGCGGATCCGGGCCAGCCAGGGGCATTCGGTCGAGGTCGACCTCGGCCTCTCCCCGGCGGAGCCGCCGGCCGTCCTCTTCCACGGCACGGCGAGCACCACCCTGCCGATCGTGCTGCGCGAGGGGCTCAAGCCGATGTCCCGGCAGGACGTCCACCTGTCCGCGGATGTGGAGACGGCCGTGCGCGTCGGTGCGCGGCACGGCCGTCCGGTGGTGCTGGCGGTGGACGCGGCGGGGCTGGCCGCCGCGGGCCATCTGTTCCGGGTGAGCGCCAACGGCGTGTGGCTCACCGACCTGGTGCCGCCGACACATCTGCGGCAGCACCTCCTCTGAGCGGGGCGCTCCCGTCAGGCGGCGGTCCGCCGCCTGCCGCGGATCGAGGCCCACAGCGGGGTGATCACGGCGACCACGAGGATCGCGCCCAGGATCTGCAGTACGTGGCGGATCCAGTCGATGCCGCTGGTGTGCCGGACACCGACCCACCCGGCGACCGCGTTGCCCAGCAAGGCGCCGAGGATGCCGCAGATGATGGTGAGCCACCAGGGGATGTCCTGCTTCCCCGGCAGAAGCAGCTTCGCCAGGAAGCCGAGAACGATGCCGACGATGATCGCCCAGATCCAGTTCATGCGGCCAGTCTGAGCACAGGCCGGGTACGCCGCATGCGGAGGGCGGCCATACGCCGTACGGCGGGTGTTGTCGTACCCGGAGGGCCTCCCCGGTCTCCACTGCGGCGGACCCACGGCGTAACGTGGACCATGCCGGAACCGGGTGGCTTCCGGCGTTTCGAGCAGGTGGTGGAACGTGATGCGGAAGCGTAGCGGTACCGAGGTCTTCCGGATCACCGGGACTGCGGCAGGGCTCACCGAGGACGTCCGCGGACGGCAGCGTCGCTACATGATCTCGATGTCGGTCCGCACCGTGTCGTTCATCCTGGCGGTCGTGCTGTGGCACGTCTCAACGCCTCTGGCCTGGATCGCGCTGGTCCTCGGTCTGGTGCTGCCCTACGTCGCGGTCGTCATCGCCAACGCCGGCCGGGAGAACGCGCCCGGGCTGCCCTCGGCCCGTATCGCGCCGCCCGCTCGGCCGGCGCTCGGCCCCGGCGAACCCCTGCTTCCGGCGGAGCGGACCACGGAACGAGACGAACGGTCCCACTCCGGCCAGGACTGAACCTTTTCCACCGCTCCGAAGCTCAAGAAAACCTCAGATCAATCATGGGTATCCACTCCACTGCGGGCCTTTCCGCGTGACATACTGCGTACGCGCTCCGCATCCCCCGTCGGAGCGACGGACCGACGCCGGGCGGCTCCCCCCGTGGCTGCCCGGCGTCGCCATGTTTGGATGGGGTTCGTGAACGACGAATCGCCGATCTGCTCCGCCAAGGGCTGCCGCACCCCCGCCGTCTGGGTGCTCGCCTGGAACAACCCGAAGATCCACACGCCCGAACGCCGCAAGACCTGGCTGGCGTGCGAGGAGCACCGCGAGCACCTGTCGTCGTTCCTGGGCGTTCGCGGCTTCCTGAAGGACGTGGTGCCCTTCGAGGAGTGGCAGACGAGCTCAGCCGCCGATGGCTGACATGGGCCGCTCGGGCTGCAGGAAGGTGGGGTCGTCCAGGCCGGAGCCGGCCTTCTTGCCCCACATCGCGGTGCGCCAGAGCTCGGCGATCTCCTCGTCGGAGCCGTCGGAGCGCAGCGCGGCGCGCAGATCGGTCTCCTCCCGCGCGAACAGGCAGTTGCGCACCTGACCGTCGGCGGTGAGCCGGGTGCGGTCGCAGGCCCGGCAGAAGGGCCGGGTGACGGAGGCGATCACACCGACCCGGGCGGGGCCGCCGTCCACCAGCCAGCGTTCGGCGGGGGCGTGCCCACGGGCCTCGTCGGGCTCGGCGGTCAGCGCGAACCGGGTCCGCAGGCTCTCCAGGATCTCCTGTGCGGTGACCATGTCGCTGCGCTGCCAGCCGTGCTGGGCGTCGAGCGGCATCTGCTCGATGAAGCGCAGTTCGTAGTCGCGCTCCAGCGCCCAGGCCAGCAGCTCGGGGGCCTCGTCGTCGTTGATGCCGCGCATCAGCACGGTGTTGACCTTGACCGGGGTCAGGCCCGCGGCGTGGGCGGCCTCCAGGCCGCGGACGACGTCCTCGTGGCGCTTGCGGCGGGTGAGGGTCTGGAAGACATCGGGACGCAGGGTGTCCAGGGAGACGTTGACCCGGTCCAGGCCGGCCCCGCGCAGCGCGGCCGCGGTACGGGCCAGGCCTATGCCGTTGGTGGTGAGGGAGAGTTTAGGGCGGGGCTCCAGCTCCGCGCAGCGCTCGACGATACCGACGAGGCCGGGGCGCAGCAGGGGCTCGCCGCCGGTGAAGCGGACGTCCCTGACCCCGAGCAGGGTGACGGCGATCCGCACCAGCCGGACGATCTCGTCGTCGGTGAGGAGTTCCGGCTTGCCGAGCCACTGCAGCCCCTCCTCGGGCATGCAGTAGGTGCAGCGCAGATTGCACCGGTCGGTCAGCGAGACCCTCAGGTCGGTCGCGATCCGGCCGTAGGTGTCGATCAGCACGGCGCGCCTCCCTCTGGGGCTGGGTCGGTGGGACGGCAGTGCCGTCCCGTTACTTCGCAGCCTACGGGACGGCACTGACCTTCCACAGTCTGTTTAATGCGCTCCGGCTCCGGTGAGGGAGCGGACCTCCAGCTCCGCGTACTTGCGGTCGGCGTCCTCCTCGGGCCTGGACAGGAGCGTGCCCACCAGACCGAGCAGGAAACCGACGGGGATGGAGACGATCCCGGGGTTCTCCAACGGGAACCAGTGGAAGTCCACACCGGGGAACATCGCGGTCTCCTTGCCCGAGACCACGGGCGAGAAGACCACGAGGAACACGGAGGTGATCAGGCCGCCGTAGATGCTCCACAGCGCCCCGGTGGTGTTGAAGCGCTTCCAGAACAGGCTGTAGAGGAGCGTGGGCAGGTTCGCGGAGGCCGCGACGGCGAAGGCCAGGGCGACCAGGAAGGCGATGTTGAGCTTGCCGGCGAAGATGCCCAGCAGGATCGCCACGGCCCCGATGGCGATCGCCGCGATCTTCGCCGCCGCGACCTCCTCCTTCTCGCTCGCCGTGCCCTTGCGGATGACGTTGGCGTACAGGTCGTGCGCGAAGGACGACGAGGAGGCGAGGGTGAGACCCGCGACCACCGCCAGGATGGTGGCGAAGGCGACCGCGGAGATCACGGCGAGCAGGATCGCGCCGCCGGTGGAGCCCGCGCCGCCGCCGACCTCCTGGGCGAGCAGCGGGGCCGCGGTGTTGCCGGCGGCGTTGGAGGTGGTGATCGTCTCCGGGGTGAGCAGGGCGGCGGCCCCGAAGCCCAGCGCGATCGTCATCAGGTAGAAGCAGCCGATGATGCCGATCGCCCAGTTCACCGAGGTACGGGCGGCCCGGGCGGTGGGCACGGTGTAGAAGCGGATCAGGATGTGCGGCAGGCCGGCCGTACCCAGGACGAGGGCCAGACCCAGCGAGATGAAGTCGATCTTCGAGGTCGAGGTGACGCCGTACTTCAGGCCCGGCTCCAGGAAGGCCGCTCCCTTGCCGCTCTTCTCCGCGGCCGCGCCGAGCAGCGAGGACAGGTTCCAGTTGAACTTGGCGAAGACCAGGAAGGTGATCAGCAGCGTGCCGCCGATCAGCAGCACCGCCTTGACCATCTGCACCCAGGTGGTGCCCTTCATGCCGCCGATGGTCACGTACAGCACCATGACGACGCCGACCAGGATGACGATCAGGCGGCGCGGCCCCTCACCGGTGATGCCGAGCAGCAGCGCCACCAGGGCGCCCGCGCCGACCATCTGGGCCAGCAGATAGAAGATGCTGACAACGATGGTCGAGATGCCCGCGGCCGTGCGCACGGGGCGTTGCCGCAGCCGGAAGGCGAGGGCGTCGGCCATGGTGAACCGGCCGGAGTTGCGCAGCGGTTCGGCGACCAGCAGCAGCGCCACCAGCCAGGCGACGAGGAATCCGATCGAGTAGAGGAAGCCGTCGTAGCCGACGAGGGCGATGGATCCCGCGATGCCCAGGAAGGACGCGGCCGACATGTAGTCGCCGGAGATCGCCAGCCCGTTCTGGAAGCCGCTGAAGGAGCGGCCGCCGGCATAGAAGTCGGTGGCGTCCTTGGTCTGGCGGCCGGCCCAGACGGTGATGCCGAGCGTCGCGATGACGAAGACCGAGAACAGGGTGATGATCAGCGGCCGGTGTTCGCTCGCGCCGACCGCGACCACCTGGACTCCCGTGGTGTGCAGCGCGGTCATGCGGTGGCCTCCGTGCTCTCGGTGTCGTCGGTGTCGTCGGCGCCCCGGGGGCCGGGGCCTTCCAGACGCGCCTTGATGTCGGCGGCACGGGAGTCGAGTTTGGCGTTCGCGTGCCGGGAGTACCAGACGGCGATGCCGAAGGTGGTGGCGAACTGCGCGAGCCCGAAGACCAGGGCGATGTTGATCTGGCCCACGACCTTGGTGTCCATGAAGCCGCCGGCGTAGTTCGACAGCAGGACGTACAGCAGGTACCAGGTGATGAACGCGACCGTGAGCGGGAACGCGAAGGAACGGTAGGAACGGCGCAGTTGGGCGAACTCCGCGCTCGCCTGCACCTCGGCGTAGGAGTCGGCGGACGGGGGACCGGAGGTTGCCGACGGTCGTGCGGGGTCCACGATGCCTCCTGTGGGGGGCGGACTTTGAGAGGGCGCGAGCACGCGACGCGTCCCACGCGGGCGCACGCGGCGCCGACGTGAGCTACGTCACGCAATGATCGGACCCGCGCATGGTAAAGGCGCGACCACGGCCTTCGACAGGGGGCGGTAGTTGAAAACTGATTCTTCTTCGGAAACCGGAACCTGAGCTTTCTTTACCGATCCATTGATAGGGCGCCGACGGCGGCGATAGCTTCCAGCGTCATGTACCCGTCCAAGGGCAACCCTGCCGCCAGGACGGGTGTCTGGACGATTGGAGATCCCATGGCTCCACTGCCAAGACGGCGCCGCGCCTTCTCGATACCCATCGGTGTCGCGGTGGCGAGTGCTCTCGCCTTCCTGCCGAACGCCGCCTCGGCCGCCACCGCCGGATCCGCCTCGGGCGGCGGCAGTTCCGCGTACGACGGCCCGGCGCTGTCGTACGTGGTCAACACCAGCACCGACCGGGGAACCCTCAAGTCCGTGGAGCGGGCCGTGTCCCGCAACGGTGGTGACGTCGTCACCACCTACGACCGGATCGGCGTGATCGTCGTCCACTCGGCGAACCCCGCGTTCGCCTCCCAGATGCGCAAGGTCCGCGGCGTACAGACGGCCGGTGCCACCCGCACGGCCGCGCTGTCCACGGCGTCGACGACCGATCTGGGCGCGGTGCAGGCGATCACCGCGGCCGACGCCGCCCGGGCGAAGGCCGCGGCCACCGCCGGGCAGGAGCCGATGGAGGCGGACCAGTGGGACCTGCCGGCGATCCGGGCCGACAAGGCCGCCCGGATCAACCCGGGCAGCGGCAAGGTCACCGTCGCCGTCATCGACACCGGTGTCGACGACACGCACCCGGACCTCACCGCCAACTTCTCGGCGTCGCAGTCCGCCAACTGCGTGGGCGGCAAGGCCGACACCAGCCCGGGCGCATGGCGTCCGTACACCCCGGACGCCTACCACGGCACGCACGTCGCGGGTGAGATCGCCGCGGCGCGCAACGGGATCGGCGTGGCCGGTGTCGCCCCGGGTGTGAAGGTCGCCTCCATCAAGGTGGCCGACCCCGGCACGCAGTTGTTCTTCCCGGAGAGTGTGGTCTGCGCCTTCGTCTTCGCCGCCGACCACGGCGTCGAGATCACCAACAACAGCTACTACATCGACCCGTGGCTCTACAACTGCTTCGGCGACCCCGACCAGCGGGCCATCGTCGACGCCGTCAACCGGGCCGCGCAGTACTCCCACAAGAAGGGCGTGCTGAACGTCGCCTCGGCGGGCAACTCCAACCACGACCTCGACTCCGACGCGATCGTGGACGCGACGAGCCCCGACGACACCACCGCGGTCACCCGGACCATCGACCCGCATGTCTGCTGGGACCTCCCGACCCAGCTGCCGGGCGTGGTCACCGTCTCCGCGACCGGCGTGCAGAACCTGAAGTCGTACTACTCCAGCTACGGTCTGGGCGTCGTCGACGTCGCGGGCCCCGGCGGCGACCGCTACCAGATCCCCGCCACCCCCTCGGCCAACGGGCGCATCCTGTCCACGCTGCCCGGCAACACCTACGGCTACCTGCAGGGCACGTCGATGGCCAGTCCGCACGTGGCCGCCGTCGCCGCGCTCATCAAGAGCCGCCACCCGCACGCCTCCCCGGAGCAGCTGCAGTGGATGCTCAAGGCGCAGGCGGACGACCCGGGTTGCCCGACGGGTCTGTACGACCCGGACGGCAACGGTGTGCAGGACGCCACCTGCACCACCGGCCGACACGTGACCAGCTTCTACGGCCACGGCCTCGTCGACGCCCTGGACGCCGTCACGAAGTGACGCGCCCCGCGTGATGCCAGGAGCGCCCGGCAGGATCCCCGCCGGGCGCTCCGTCGTCCGGGCGTTCGGCTGCCCGGGCCGGGGTCAGGCCTTGACCAGGACCTTCAGCGCGACCCGCTCGTCCATCGCCTTGTAGCCGCCCGGGACATCGTCCAGGCCGACGGTGAGGTCGAAGACCGGGGACGGGTCGACGGTCCCGTCCAGGACGTCCGGCAGCAGCTCGGGGATGTAGGTGCGGACCGGGGCGACGCCGCCGCGCAGGGAGACGTTGCGGTCGAACATGTCGCTGAGGTCGAGGCCGGTGCCGCTGCCATGCGGGACGCCGACGTAGCCGACGGCGCCGCCGTCACGGGTGATGGCGACCGCGGTGCGCATCGACTGCTCGGTGCCGACGGCCTCGATGACCGCGTGGGCGCCGTGGCCGCCGGTCAGTTCGCGGACCGCCGTGACGGCGGCCTCGCCGCGCTCGGCGACGACGTCGGTGGCGCCGAAGGTGCGGGCGACGGCGGTGCGGGCCCCGTGCCGGCCGAGCGCGATGATCCGCTCCGCGCCGAGCCGCCTGGCGGCGAGCACGCCGCACAGCCCGACCGCGCCGTCCCCGACGACCGCGACCGTGGCGCCCGGCCGCACGCCCGCCCCGACGGCGGCGTGGTGGCCGGTGCCCAGCACGTCGGAGAGGGTGAGCAGACCGGCCAGCAGGCGGTCGTCGGAGAGCGCCTCGGCAGGCAGCCGTACGAGGGTGGCGTCCGCGAACGGCACGCGTACGGCCTCGCCCTGGCCGCCGTCGGAGCCGACCTGGCCCCAGAAGCCGCCGGCCGCGCAGGAGGTCGTCAGGCCCTCCGCGCAGTAGGCGCACGTACCGTCGGACCACACGAAGGGCGAGACGACCAGATCGCCGGGCTTCAGCCCGGACACCTCTGAGCCGGTCTCCTCGACCACACCGAGGAACTCGTGCCCGATGCGCTGTCCCGGCTGCCGGGCCGACTCGCCGCGGTAGGCCCACAGATCGCTGCCGCAGATGCAGGCCAGGACCACGCGCACCACCGCGTCGGTGGGCTGCCGGACCGCCGGGTCCGGCACCTCCTCCACCCGGATGTCGTGGGGGGCGTGGATCACGGTGGCGCGCATACGGAGGTCGTCCTTGCTGGCTGTACGAATGGAGTCGTACAACGGTACCGGCCCGTGGCGAGCAGGAACTGCGCGCCGAGATAGGTGAGCATGATCCAGAAGTCGGCCGCCGCGAGCTGCGGCAGGCCCGCGAGCCGGGTCGCGAGCAGGGTGTCGGAGAGCAGGAAGAGCCCCCCGCCCACCGCCGTCGGCCACGGGCCGAGTGCGGCTGCACCGGCCGCCATCGCCGTCAGCAACAGGCTGTACGCGGCGACCGGGAGCCGCAGCCCGGAGGGCAGGCCCGGCCACACCACGACGAGCACGGCGAGCCACACGGCCGCGTAGCCGGCCGCCGTGAGGGCCGCCCGCCGCCGGTCGGTGAAGGCCCCGCGGGCGGTGAAGAGAGTCAGGTAACAGACGTGCCCGGCCGCGAACGCGCCCATCCCGGCGAGGAAGGGCACGTCCCCGTCGAGCTGCAGCAGCACATCCCCGGCCCAGCCGCACAGCAGCGCGCCGACCAGCCGCCGGGGGCCGCCCCGCAGCGCCGCGCAGGCCGCGAGCAGCGGCACCAGGACCGGCTTGGTGAGGTGGCCGGCCACCACGAACCCCGCGAGCTGCGAGGCCAGGTGGACGACGGCCACCACCGCGAAGGCGGCGAGCGCCGCACGGGCCGCGCGCTCCCGCCTCACGCCGCCGACTCCTCGCCCCGCGGACGCCAGCCGGGACCGCGCAGGACGTGGCCCGCGCGGTCGCGCCAGGTGCGGGCGGCGACGACGTCGCGGGCGATGGCGGCGTACTCGTGGGTGGCCACGCGCAGCGGGTTGAAGGTGGTGATGTTCTTGGTGAGTCCGAAGACCGGACGCTCGCCCTCCGCCGCGAACGAACCGAACAGCCGGTCCCAGACGATGAGGATGCCGCCGAAGTTGCGGTCCAGGTAACCGCCCTGCGAGGCGTGGTGCACGCGGTGGTGCGAGGGCGTGTTGAGCACGAACTCGACCGGGCGGGGCAGCTTGCCGATCCGCTCGGTGTGGATCCAGAACTGGTAGACGAGGCTGAGCGAGGAGCAGAACGCCAGTGCCGCCGGGTGGACCCCGCAGACGATCACCGGCAGGTAGAACACCCACGAGGTCATGCCGGTCCAGGGCTGGCGCAGCGCGGTGGAGAGGTTGAACTTCCGGCTGGAGTGGTGCACCACATGGCTCGCCCACAGGACGCGGATCACGTGGTGGCCGCGGTGCTGCCAGTAGTAGAAGAAGTCCTGCGCGAGCAGCATCAGCGGGATCGTCCACCACACCACGGGCACCCTCAGCGGGGTGAACGCGTACACAGCGGTGTAGACCGCGACGATCGGGATCTTCCAGAGGAAGTCGAAGAAGAGGCTGCCGAGTCCCATCGACAGGCTCGTCGCGGTGTCCTTGGCGGCGTACCCGGCGGCGTCCTCGTCCGGATGGATCCGGTAGCTGACCAGCTCCAGGACGGTGAGCAGCACGAACGCGGGTATGGACCACATCACGGCATCGGGCAGTTGCGGCATGCGCGCACTTTAAGGGCGCGCGGCGGCCCCGGCTAGAGGTCGTTACCGATCGGTTCTACCCGGCGGTACGGGCGGGATTGCGCGGGACTTCCGCCGGGCCGGCCGCCGCGGCGCGGGTGGAGGCCAAACGGGGTCGCACAAGGGGCGGTTGACGCACGAGGGCGGCGCCCGGCGAGGGCCGCACGCCACCGCCGACCCGTCCGCCGCGGGATCCGACGGTGCGCCAGGGGCGGGTGGCGGCGGGCACTGTCGGTGGCCGCCCGTATTGTGTTCCTCCATGCACGCGCCCCAGCTTCCGCAACCGTCGTGGCCAGAGGCCTACCCCGACGGATACGCCGTCGTGGACGTCGAGACCACCGGCCTCGGCCGCGACGACCGGATAGTGTCCGCGGCCGTCTACCGGCTGGACGCGCGCGGCGAGGTGCAGGACCACTGGTACACCCCGGTCAACCCGCAGCGAGACCCGGGCCCGGTGTGGATCCACGGCCTCACCTCGGACATGCTGGCGGACGCCCCGCTCTTCCGCGAGGTCGCCGCGGAGCTGGCGGAACGACTGTCGGGCCGGGTGTTCGTCGCCCACAACGCGGTCTTCGACTGGTCCATGCTCGCCCGGGAATTCGCGCGGGCGGGCACCGTGGCCCCCGTGGAGCACCGGCTGTGCACCATCGTGCTCTCCAAGGCACTGGGGCTGCCGCTGACCAACCACAAGCTGGAGTCCCTGGCGGCGCATTTCGGTGTCGTCCAGCAGCGCGCCCACCACGCCCTGGACGACGCGCGCGTGCTGGCGGAGGTGTTCCGCCCCAGCCTGCGGCAGGCCGCGGCGGGCGGACTGCGGTTGCCGCTGCACGCCTGCCGCCCGCTGACGGAGTGGATCGACACGGCCGTCCCCGCGCAGTCGGTCGCCGCGGGCTACCGCACCACGTACCGGCCGATGAGCTGGCGGCCCTCGCGCAAGCGGCCCGCCTGCCCCTACCCCAACCCGGGGCGGCTGGAGGCCGGGGGACCGCTGGTGCAGGGGATGCGGGTCGCCTTTTCGGGCGACACGAGCATCGACCGCGAGCTGCTGGAGGACCGCGCCACCGAGGCGGGTCTGCACGTGTCGTCCTCGGTGAGCCGGCTGACCAGTCTCCTGGTGACCAACGACCCGGACTCGCTCACCACGAAGACGGTGCGAGCCCGGCAGCTCGGCACCCCGGTCGTCGACGAGCGCCGCTTCGCCGAGCTGCTGAGGGACGTCGCCCCCGCGCCGGACGTGCACGGCTGACGCCGCCGTTCGAGTGGTGCGCCCGCGACGCACCCGGTCACCGATTGCCGCGCCGGGGACCGGCCAGCACCCTGGGCCTCATGGCCCGATGCGAAGTATGCGGAAACGACTACGTGATGAGCTTCGAAGTGCACGCCCAGGGGGCCGTGCACGTCTTCGACAGCTTCGAGTGCGCCATCCACCGGATGGCGCCGATCTGCGAGCACTGCCGGGTGCGCATCGTCGGCCACGGAGTCGAGGTCGACGGCCACTGGTATTGCGGCGGTCACTGTTCGAAGGCGGAGGGCCGCAGCGGCATCGTGGACCGGGTCGGCTCGCTGCCGGGCGGCGGCTGATCCCGTCGACCGCGCCGCGACACCGCCCGACCCCTCCGGAAAGCGCCCCGCGACCGAGTTGTACGGTCGTGGGGTGTACCGCTTCCTGTTGTCCCGGCAGTGGGTGATCCTCACCCTCATCGCACTGCTCCTGATGCCCGTCATGGTCAAGCTGGGCTACTGGCAGCTGCATCGGCACGAGCGCCGGGTGGCCAGCAACCACCTGATCGCGGACAACCTGGAGGCGAAGCCCGTCCCTGTGGAGTCGCTGACCGCCCCCGGCACGGCCGTGCCCAAGCGGCAGATCTACCGCACGGTCACCGCGACCGGGCACTACGACACCGCCCATGAGGTCGTCGCCCGCCAGCGCACCGCCGCCGACGGGGACAGCATCGGCTACCACGTGATCACCCCGCTGGTCCTGGCCGACGGCCGGTCGGTGCTGGTGAACCGGGGCTGGATCCCCGCCGGCACCGACCTGACGAAGTTCCCGAAGGTTCCCGCGGCGCCGTCCGGCGAGGTCACCGTCACCGGCCGGCTGCGCCCGGACGAGACCACCGCGGCGACCGGCATCCGGAACAAGGGCGGACTGCCCGACCGCATGATCATGCTGATCAACAGCGGGATGGTGGCGCGTGACCTGCCCGCGGCGGAGCGGCCGGTCGGCGGCTACATCGAGCTGGCGACGACCTCCCCCAAGCCCTCCGGGCGGCAGCCGGAACTGATCCCGGACCCCGACCACGGCAGCATCGGCATGCACATGGGGTACGCGATCCAGTGGTGGCTGTTCACCGCCATGGTGCCGGTCGGCTGGATCATCCTCGTCCGCCGCGAGCGGCGGGAGCGGCTCGCCGCCCGCGACGCGGCGGCGCAGGAGGGCGGTACGGCCGAGCCGGCCTCCGCTGCGGTCGCGTCGCCCTGACGCCCGGGGCACCCTCGTAGAGCGGGGACCCTCGTAGCGGGAGAGGCGGAGGCCGGCCGTGGCGGCACTGATCGAGGACTACGCGATCATCGGCGACCTGCAGACCGCCGTGCTGGTCTCCAGGAGCGGCTCCATCGACTGGCTGTGCCTGCCCCGCTTCGACTCCCCCGCCTGCTTCGCCGCGCTGCTGGGCGACGAGGACAACGGCAACTGGCGGATCGCCCCGGCCTCGGCCTGGCGCGAGGAACCGTGCACACGCCGCTCGTACCGCGAGGGCACCCTGGTGCTGGAGAGCGTCTGGGAGACCCGCGACGGCACCGCCAAAGTGATCGACTTCATGCCCCAGCGCGATCGCGCACCGGACGTCATGCGCATCGTCGAGGGGGTGCGCGGGCACGTCGCCATGACCAGCGAGCTGCGGCTGCGCTTCGACTACGGGAGGGTCGTCCCCTGGATGCGCCGCACCGACGGCCACCGCGTCGCGATCGCCGGGCCGGACTCGGTGTGGCTGCGCACCGAGCCCCAGGTACCCATGTACGGCAAGGGCTTCGCCACGCACGCCGACTTCACCGTCGCCGAGGGCGAGCGGATCGCCTTCGCCCTGACCTGGCACCCCTCCCACGAGAGCCGGCCGCGCCTGGTCGACCCCTTCCGGGCGCTGGAGCAGAGCTGCGAGGACTGGGAGTCCTGGTCTGCCACGTGCCGCTACGACGGTCCCTGGCGGGACGCGGTGCTGCGCTCGCTGATCACCCTCAAGGCGCTGACGTACGCGCCCAGCGGCGGGATCGTCGCCGCGGCGACCTCCTCGCTGCCGGAGGAGATCCGCGGGGTGCGGAACTGGGACTACCGCTTCTGCTGGCTGCGCGACGCGACGCTCACCCTGAACGTGCTGGTGGAGACCGGCTACCTCAAGGAGGCCTACCACTGGCGCGACTGGCTGCTGCGCGCCGTCGCCGGCGACCCCGCCGACCTGCAGATCATGTACGGGCTGACGGGCGAGCGCCGGCTGCCCGAGGAGGAGCTGGACTGGCTCCCGGGGTACGAGGCGTCCTTGCCGGTGCGGACCGGCAACGCCGCGGCCAAGCAACTTCAGCTCGACGTCTACGGCGAGGTCCTCGACTCGCTCTTCCTCGCCCGCAGCTTCGGGCTGCGCGACGAACCCCACGCCTGGGCGGTGCAGCGCACGCTGATGGACTTCCTGGAGTCCAAGTGGCAAGAGCCCGACGAGGGCCTGTGGGAGGTGCGCGGCGACCGGCAGCACTTCGTGCACTCCAAGGTGATGGCCTGGGTGGCCGCCGACCGCGCGGTGCGCACCCTGGAGAGCCATCCGCACCTGTCCGGCGACGCGGACTCCTGGCGGGCGATGCGCAGCGCGGTGCACCGTGAGGTGTGCCGCAGGGGTTTCGACCGGGAGCGCAACACCTTCACGCAGTACTACGGCTCCAAGGAACTGGACGCGGCGACCCTGCTCATCCCACAGGTGGGCTTCCTGCCCGTCACCGACAGCCGGGTGGTCGGCACGGTGGAGGCGGTGCGTCGCGAACTGGACCACGGCGGCTTCGTCCGCCGCTACACCCTGGAGGACAGCAGTGTGGACGGGCTGCCCGGCGGCGAAGGCGCCTTCCTGGCCTGCTCGTTCTGGCTCGCCGACGCGCTGCACCGCATCGGCCGCACCGACGAGGCTCGCGAGCTGTTCCAACGGCTGCTGGGCCTGTGCAACGACGTCGGCCTGCTGGCGGAGGAGTGGGACCCGGTCGATCGGCGTCAGCTGGGCAACTTCCCGCAGGCGTTCAGCCACATCGGCCTGGTCAACACGGCACTCACGCTCTCCGGCCGCGACGCGGCACGATGACGCCATGGATCGCGGGCCGAGGGACAGGGCGCACGTCGTCACGGGCGGGACCCGCGGGCTGGGCTTCGCCGCCGCGCGGGAACTGGTCGCCGACGGCGCGCGGGTGGTCGTCGGCGGCCGCCACGAGGACTCGGTGGCCGCCGCCGTCGCGGCGCTGGGCGGCCCCGAGCGGGCGACCGGCGTCGTCGCGGACAACGCCGCACCCCCGTCCGCGCGGGTCAGCTGACGCGGGCCGCCCGGTGGCTGACGGCACGCAGGCGGACCTCCGCGGGGAGCCGGGGGACGCCGGCACTGACCCGGGCGCGGTCCAGGACGGCGGAGTCGAGTCCGTCCAGGACGTCGCCGGGGACGGCGTGCGGGGACAGGGCGAGCTGCAGCCGGGCGCGGGGCGCGGTGGGCGTGCCCATGATGGCGGTGGTGGCGTGGTCGACGCCGTGGAGCTGCTCGGCGTCGGCGGCGATCATCTCCTCCAGGGCCCGGCCGCGCAGCAGGGCCACGCCGTCGTCGGCGGCGTCCACCGCCAGCCGGCGCAGCCTGCGGTCGCGCACCTGGGCGAGCAGCCACCACACGGCGCACAGCACGATCAGGGCCAGCACGCCGATCACGGTGGGCCACCACCAGGAGGCGTCCTCGTAGCGGGTCCGGTCGCCTTCGCTGAGCAGTACGTCGTCCCGCCCGGTGTACGGACGGTGCAGCAGGCCCGTCGCCGAACACAGCACAAGGGCGCCGAGGAGCACCAGGGCCAGCCCCACGAGGGCGAGGACGGCACGATTGACGATGGCGCGCACCGCGCCTCACCCCTCTTCCATGCGGCGGACGTGCAGCGCCAGGCCGAGCGGCCGGGCCAGGCCCAGTTGTTCCATGGCCTCGGCCAGGGTGGCCGCCAGATCGGCGCGTACCGCCTCCGTCTCCCGGAAGGCGACCACCGCGCGCACGGTGGCGGTGCGGCGGGTGACCGTGACGCGTGCCGAGCGCACCCCGGAGACCTCCACCGCGCGGTCGCGCAGGGTGAGTTCGGCGGCGTGACGGTCGAGTCCGGCCCGTACGGGCGCCGTTCCGGCGCGCATGGCGAGCACGTCGCGGAGCCCCGGGGTGACGGCCAGCACGAGCAGCCAGAGCCCGAGCACGACCGCCACGCAGGCCGCGGCCAGGATCCACGGATCGTCCAGCGGGCGGGTGGCCAGTTCGCCGGCGAGGGTCCGGCGCCAGGCCATCCCGGGCCGTCCGGCGCGGACCGCCGCGACGTCGTAGAGCAGCAGCCCGGCCGCGACGGCCAGGAGGGCGGCGGTGATCGCGGCCGGGAGGCGGCGCGGGGACCAGAAGCGCCGCCGCGGGCGGGAACCGGCCGGCGGCGGTCCGGACGGCGGTCCCGGGGGTGGCGCGAGCGGGGCCGGGCCGAGATCGCTCACCGGACCCTCGCCTCCTCCAGGACGTGGCTGGCCCGCGAGTGCAGCCGCTCGACCTCCACGGTCACCCCGACGACCGCGACGCCGGTCAACTCCTCGACTCGGTAGGCGACATGTCGGCGCACCGAGCGGCACACCGCGGCGATGTCCACTGGGTAGCCGAGTTCGACGGAGAGCCGTACGTACACCTCCTCGCGGTGGACGGAGACGCCGGCCTGGGGACGCGCGTCGCGCGGCACGTACTCCCGGCCGGGGGCGTCGACAAGCGCCTCACGGGCCGCCTGGGAGGCGATCTTCGCCAGCACGCGGTCGGCGAGGCGGAGCGAACCGCGCACGCCGGGGACGGGGGGCGGGGCGGGTGACGTGGGTGTCGGCGCCGCGGCCGTCATCTGCGTGGCTCACCGCCTCCGGTCACGGCTGCGGAAGAACTCCCCGGGTTCCAGGTCGCCGTCGAGGAACCGGCCGACGACGAAACCGACGGCGCCGAGCGCCGCCACCAGCAGGAAGGCCGCGAACCCGCCGAAGTAACCGGCGAATCCGAGCGCCATCCCGACGATCAAGCCGAGCACGGCCATGCTCATCGTCCGCTCCCTGTTTCCCTCCCGGGGCCCGTCACTGGACCCGCTGCTCCTGGTCGTCGTCGTCCGTGTCCTCAGGGAGCTTGACGTCGCCCACCGCGATGTTGACCTCGATGACCTCGAGACCGGTCATCCGCTCCACGGCCGCGATGACGTTCTCGCGCACCCCGTGCGCGACCGCCACGATCGAGACCCCGTAGTCCACGACGATGTCCAGGTCGAGGGCGGCCTGCACCTCGCCCACCTCGGCCCGCACGCCCCGGGTCACGGACCTGCCGCCGGGCACCCGGTCGCGGACCGCGCCGAAGCCCCGGGAGACGCCGGAGCCGAGGGCGTGCACGCCCTCCACGTCGCGCGCCGCGAGCCCGGCGATCTTCTCGACCACGCCGTCCGCGATGGTGGTCCGCCCGCGTGTCGCGGGATCGCCCAGGGGTGCCCGCCGCCCTGACGTGCCGTTGCCGGCCGGGCTGGTCCCCTTCTCCAGGGTCCGGCCCCGCCCCTCCGCCTGTTGCGCGGTGTCGGTCATCGCACCTCTTCCCTTCGGGTTTCCGATGGCGGGAGCGGTACGGGCTGCTCCTTGCACCACACTATGTGGGCATGCCCCGTCGCGCTGTGAGGATGCAGCGATCAGGGCCAGGACGGCGGCCCGCGCGGACGCGCAGCGGAGGAGGTGACGGCCGATGACCGCGGACCGGCTGGCTCGTTCGGTGCGCCGGCAACTCGGGCTCGGCCGGGTGCTCCCGCTCGGCGGCCCCGGGGACACGGTGTGGGTCACCGAACGGGCGGCGGCCGGGGTGCTGCGCGCGGCCGCCGAAGCGGTGCCGGGGATCCGCCTGGGCGCGCTGCGCATCGGCGCGGCGAAGGGGCCGGACGGAGCGGAGGGCGAGTCCGCCGGCGCGGCCGGGGCGCCGCCGGGGTCGGCGCCGGGGTCGGCGCCGGCCGGGGCGCTGCCGAGACGGCCGCTGCGGGTGGAGGCCGGCTTCGAGGCCACTGCGGACCATCCGCTGCCCGAGTCGGCCGGACGGCTGCGCGACGCACTGTGGGAAGCGGCCGTCGAGAGTGTCGGGCTGGAGCCGGAGGCGATCGACCTGACGGTCACCGGACTGCTGGAGGAGGGCGGCCCCCGGCCGGCATGCCCCGAGGAGGACGCCGACCCGCCGGAGGAGGGGCGGAGGACCACCACCGCGGGCCGCGCCGCCGCGGCGGTGCCCGGGGTCGCCGGGCTGACCTCGCGGCTGGGCGGGCAGCGCCATCCCTCCCAGGTGCAGATCGCGGTGGGCACGGGCCATCGCGCCCTGGACGTCGGACGGGCAGTGGCCGCGGCGGTGACGGCCGTGACGCAGGACGCCACGACCGTCGTGGTCACCGACATCGCCGGGGGCTGAGGCCCCGGACCGCGGCCCCCGGCGGAGGGCCGCTACTCCCCCACGCCCGCCAGGTCCCGCAACCGGCGGCCCTGCGCGGCGCGCTCGGCCACGCGCTGCTCGTCGTACGTTCGCCCGGAGGCCTCGCGGAGGAGGGCCTTGGTCTCGATGACCGCGTCGCGCGGCGCGGCCAGCAGGGCGCCCACCAGGTCCTTGACGGTGCCGTCCAGCTCGGCCGCCGGGACGGCGACGTTGGCGAGGCCGGTGGCACAGGCCTCCTCGGCGCCGACGAAGCGGCCCGTGGCGCAGATCTCCAGCGCCCGGGCGTAGCCGACCAGTTCGGTCAGCGGCTTGGTGCCGGCGAGGTCGGGGACCAGGCCCAGGCTGGTCTCGCGCATGGCGAACTGCACGTCGTCGGCGACGACGCGCAGGTCGCAGGCGAGGGCCAGCTGGAAGCCCGCCCCGATGGCGTGCCCCTGTACGGCGGCGACGGTGACGACGTCGTTCCGCCGCCACCAGGTGAACGCCGACTGGTACTCGGCGATCGTGGCGTCGAGTTCACCCTCGGGAGCGCGCGCGAGGTCGACGAAAGACGGCTCGCCGTCGAATCCCTCGGGCGTGAAGGCCTGCCGGTCCAGCCCGGCGGAGAAGGACACACCCTCCGCGCGGAGCACGACGACCCGTACGCTGCCCGGCAGCAGGCGGCCGGCCTCGACCAGCGCCCGCCACATGGCGGGCGACTGGGCGTTGCGCTTGGCCGCGTTGCACAGCGTCACGGTGGCGACGGAATCCTCCGTCGCGAGCCGTACGCCATCACGTTCCAGCAGCACGGTGGGGTCGGACATCGGGCACCTCCTGGCGATCCGCAGTCTGGATTACCGAAGAGTAACCACCCGGTCGGCCGTTTCCGCGACCGGGTGGTCCACCACGACTCCGAGCCGCCACGCGAGGCGCCCGGCTGTGTCAGGCCGTGGAAACCTTCTTGCCTCGTGTCGCTCCGCCGCGACCGCGCAGGGTCACGCCGGACTCACTGAGCATCCGGTGGACGAAGCCGTACGAGCGGCCGGTCTCCTCGGCCAGCGCCCGGATGCTTGCTCCACCGTCGTACTTCTTCTTGAGGTCTGCCGCGAGCTTCTCGCGCGCGGCGCCGGTCACCCGGCTGCCCTTCTTCAGAGTCTCGGCCACCCGTGCCTCCTCTAGGGAAGTGCGCTCTGTGACTCTCATGATCACCCCTAGGAGACTTCCTGGCCACCCATTCGGCAAGGTCCGTGCGACAACATTTGGCGCGCAGTTGACACGGACACCTCGTGCCGAACAAGTGGAATCCGGCATTCCGCCGGGCGTTCCCGGACCCCTCCCGGAGCGCGGCGGAGAAAAGGCAGGTCACCCGAGCCGGTAAGGAGTTTCCCCGTGTGACGTGGCTGATACATCCCTACGTCCGGTATTTCGCACGTTCCCGCGCCGGAGTACGAGTCCGTCTCACACAGATGAAGGACCGCCCGTCGGCCGAATGATCCGGTGGAGTGATCCACACGGATGATCGGCGGCGGGCCCCGGAAGATCAGGCGAGCGCGACGAGGTCGGCGTAGTCCTGGCCCCACAGGTCCTCGACGCCGTCGGGCAGGAGGATGATCCGCTCGGGCTGCAGCGCCTCCACCGCGCCCTCGTCGTGGGTGACGAGGACCACCGCGCCCGTGAACGTGCGCAGCGCGCCGAGGATCTCCTCGCGACTGGCCGGGTCGAGGTTGTTGGTGGGCTCGTCGAGCAGCAGCACGTTGGCGCTGGAGACGACGAGGGTGGCGAGCGCGAGCCGGGTCTTCTCACCGCCGGACAGCACGCCGGCGGGCTTGTCGACATCGTCGCCGGAGAAGAGGAACGAGCCCAGGATCTTGCGGACGGCGACCAGGTCCATGTCGGGCGCCGCCGAGCGCATGTTCTCCAGCACGGTCCGGTCGGGGTCGAGGGTCTCGTGCTCCTGGGCGTAGTAGCCCAGCTTCAGGCCGTGGCCGGGGACGACCTCGCCGGTGTCGGGCTGCTCGACGCCCGCCAGCAGCCGCAGAAGCGTCGTCTTGCCGGCACCGTTGAGGCCGAGGATGACGACCCGGGAGCCCTTGTCGATGGCCAGGTCGACGTCGGTGAAGATCTCCAGCGAGCCGTACGACTTGGACAGCCCCTCGGCCGTCAGCGGGGTCTTGCCGCAGGGCGCGGGATCCGGGAAGCGCAGCTTGGCGACCTTGTCGGACTGCCGCACCGCCTCCAGCCCCGACAGCAGCTTGTCCGCGCGGCGCGCCATGTTCTGGGCGGCGACGGTCTTGGTGGCCTTGGCGCGCATCTTGTCGGCCTGGGCGTTGAGGGTCGCGGCCTTCTTCTCGGCGTTGGCGCGCTCGCGCTTGCGGCGCTTCTCGTCGGCCTCCCGCTGGGTGAGGTACTGCTTCCAGCCCATGTTGTAGACGTCGATCTGGGAACGGTTGGCGTCCAGGTAGAAGACCTTGTTGACGACCGTCTCCACCAGGTTGATGTCGTGGGAGATGACGATGAAGCCGCCGCGGTAGGTCTTGAGGAAGTCCCGCAGCCACAGGATGGAGTCGGCGTCGAGGTGGTTGGTCGGCTCGTCGAGCAGCAGGGTGTCGGCGTCGGAGAACAGGATGCGGGCCAGCTCGACACGGCGGCGCTGACCGCCGGAGAGCGTGTGCAGCGGCTGGGCGAGGACCCGGTCGGGCAGACCCAGGGCGG
This sequence comes from Actinacidiphila sp. bgisy160, assembly GCF_057707815.1. Classification (NCBI taxonomy): domain Bacteria; kingdom Bacillati; phylum Actinomycetota; class Actinomycetes; order Kitasatosporales; family Streptomycetaceae; genus Actinacidiphila; species Actinacidiphila sp. bgisy160. The sequence goes on from NZ_JBYIQW010000026.1 coordinate 48,099, forward strand.
CAGCGATGGTGGCGGCCTCGGCCTCGGCGGCGTAACCGCCCTTGGTGAGGAACTCGGTCTCCAGGCGCGCGTACTTCTTCATCGCGTTGTCGCGAGTGGCACCCTTGCCGTTGGCCATCCGCTCCTCGTTCTCGCGCATCTTGCGGAGCACGGTGTCCAGGCCGCGGGCGGACAGGATGCGGTCACGGGCCAGCACGTCGAGGTCGCCGGTGCGCGGGTCCTGGGGCAGATAACCGACCTCACCGGAACGCGTCACGCTGCCGCCGGCGGGCAGGCCCTCGCCCGCGAGCACCTTGGTGAGGGTCGTCTTGCCGGCGCCGTTGCGGCCGACCAGGCCGACGCGGTCGCCGCGGGCGATGCGGAAGGAGGCGGACTCGATGAGGACGCGAGCTCCGGCGCGCAGCTCGATGCCGGTGGCAGTAATCACGGGAAGAAGCTCCAGGGCGTATCGGACGGCAGTCGGACGATGTGGTCGCGGTGGTCGCGGTCGGACGCCGTCTAATGCGTGAGGATCACTGCCATGACTCCAGTCTACCGGGGGCGGCACGGGTACCCGGCAAGCGGTTTTCGGCCGGGGCCGGGGCAGGGCGGGGCGGTCCCCGTCCCGGCGGCCGCGACGGGCCTCGGGGGATAGAGCGGCAGATAATCGGAGGTATGCAGTTCGACGACGACGCATCGCTCGACACGTCCCAGGTGGAGGACCGGCGAGGCGGCGGACCTCCCGGCGGCAGACCGCGGGGCAAGCTGGTGGGGGGTGGTCTCGCGGGGCTGATCGTCGTGGTGATCGGACTGATCTTCGGCATCAGTCCCGACCAGCTGGGGCTCTCCTCCGATCCGCCGGGCCGGGCCCCGGGCACGAACTCGGGCTCCGACCTCGCCGCCGGCTGCCGCACCGGCGCCGACGCCAACGCCCGCCAGGAGTGCCGCATGGTCGGGGTGATCAACAACGTGCAGGCGTACTGGGCGTCGGAGTTCCGCAAGCGCGGCATGACCTATGAGCCCGCACCGACCGTCTTCTTCGACCGGCCCATCAGCACCGGGTGCGGGGTCGCCGACCCGTCGTCGGGGCCCTTCTACTGCCCCGTGGACCGCAAGGTCTACCTCGACCTGGACTTCTTCTCGACCCTGACCAGCCGTTTCGGGGCGCAGGGCGGGCCGTTCGCCGAGAGCTACGTCGTCGCCCACGAGTACGGGCACCATGTGCAGGGCCTGGTGGGGACGCTGGGCAAGGCGCAGGACCGGCTCACCGGCCCGGGCAGCAACTCGGTGCGCGTGGAACTGCAGGCCGACTGCTACGCGGGCGTGTGGGCGCGCAACGCCACCCGGACCATGGACGAGGACACGGGCAGCCCGATGATCAGCGCGCTCGACGAGGAGGACATCCGCCGGGGGCTGGACGCGGCCGCGGCGGTCGGCGACGACGCGATCCAGTCACGGGTGCAGGGCCGGGTGACCCCGGAGTCCTGGACGCACGGCTCGTCCGCGCAGCGTCAGCAGTGGTTCACCACCGGACTGGACTCCGGCGCCCCCGGCGACTGCGACACCTTCCGGCGTTGACCGGCCGGAATGTCCGTTCCCGGGGTCATTGTCAGACCCCCCTGCCAGACTGAGATCCACGTCGAGACAGGACGTCCGGTCCCGGAAGGGGAGAGTGATCGTCATGGCCGGGAAGGCAACCGCGCCCACCGTCTGCCCGACGCTGCGCTACAAGGACGCGAAGGCTGCCATCGTCTTCCTCAAGGAGGCCTTCGGGTTCACCGAGGTCGCGGTGTACGAGGACGAGGACGGCATCGTGGCGCACGCGGAACTGGCCTACGGCAACGGAGTGGTGATGCTCGGCAGCGAGCGCTCGGGCACCGCGTTCAGCCGGATCGCCGCGGACCTGGGCGCCGCGTCGGCGTACGTGGCCGTGGAGGACACCGACGCCCACCACGAGCGCGCCGTCGCCGCCGGGGCCGAGGTCGTGCTGCCGCTCAGCGACCAGGACTACGGGTCGCGGGACTACACGGCCCGCGACCCGGAGGGCAACCTCTGGTCCTTCGGCACCTATGTGCCGCGGATACCGGAGTAGGGACGGGACCTGTCGTCACTCTCCGCCGGTGTGCACCTGGAAGGCGGCCCGGCGGATCATCTTGGACAGGGCCGGGTCGGGGTGCGCGGCGGCCAGGGCGACGAGCACCTGGACGGTGCGGGGGTGGCCCGCGTGGCGCAGCTCCTCCAGGAGGCGGGTGACCGAGCCCTGGACGGCCGTCTCGAGATGACTCACCAGCAGGTGGCTCTCGCCGTGGTCGGCGACGGCCGCGGCGGTGTCCACCCACAGCCAGGTGGACTCCTCGCGGGTGAGCAGCGCAGCGACGTCCTCCGGGTCCGCGCCCTCGTGCTCGGCGAGCCAGAGCAGCGCGTAGGGCCGCAGCCCGGCCTCGTCCACCACGTCGCGCACGGCGGGCTCCGCCGGGCCGCCGACGACGCGCAGCGCCTCGAAGGCCAGGGCGCGCAGCAGGGCGTCGTCGCCGCGCGCCACCTCCAGGAACTCGCCCACCGCCTGGGCCACCGGGCGGGCCGCCAGCCAGGCCTTGTACTCGTCGCGGGCGGCGCCGGGCGCCATTCCGATGCAGGCCTTGAGCATCTCCTCGGCGGAGTGCTCGAAGTGCCCGGCGGGGCCCTGCGCGGCCACGCAGATCTGTTCCAGCTTCACCCACACCGCCCAGCTGCCGAGCGCGGTGATGGTGACCTCGCCGGGGCGGGCCGGATCACGGGGCTTGAGGGCGCCGACGCGGGCGAGCGCGTCCAGCGTCCAGTCCAGCAGTGCGGGCAGTTCGTCGCGGCCGCCGCCGGCCGGGGGCTCGTGGCGCTCCGCGCGTAGCTCGGCCACACGCTGCCGCAACAGGTCCAGCAGCACGGCCACGGCGACCGGACCGGAGGAGAGGTGGAGCAGGGAGAGCAGTTGCGGTGCGGCCTCGACGACCTCGGCGACGAGCGAGGGGTCGGCGTCGGCGCACTCCGGCTCGAGCGCCGCCGGGTGCGCCAGCGACCAGGCGTCGAAGAGCGCGACCCAGCCGCGCAGCACGGCGGTGTCGTCGCGGTCCCAGGCGCGCAGGCGCCAGCCGGGTCGGGCGGCACCTCCTTTGTGCAGCTCGATCAGGCCGGTCAGCCGGGCCCGGTCCCAGGCGGCGCGTACCTGCCGCTCCGTCAGGGCCAGGGCGGCGGCGGCCCGCAGCACGTCGGAGTCCCGCAGTATCCCGGCGGTCCCGGGGGCGGCGGCGCCGGTCTCCACGTCGGCCCAGCGGGCCAGCCGCACGGCGTCCGAGAGTTCGGTGCGCGCCCTGCGGGCGAGCTCGGGCAGCGCCGGGATTCCCTCCGGCGGCCGCGGCGGGCGGCTTCGCCGCACCGTGGCGGCACGGCGCGCGGTGGCGAGTGGCCTGCGCGGGACAAGACGCAGCGGAGTGTCTCGCGGGATACGGGACGTCACGGGAGCAGTCTTGCGGGTGAGCACCCGGAAACCCAAACGAGCGTCCCCGTACCGGGATTGACGCCGCCCGAATTGCCGGGAGAGATAGACCTTTATTAGGACATAAAGACCACGTAGGGAGGGCGTCAGAGGAGGGGGGTGAGGAAGCGCCGGAGGGCCTCCTCGTATGTTGAGGGGTTGGCGTTCCACATCGCCGCGTGCGAGGCGCCGCTGACGGCGTGCAGCGTGACGAGATCCGGCCGCTGACGGGCGAGTTGGCGGGACGGCCCCCACGGGGAGAGCGTGTCGCCGGGCCCGTGGAAGACGAGCGTGGGGACGTCCAGTCGTTCCGGGTGGGCCGCCTCCGCGATCCGCTCCGCGTGCAGGCCGGTGCGGCCCTCGGTGGCGCGCACGCCGAGGGGCAGCAGAGCGCGGGGGGCGCCCCGGGAGGCAGCGGCGGCACGGACCGTGCTCTGCCAGTCGAGCACCGGCGAGTCCAGGACCATCCCGGACACCAGGGAGCGCAACGGGGAGTGGCAGGCGGCCCGCAGCGCCATCGTGCCGCCGGTGGACCAGCCGTGCAGCACCAGCCGGCGCGCGCCGTGCCGTACCGCGTAGCGCATCGCCGCGTCGAGGTCGCGCCATTCGGAGTCGCCGAGGTGGCCGATGCCGTCCCACGAGGGGGGCGCGCCGGCGTCGTTGCGGTAGGAGAACGCCAGGAGGGGCAGCCGCAGGTCGGCCAGGAACGCCATGACGTTCATGCCGAGCTCGCGGGAGGTGCCGAGGCCGTGCGCGAGGACGATCCAGGTGTCACGGGCACCGGGCACGAACCAGGCGGGCAGCAGTCCGAGTTCGGCGGGGATCTCGGCGTCCCGGTACTCCAGGCCGAGGGCCGATCCCGGGGTGCCGACGTGCACCTGCGGGGTGAGCCGCACCTGGTCGCCCGGCGCGACGCCGCCGCGGTTGATCCGCACCAGTCGGCGGGTCACGGAGTCCGGGGCCGTCGAGAGCACCTCGCCGACGGTGACGTGCACCCTGGCGGACATCAGGCCGTGCACACCGCGCCGGGCGGTGCCCAGGGTCCGGCTGAGGGTGATGTCCTGCCCGGTCACGGCGTGGACGGTGAGCGGGTCCGGGTCGATGCCGTCCGCGGTCGGCCTCAGGGCAAGCTCGGACACATGCCGCCCGGCCGCCACCGCGGCCGCCCCGGCACCGAACGCTGTCGTGGCGGCGAGGGCCGCCGCGGTGGTGAGGCGCATCGCCTCCAGTCTCCGCGCGCACACCCGCGGTGGCCAGTGGGCGGAGCCGTCCGGGCTCAGTCGCGCTCGTCCTCGTGGGACTCGCGGGGCCGGGGGACGCCGGCGCGGACGGCCCCGTGCTCCCCGTGGGCGTCGTCCTCCCCGTCGGCGTCGTAGGTGTCGGCGGGCTCGTGGCCCTCGTGGCCCTCCTGCCCCCCAAGCACCTCGTTCACCTCGTGCTCCTCCTCCGCATCGTCACCGGGCTGGCCGTACTGGCGCAGCCTCTCGGCGACGCGGGCGAGTTCGCGCTTGGACAGCAGCGAGGGCGAGAAACCGGCCACCGAGCGGGCCGCGAGCCAGACCTGGCACATCCATTCCAGCTGGGCGGTGCGGTCGTAGGCCTGCTCGAGGTCGTCGCCGTAGACGATGGTGCCGTGGTTGCGCAGCAGGCAGCCCGTGCGGTCGCGGAGCGCGCGCAGGACGTTGGCCGCCAGTTCCTCGCTGCCGTACGTGGCGTAGTCCGCGACGCGTATCCGGCCGCCCAGGGCCGCGGCCATGTAGTGGATGGCGGGGAGTTCGTAGAGGAGCGTGGAGACGGCGGTGGCGTGCACGGCGTGGGTGTGGACGACGGCGCCCGCGTCGGTGTGCCGGTAGATCGCCAGGTGCATCGCCAGCTCGCTCGTCGGGCGCAGCTTGCCGAGCACCTGCTTGCCGTCCAGGCCGACCCCGACCGTGTCGTCCGGGCCGAGGCGGTGGTAGGGCACTCCGCTGGGGGTGACGAGCACGAGGTCGTCACCCACACGCACCGACACATTGCCGGACGTACCGACCACGAGGCCGTCGTCGACCGAACGGCGGGCCGTGTCCACCAGCTCCGACCAGGCCCGCGCCACCGCGTTCCGCACCGACATCCGTGCCACCTCCGAGCGCTGATCCTGACAGGTTGACCGTTGCCGCCCGCTCCCGGGGCACAGTAACGTCCCGGCACACCTTCCGGACCGATCGCGCATACGAATTGCAGGGGCACCATGACCACCGTCAACGGCGGCATCTCCTTCTGGTACGCGAAGTCGGGGCTGCCCGCGCCGCGTGAGCCGCTGCCCGGGGACACCACCGCCGACGTGTGCATCGTCGGGGGCGGCTACACGGGACTGTGGACCGCCTACTACCTCAAGAAGGCCGTGCCCTTCCTGCGGATCGTCGTCCTGGAGCAGCGCTTCTGCGGCTACGGCGCCTCCGGCCGCAACGGCGGCTGGCTGTACAACGGCATCGCCGGCCGCGACCGCTACGCCGCGCTGCACGGCCGTGACGCCGCCGTGGCCCTGCAACGCGCGATGAACGGGACGGTGGACGAGGTGATCCGGGTCGCCGCCGAAGAGGGCATCGACGCGGACATCCACAAGGGCGGCGTGCTCGAGGTCGCGCACTCCCCCGCGCAGCTGGCCCGGCTCAGGGCGTTCCACGAGACCGAGGTCGCCTTCGGCGAGAAGGACCGCCTGCTGCTGGGCGCGGCCGAGTCCGCCGCGCGGATCAGGGTCGCCGGGACGGCCGGCGGTACCTGGACGCCGCACGGTGCACGCGTCCACCCGGTGAAGCTGGTGCAGGGGCTGGCCCGGGCGGTGGAGGCGCTCGGCGTCGTCGTCCACGAGTCGACCCCGGTGACCGAGATCCGGCCCAAGCACGCGCTCACGCCGTTCGGCAGCGTGCGCGCCCCCTACGTCCTGCGCTGCACGGAGGGGTTCACCGCCTCGCTCAAGGGCCAGAAGCGGTCGTGGCTGCCGATGAACTCCTCGATGATCGTGACGGAGCCGCTGCCGAAGGAGGTCTGGGACACCATCGGCTGGGAGGGCCGCGAGGCGCTCGGCGACATGGCACACGCGTACATGTACGCGCAGCGCACCGCCGACGACCGGGTCGCCATCGGCGGCCGCGGGGTGCCGTACCGCTTCGGCTCGCGCACGGACGACGACGGCCGCACGCAGGCGGCGACCATCGAGGCGCTGCGCGAGCTCCTGGTGCGCTTCTTCCCGGCGACGGGGCGGGTGGCGGTCGACCACGCCTGGTCCGGGGTGCTCGGCGTACCGCGCGACTGGTGCGCGACGGTGGAGCTGGACCGCTCCACCGGCCTCGGCTGGGCGGGCGGCTACGTCGGCAGCGGTGTCGCGACGGCGAACCTGGCGGCGCGGACGCTGCGGGACCTCGTCCAGCTGGACTCCGGCCAGGCGCACGGCACGGAGCTGACGGCCCTGCCGTGGGTGCACCACCGCGTGCGGCGCTGGGAGCCGGAGCCGTTCCGGTGGATCGGGGTGCACGGGCTGTACGCGGCCTACCGCGCCGCCGACCGCCGCGAGCAGACCGGCCGCAGCACGGAGACCGACCGCGTCGCCCGCATCGCGGACCGCATCTCGGGCCGCCGCTGAGGGGATGCGGCCGGTACGTGGAGCGCCGGTGGGTGCCGCGCCGGGTGTTCGGCTGTCCCGCCGTCTCGCGCCCTTCGGGCGCGAGACGCACCAGCGTGGGATCCACCGCGTCCGACCCCCGTGACCAGGATCTCTTCCGCCGCACCAGAAAGGCGCGGTAAAAGGCACAGAAGCGTTGAATACCGGGCGAAGTGCAGCCCGCCCCGCACCCCCCGCGCGCACTGGCACCGCCGCGCCTCCCCTCGTTCACCTTCCGTTCATCCGGACTCCGTACGGTCGCCACCGCCACTGTCCGATCGAACGAATGCCTGGGTCAATGGAACACATCACGCTCCTGATCGGAATCGTGATCATTACCGCACTCGTGTTCGACTTCACGAACGGTTTCCACGACACCGCCAATGCGATGGCGACCACCATCTCCACTGGCGCGCTCAAGCCCAAGACGGCGGTGGCCATGTCCGCCGTGCTCAATCTCGTCGGCGCCTTCCTCTCCGTGGAGGTGGCGAAGACGATCTCCGGCGGCATCCTCGACGAGACCGCGGGCATCAGGCCCGAGGTGATCTTCGCGGGGCTCGTCGGCGCGATCGTCTGGAACCTGCTGACCTGGCTGGCGGGCCTTCCCTCCAGTTCCTCCCACGCCCTGTTCGGCGGCCTCATCGGCGCCTCCGTCGCCTCGTCGGGCTGGGGCTCGATCAACGGTGACGCGGTCGTCATGAAGGTCCTGATCCCGGCCGTCTGCGCCCCGGTGGTCGCCGGCATCGCCGCCATGCTGGCGACCCGGCTGACGTACCGCATCGGCCGCAACGCCGACCCCGCCGCCACCGCCAAGGGCTACCGGGCCGGACAGATCGCCTCGGCCGGTCTGGTCTCCCTCGCGCACGGCACCAACGACGCACAGAAGACCATGGGTGTCATCACCCTCGCCCTGATCGCGGGCAATGTCGTCGCCCCCGACTCCGACCCGCCGCTGTGGGTCATCGTGTCGGCGGGCATGGCCATCGCCCTCGGCACCTTCATCGGCGGCTGGCGGATCATCCGCACCATGGGCAAGGGCATCACCGACATCCAGCCGCCGCAGGGCTTCGCCGCCCAGACCGGCGCCGCCACCGTCATCCTGGCCTCCTCGCACCTCGGCTTCTCGCTGTCCACCACACAGGTCTGCTCCGGTTCCGTCATGGGCGCCGGTGTCGGCCGCAAGGGCGGCGTCGTCCGCTGGAGCACCGCGGGTCGCATGTCCGCCGCATGGGCGCTCACCCTTCCGGCCGCCGGCCTGGTCGCGGCGGCCGCCGCGCTCCTGGCCGACCAGGGAGACCTGGGCGTCACCGCGGTCGCCGTCCTGGCGCTCGCGGCCTGCACCGCGATCTGGATCGCCTCGCGCCGCAAGCCCGTCGACCACACCAACGTCAACGAGGCCGAGGCCCACGGCACCGCCGCGGAGCCGGGCGTCATCACCACGGCCATCGCCGCGGTGATCCCGCCGCCCCCCGGTCTCACGGCCGCCGCCACCGTCGACGCCGACCCCGCCCAGGCCTCCGCCTGACGGCGGCGCCGCACCGGCACCGGAAGGAACCAGCATCATGCACATCGACTGGGCTGCCCTCGGCTCCGTCTTCGGCGTCAGCCTCGCCGTGACCGTCGGACTCGTCGGCCTGTTCACCCTCGGCATCGTGGGCCTGTCCAAGCAGGCCACCGCGGACGGCGGCGAGGCGGGTACCTCCGCCGGCGGCCCGGCCGTGGCCCGCACCGGCGCTTACCTGTGCTTCGCGCTGTGCGCGGCGGCGGTCGCGTACGGGATCTACCTGATCGTCGCCTGACCCGCACCTCCGCGCGCACCGCGGTGTGAAGTTGACCTCAGCTCCCGGCTTTCCGGCCGTGAGCTGGGGTTTCCTCTTTTCCACAGACCGTCGCGGTGAGTTGACGGGCCGGAGCGGCGCGTGGTGGTATCGGAACCGCCAACGGCGGCAGGAGAGGAAGTCCGGTGCGAATCCGGCGCGGTCCCGCCACTGTCACCGGGGAGCGGACCCCCGCCCATGGCCACGGCCCGAACGCAGGGCTGGAAGGCCGGGGGTGCCGCCGATCCGGGAGCCAGGAGACTCTCGTCGCCGGTCACGTCGAACCAGGGCGCGGACCCTGAGTGAGGACTCCTGTGATGCGCGGCCCCGGCCGTTCACCCGACACCGGCGCCGCCGCGGCGTGCGCGTTCGCCACCGGTACCACCCTCGGCTGGCTCGCCGACCTCGCCCTCGCCGACCCGCGCCGCGGTCACCCCGTGGCGCTGTTCGGCAGCGCCGCCGCCGGGCTGGAGCGCGCGTTGTGGCGCGACCACCGCGGCCGGGGCGCCCTCCACACGGCGCTGTGTGCGGGCGGCGCGATGGCGGCCGCGGCCGGGCTGCAGCGCGTGGCACGCCCTTCCGGCCCCGCCTCCGTCGCCCTGACGGCGGCGGCGACCTGGGCCGTGCTCGGCGGGACCTCCCTGGTACGGGAGGCGCGCGCGATCGGCGCCGCCCTGTCCGCCGGGGACATCCGGGCGGCGCGCGAGCGGCTGCCCCATCTGTGCGGCCGCGACCCGCAGGCTCTGGACGAGGACCAGCTGGCACGGGCGGTCGTGGAGTCCGTCGCGGAGAACACCTCGGACGCCGTCGTGGGCGCACTGGTGTGGGGCGCGCTGGGCGGCGTGCCTGGGCTGGTGGGCTTCCGGGCCGTCAACACCCTCGACGCGATGGTCGGTCACAAGTCGCCGCGGCACCGGCGGTTCGGCTGGGCGGCGGCCCGGCTGGACGACGTGGCCGGCTACCCCGGCGCCCGGTTGACCGCCATCCTCGCCGTGCTGGCCGGCCCCGACCCCCGAGGGGCGTGGCGTACCTGGCGCGGGGACGGCTCCCGGCATCCCAGCCCGAACGCGGGGCCGGTGGAGGCCACGTTCGCGGGGGCGTTGGGCGTACGCCTCGGGGGGACGCTTGCCTATGGCGGGCGGGTGGAGCACCGGCCCGTGCTGGGGGCGGGGAACCGGCCGGTGGAGGTACGGGACATCGAACGGGCGGCGCGGTTGTCGCGGCGGGTCGGCGCACTGGCGCTGGCCGTCGCGGTGGGCGGACGCCTGGCGTGGGGCGCGGTCGCCCGGAGTCGGAGGAGGGACGCATGAGGGGCGGGGGCCTGCTGGTCGCCGGGACGACGTCGGACGCCGGCAAGAGCGTCGTCACGGCGGGGATCTGCCGGTGGCTGGCGCGGCAGGGTGTGTCCGTGGCGCCGTTCAAGGCGCAGAACATGTCGCTGAACTCGTACGTGACGCGCGAGGGCGCCGAGATCGGCCGCGCCCAGGCGATGCAGGCCCAGGCGGCGCGCGTGGAGCCGTCGGCCCTGATGAACCCGGTGCTGCTCAAGCCCGGCGGCGACCGCACGAGCCAGGTCGTACTGTTGGGGCGCCCGGTGGGCGAGATGAGCGCGCGCGGCTACCACGACGGGAGCCGCGCGGAGCTGCTGCGGACCGTCACGGACTGCCTGGAGCAGCTGCGCGGCCGGTACGACGCGGTGATCTGCGAGGGCGCCGGCAGCCCGGCCGAGATCAACCTGCGGCGGGGCGACATCGTCAACATGGGCCTGGCGCGGGCCGCCCGGCTCCCGGTGGTCGTGGTCGGCGACATCGACCGGGGCGGGGTCTTCGCCTCGTTCTTCGGCACGACGGCACTGCTCGCCCCCGAGGACCAGGAGCTGGTCTGCGGCTACCTGGTCAACAAGTTCCGCGGCGACGTGTCCCTGCTGGAGCCTGGACTGGAGATGCTGCACGGCCTGACCGGGCGCCGCTTCTACGGGGTGCTGCCGTTCCGGCACGGCCTCGGCATCGACGAGGAGGACGGGCTGCGCATGTCGCTGCGCGGCACCATCCGGGAGTCGGGCACGGCGCCGCCGCACGGGGAGGACGTCCTGCGGGTGGCCGTGGCGGCGGTCCCGCTGATGTCGAACTTCACCGACGTGGACGCGCTCGCCGCTGAGCCCGGCGTCGTCGTCCGCTTCGTCGACCGGCCGGAGGAACTCGCCGACGCCGACCTCGTCGTGCTGCCCGGCACCCGCGGCACGGTCAAGGCCCTGGAGTGGCTGCGGCGGCGGGGCCTGGCCGACGCGGTCGTCCGCAGGGCCGCCGAGGGCCGCCCGGTGCTGGGCGTCTGCGGTGGCTTCCAGATGCTCGCCGAGACGATCGAGGACGACGTGGAGTCGCGGGCGGGCACGGTCCGCGGACTCGGGCTGCTGCCGGTGCGGGTCCGCTTCGCCGTCGGGAAGACCCTGGCCCGGCCTGCCGGAAAGGCTTATGGCGAACCGGTCGAGGGGTACGAGATCCACCACGGCGTCGCCGACGTCCACGGCGGCGACGAGCCCTTCCTCGACGGCTGCCGCACCGGGGCGGTCTGGGGCACCCACTGGCACGGCTCGCTGGAGAGCGACGGCTTCCGCCGCGCCTTCCTGCGCCGCGTCGCGCGAGCCGCGGGACGCCGCTTCGTGCCCGCCCCCGGCACCTCCTTCGGCGCGCTCCGCGAGGAGCAACTGGACCGGCTGGGCGATCTGATCGAGGAGCACGCCGACACCGGTGCCCTGCTCCGCCTGATCGAGCAGGGCCCCCCTGCGGGGCTGCCCTTCGTTCCACCGGGAGCGCCGTGAGCACCCCGTCGACGGACCGGAGCCGGGCCGTCCGCAATGACCGCCGCAACGACCGTTCGCCCCAGGAGGCCGCGTGAGCACCCCTTACCCCTTCACCGCGATCGTCGGGATGGCGGACCTGCGGCTGGCGCTGCTGCTGAACGCGGTCAGCCCGGCGGTGGGCGGTGTGCTGGTGCGCGGCGAGAAGGGCACCGCCAAGTCGACCGCCGTACGGGCGTTGTCGGCGCTGCTGCCACCCGTGGACGTCGTGCCCGGCTGCCGCTTCGGCTGCGACCCGGCGGCGCCGGATCCCGCGTGCCCCGACGGGCCGCACGGGCCGGACGCCGGCGCGGAGAGCCGGCCGGCGCGCATGGTGGAGCTGCCGGTCGGCGCGTCCGAGGACCGGCTCGTCGGCGCCCTGGACATCGAACGGGCCCTGGCGGAGGGCGTGAAGGCCTTCGAGCCGGGGCTGCTGGCCGACGCGCACCGCGGCGTGCTCTACGTGGACGAGGTCAACCTCCTCCACGACCATCTGGTGGACCTGCTGCTGGACGCGGCCGCCATGGGCGCGTCCTACGTCGAGCGGGAGGGCGTCTCGGTGCGCCACGCCGCGCGTTTCCTCCTCGTCGGCACGATGAACCCCGAAGAGGGCGAGCTGCGGCCGCAGTTGCTCGACCGCTTCGGCCTCACGGTGGAGGTCGCGGCGTCGCGGGAGACGGACGAGCGGGTGGAGGTCGTACGGCGGCGCCTGGCCTACGACGCGGACCCGGCGGGCTTCGCCGCCGCCTGGCAGGCGGAAGAGCGGGAGCTGCGGGAGCGGATCGCGGCCGCGCGGGCGCTGCTGCCCTCGGTGCGGCTCGGGGACGGCGTGCTCCGGCAGATCGCGGCGACCTGCGCGGCCTTCGAGGTGGACGGGATGCGCGCGGACATCGTCATGGCGCGCGCGGCGACCGCGCTCGCGGCCTGGGCCGGGCGCGGCGACGTGACCGACGCCGACGTGCGGCAGGCCGCGCTGCTCGCGCTGCCGCACCGGCGCCGCCGCAACCCCTTCGACGCGCCGGGCCTGGACCAGGACAAGCTCGACGAGACCCTGGAGCGCAACCGCGGCCAGGACGACGACCCGGACCCGGATCCCGGCCCCGACGGCGACGGTCCCGACGGCGGCGGCCGCCCGCCTGGGGGCGACGACGGCACCCCGGACATCGCCCCGCCCAGGGAGCCGGCGGAGTCCGGACCCCAGGCGGAGGGCGCGGACGCCGCGCCGGACGCCGGGGAACGGGCCGCGGTGCCCGCTGCCGAGCCGTTCAAGGCCCGCGCCCTGACCGTTCCCGGACTCGGCGAGGGCGCCGCCGGCCGCCGCTCCCGGGCCCGTACCGCGCACGGCAGGACGACCGGCGCCCGGCGGCCCCACGGCACCCTGTCCAAGCTGCACCTGGCCGCCACCGTGCACGCCGCCGCGCCGCACCAGCGGGCGCGCGGACGCGGCGGCCCGGGCCTGGTGATCCGCCGGGACGACCTGCGCGAGGCGGTCCGCGAGGGCCGCGAGGGCAACCTCGTGCTCTTCCTCGTCGACGCCTCGGGTTCGATGGCCGCCCGTCAGCGCATGAGGGCGGTCAAGGGCGCGGTGCTGTCGCTGCTGCTCGACGCCTACCAGCGGCGCGACAAGGTCGGGCTCATCACCTTCCGCGGCGCGGCCGCGGAGCTGGCGCTGCCGCCGACCTCCTCGGTCGACGCGGGCGCGGCACGCCTGGAGAGGCTGCCGACCGGCGGCCGCACCCCGCTGGCCGCCGGGCTGCTGAAGGCGCACGACGTGCTGCGCGTGGAGCGGCTGCGGGACGCCTCGCGCCGCCCGCTGCTGGTCGTGGTCACCGACGGACGGGCGACCGGCGGCACCGAGCCGGTGCGCACCGCCGCGCGGGCCGCACGGCTGCTGGCGGCGGGGGGCACCGCCTCGGTGGTCGTCGACTGCGAGTCCGGGCCGGTACGGCTGGGGCTCGCGGGCGAGCTGGCCCGCGAACTGCGGGGTGCCGCGGTGACATTGGACGAGCTGCGCGCGGACCGCGTCGCGGCACTGGTACGGGATGTACGGAGGGCCGCGTAATGCCGCAGGGACAGCCGGGCGTCGTGCCGCAGGACGGCCTCACGACCCGTCAGCGCCGCAACCGGCCGCTGGTGATGGTGCACACCGGCACCGGCAAGGGGAAGTCGACGGCCGCCTTCGGGCTGGCGCTGCGGGCCTGGAACCAGGGCTGGCCGGTCGGGGTGTTCCAGTTCGTCAAGTCCGCCAAGTGGAAGGTCGGCGAGGAGCGGGCGCTGCGCGTGCTCGGCGCGTCCGGCGAGGGTGGCACCGTCGCCTGGCACAAGATGGGCGAGGGCTGGTCCTGGGTGCAGCGCGACATCTCCGAGAGCGAGGACGCCGCCCGCGAGGGCTGGGAGCAGGTCAAGCGCGACCTGGCCGCCGAGACCTACCGGCTTTACGTGCTGGACGAGTTCGCCTACCCGCTGCACTGGGGCTGGATCGACGCCGGCGAGGTGGTCTCGGTGCTGCGCGACCGCCCCGGCACCCAGCACGTCGTCATCACCGGGCGCAACGCCCCGCAGCCGCTGCTGGACTTCGCGGACCTGGTCACCGAGATGGGCAAGGTGAAGCACCCGATGGACGCCGGCCAGAAGGGCCAGAAGGGCATCGAGTGGTAGCCAGGCTCGTCGTCGCGGCCCCGGCCTCGGGCAGCGGCAAGACCACCGTCGCCACGGGACTGATGGCCGCCTTCGCCGAGGCCGGGCTCGCGGTCTCCCCGCACAAGGTGGGCCCCGACTACATCGACCCCGGCTACCACGCGCTGGCCACCGGCCGCCCGGGCCGCAACCTGGACGCGTACATGTGCGGCCCGGAGCGGATCGCGCCGCTGTTCCTGCACGGCGCGCGCGGGGCCGACCTGGCCGTCGTGGAGGGTGTGATGGGGCTCTTCGACGGCGCCTCCGGGATGGGCGAGCTGGCCTCGACCGCCCATGTGGCGAAGCTGCTGCGGGCGCCGGTGGTGCTGGTGGTGGACGCCTCGTCGCAGTCCCGTTCGGTGGCGGCGCTGGTGCACGGCTTCGCCTCGTGGGACCCGGAGGTGCGGGTCGCCGGCGTCATCCTCAACAAGGTCGGCTCCGACCGGCACGAGGAGCTGCTGCGCGACGCCCTGGACGGCGCGGGTGTGCCGGTGCTGGGAGCGCTGCGGCGTGACACGGCGGTCGGCACGCCCTCCCGGCACCTGGGTCTGGTCCCGGTCGCGGAGCGACGGGCGGACGCCGTCGACTCCGTGCGGGCCCTGGCCGCCCGGGCGCGGGCGGGCTGTGACCTGGACGCGCTGCTGGCGCTGGCGCGCAGCGCTCCCCCGCTCGCGGACGAGCCCTGGGACCCGCTGGAGGCGGCAGCCGGCCCGGCGGCACCGCCCGCCCGCCCGGTGGTCGCGGTGGCGGGCGGTGCCGCTTTCACCTTCTCCTACGCCGAGCACGTCGAACTGCTCACCGCGGCGGGGGCACAGGTCGTCACCTTCGACCCGCTGCGCGACGAGCACCTGCCGGCCGGCGCCGCGGGCCTCGTCATAGGCGGCGGGTTCCCCGAGATGTACTCCCCCGAACTGTCCGCCAACGAGCCGCTGCGCGAGGCCGTCGCCGCCTTCACCGGGCCCGTGACGGCCGAGTGCGCGGGCCTGCTCTACCTCGGGCGGGAGCTGGACGGACGTCCCATGTGCGGGGTGCTGGACACCACGGCCCGCATGTCGGACCGGCTCACGCTGGGCTACCGCGAGGCGGTCGCGATCGCCGACAACGCGCTGGCGGCCGCCGGGACCCGGGTGCGCGGCCACGAGTTCCACCGCACCGTGGTGGAGCCCGCCGCCGGGGACACACCCGCCTGGGGCGTGATCCGGCCGGAGCGGCGCGTCGAGGGCTTCGTGCGAGGCGGCGTCCACGCGTCGTATCTGCACGTCCACTGGGCCGCCGAGCCGTCCCTGGCGCGGCGGTTCGTCGCCTCCTGCGCGGGCGGGGCGGGCGTGCCCCCGTGGCCGCCCCCGTGAGCGCCCCCGTGAGCGTCGTTGTCGGCGTCGGGGCGGGCCGGGGTGTGGCGGCGGCCGAAGTGCTCGCGCTCGTACGGTCCGTGCTCGCCGAGGCCGGGGTGTCCGAGGCGTCCGTCGCGGCGCTGGCCACCGTGGACGCCAAGGCCGGTGAGCCGGGCCTCGTCACGGCCGCGGCGCGGCTGGGCGTCCCCCTGGTGACCTGCGACGCGCGAACGCTGGCCGCGGTCGAGGTGCCGACCCCCTCGGGCGCTGCGCTGACCGCGGTCGGCACGCCCTCCGTGGCGGAGGCGGCGGCGCTCGCCGCGTCCGCCGGCGGCGTACTGCTGGTGCCGAAGCGGAAGTCCGCCCCCGGGGACGGTACGGCGAGGGCGACGGCGGCCGTGGCGCGGCACCGTACGCCCGATGACGGCACACCCGGCACACCCGGCACGCACGGCACGACGGAGGAGACGGCACCGTGATCAACCCCTCGCCCGAGGACGTACTCGAGCGGCGCGTCGACGCCGCGCTGGGCGGCGGCCGCCGTACGCCGCCGGACCGGGCGGCGACCATGGTGCTGCTGGTCGGCGCGGGCTCCCCCGAAGCCGCCGACAACGCCGAAGTGGCCCGTACCGCACGGCTGCTGTGGGAGGGCCGGGGCTACGCGGGCGTGGAGACCGCATTCCTGACGACGGCGGCGCCGGACGTCCCCGCCGGACTGGAGCGCTGCGCACGGCTCGGCGCGCGGCGGATCGTCGTACTGACCTGCTTCCCCGCGGACGCGGCCCTGGAGGAGCGGGTCGGGCGGCAGGCGCAGGGCTGGGCCGAGGCGCGTCCCGGGGTCGACGTGCGGCGCGCGCCGCCAGGTGACGCCGCGGCCGCGCAGCAGGGACCCGACGACGGTGACCACGACCTGCGGCACCATGGCGACGCCGAGGTCCGCGACGGCGGCGGGGACCTCACCGACCTCGCCGTCAACGTGCGCGCCGGCACACCCCCGCGGTGGCTGAGGGAACGCCTCGCGGCCACCCTCGACGGGCTGGCCGGCTACCCCGACGACCGCGCCGCGCACCGGGCGGTCGCCGCCCGCCACGGCCGCCCGGTGGAGGAGGTGCTGCTCACGGCGGGCGCCGCGGAGGCGTTCGTCCTGCTGGCCCGCACCACGCGGGCCCGCCACGCGGTGGTCGTGCACCCGCAGTTCACGGAGCCGGAGGCCGCGCTGCGGGACGCCGGGCACCGGGTCCACCGCGTCGTGCTGCGCGCGGAGGACAGCTTCCGACTCGACCCGTGGGCGGTGCCGGAAGCCGCCGACCTGGTGGTCGTCGGCAACCCGACCAACCCCACCTCCGTGCTGCACCCCGCGACCCGTCTCGCCCGCCTGGCCCGGCCGGGCCGCACCCTCGTCGTCGACGAGGCGTTCATGGACGCGGTGCCCGGCGAGCCCGGGAGCCTCGCCGCCCGCCGCGACCTGCCCGGCCTGGTGGTGCTGCGCAGCCTCACCAAGACCTGGGGTCTGGCGGGCCTGCGGGTCGGCTACGTCCTCGGCGACCGCGAGCGTGTGGCGGCGCTGCGCCGCGCCCAGCCCCTGTGGGCGGTCTCCGCGCCCGGCCTCACCGCCGCCGAGGCCTGCAGCGCCCCCGCGGCCCTCGCGGAGGCCGAGGAGGCGGCCCGCCGGATCGCCGCCGACCGCGACCACCTGCTGCGCCGGCTCGCCGAGTTCGACGACGTCGAGGTCGCCGGCCCGGCCCGCGGCCCCTTCATCCTGCTTCGCCTCCCCGGAGCGGTTGCCGTCCGCGAACGCCTGCGCGACCTCGGCTTCGCCGTCCGCCGCGCCGACACCTTCCCGGGTCTGTCCCCCGACTGGCTCCGCCTCGCCGTCCGCGACCCCGCCACGACCGACCGCTTCGCGGCCGCCCTGTCCAAGGCCCTGACCGGCTGACGCCGATTCGTCACCCGAGCCATGTGCAGGCCCTGCGGGCTCACCGCGACGCGGCGCCTTGTTCCCCTCGTCGCCGGGTACGGGACGGTGCTCGCCCACGATGCGCTGCCGCGCGATCACCAGGAGACGACCCCGGCGGGCTGGCCGCCGGCGACGGGCTCACCGCGACGTCGCACCAGGGGGCCCCGGTCACCGAACCGGAGGCCGCCCCCGCCCGTGCTGCCGAGCCCCTGACGAGTGGTCACCTGGCCGCGGCTGCGATGCCACGCCGCCATGGCCACGCACGCGGCCCGTTCGGGCGGCCACGGACGCCCCGCCGAGGACGCACGGCACCTGGAACCGGCCAGCGGCTCAGCCCTTGACGCCCAGGGCCTGGATGTCGAGGCCGCCCAGGGCGGTGGACGTAGGCGTTGGTCGGGCGGTCGGAGCGATAGCTGAGGCGGCGGTCGTAAGGGAAGGGCAGGGGCGTGCCGCGGTCCTGGGCGGTGGAGTCGACGGTGCGCCAGCGGTCGTCCGCGGCCTTGCGGTCGGTCTCGGGGTCGGCCTCGTTCCTCAGGGAGTTGATCTCGCGGTCGTCCAGCCGCGCGTAGTTGCTGGGGCTGGACGGCAGCGGCAGCGGGCGCAGGAACCCGGCCGGGGAGGGCCAGTCGGACTGCCAGGTGGTCATGTCGATCCCCCAGCCCTTGTCCTTGATCTGCTGCTGGCCGCGTGGGCGGCGCATGAGCGAGCGAAAGGGGCCGGGAGCGACGCGGGAACCACGTGGAGGGCGGCTCCGGTCACTCCGCCGCCCTCCACGTCCCCCCTCACCCCCTGGTCCGCCCCCTGGGGTCACCCGGGTTCGTCAGTCCCGGGCGCTCTCGGCCGCCGGCTTGCGGCGGGTCCTGCGGATCACGAGGAACCCGGCGGCGAACAGCAGGACCGAACCGCCCGCGAGATACGGGGTCATGGAGCTGCTGCCGGTCTCGGCGAGGTCACCGGTGGCCGCGGGCGCGGCCTGGGGGGACTGGTCGGCGCGCGCGGACTCCGAGGGCGCGGCCGACTGTGAGGGCTGCGCGGACTGCGACGGCTGCTCGGACTCACCGCCGGTCTGCGGCTCCTCGCCGCTGCCGGAGTCGTCGCCGCCGTGTCCGCCGTCCTGGTGCCCACCACCGCCGCCGTGTCCGCCGCGGCGGGGCGTCTCGCAGGTGGCCCCGGCGAGGGTGACGGTGCCGTTCACCTCGGCGACGCCGAGCTTGAGCGGGTTCACCTCCACCGACAGTTCCAGTGCGGTGGCGGCGGCGCTGCGCGAGGTGACGGTCTTCTTGGCGAGTTCGAGGCGGACCTCGCCCACGCCGGGCACCTTCACCAGGGTCGTGCCGTCGGCCGAGACCGCGACGCGCTTGCCGAGGACGACGACGTGGCCGGGCAGCTCGACGTCGGCGACCGGCCTCCGGCCGGCCACGCACGTGGCGCGCGCGGAGAGCGTGTCGGCCTTGATGAGCCCGAGGAACGGCAGTCCCGGCAGGTTGACGCGCGCCTTGACGAGGTTGGCGTAGCCCTCCGCCTTGTGGCGGTCGGCGGTGGCCCGGGCGGTGGCGACCTCGGCGCGCAGGACGCTGAACGGTTTGCCGTGGTCGACCCCGTCGAGGGTGGCCGTGAGCGCGGTCTCGTCGGCGCTCGCGGGTGCGCGCACCTCGTTGAGCGTCAGATTCAGCGGCACGTCGACGGAGTCGCGGAGCAGCGAGACCTCCAGGCCGGTCCGCAGGACGACCGCACCGGCCTTGCCGGTCGAGCCGTGGGTCCCCCCGGTCGCGGCGGCCGGGGTGGCGGGCCCCAGTGCGAGGGTGCCCGCCGCCAGCGCGACGGCGGCACCCAGCGCGGCGGCGGGACGGCGCGCGGGCATGCTGAAGGGAGAGCTGGACAAAGTGGAAAACCCCCAAATGGTCATGGAGTCGCCACGGCGCCGCTGAAGGGGACAGCGCGCTCCGCCGGGCGACCTCGACCCCGTAATGATTTACGTACGGAGAGTGAACCGGCACCCGCCTGGGCCCGGTTCACTCCAAAGGGTGGTTTTCGCCTCCGCATTCGAAACCTGCGGCACAGGCGTTCCCGCGCGTCACACCTGCGATCGCGCGTATTCGAGCAGCTTGGCGAAGTCCAGCGCGCCGGGGTCCCCGTGGGAGTTGTGGCACAGCAGCCCACGCGCCACATACGTACGGGCCGAGGTCGACAGCGAGGCGATCGGCTGCTCCCCCAGCGACTCGACCGCGAGCACCTCCGCCTCACCGGTGGCGTCGGCGACCGCGGCACCCTCCCAGCCGCCCGCGGGAGTGCCCTGCCGGTCGGCGAGGGCGACGATCCGGTGCTTGAGCGGGGTGAGTTCACGACTGGTCACCCACGCGTCGCCGTGCGGCAGGCGCACCAGCCACGGATGGTCGGCCGTCGCGACGACCTCGCCCCGCGCCGTGGTCACCCGGTACGCGTCCTTACGCGCCGGGTCGTTGCGAGTCACCACCCCGCGGCGGAGCCGGCGTCGCCCGGGCCCGCCCCCGAGGTCCACGGCGCCTTCGGCGTCTTCCTCGTCGAAGCACGCGATCTCGTCCCCGACGGTGAGTTCGGCCGCCCGGGCCCAGCTCAGGTCGGCGCGGAGCACCGGGGTGTCCGGGTGCACGCAGTTCTCCGGAACGTGCTGGTGGCCGCAGACCCCGCGGAAGGCGTTCCACTCCCGTCCGGTCATCCGCTGGCCGCCCGCGTTCCCGTACGAACGGGGGTAGGGCAGCCAGAGCTTCGGCCCCTTCAGCGGCACGCCGTGATGGGTGTGCATCCAGGCGAGGAACTCGGCGAGTTCGCGCAGTGCCCACTGCGGGGCCTTGGGCCAGTAGACGTGCCGGTTGGCGGCGCCCCAGTCCTCGTGCCGCCCGGGGTCGCAGGTGCCCACCAGCTCCACCTGGCACACGTTGAGGGTGTTGGTCTCCACCCCGCCGGGCCGGTTGGCCAGGGCGCGCGAGGAGATGTCGATGTCGAAGTGCTGGTACCAGACCAGCTTCTCGTCCTCGAAGTCCGGTTTCGCGGTCAGGTTGGGCGCGCTGCTGCCGCTCCCGTACGTCGGCACGCTGCGGCCCTCGGTGGTGTGCAGCACGACGGCGTTGACCTCCATCGCGTCGCCGCCGTAGTCGTCCTGGTACCAGTACCTGCGCGAGGCCCCCGGGTACTTCTGCGGTCCCTGCCTGGTCATGGTGCTCCCCGTCCCGTTGCGGTGTCGGCCGGTACGGCCGATCGCAGCACGAAGGAAAGGGATGGATCGACTGTTCCCGTACAGGATCACCCGAATCGGTGCTCCAGCGTCATTCCGGGCGCACTGGTGGTCGCGCCCCGCTGCGGTGGCTCCGCCGTGACCGCCGGGTCACCCCACCACGCGGCCGCGCAGCACAATGCGCCGGGGCGTGGCCAGGACGCGGACGTCGGCGCGCGGATCGTCCGGGTAGACGACCAGGTCGGCGGAGGCGCCCTCAGTGAGGCCGTCGCGGCCGAGCCACTCGCGGGCGGACCAGGTGGCGGCGGAGAGCGCGTCGAGGACGGGCAGGCCGGCCGTGACGAGCTCGGCGACCTCGCCGGCGACGAGCCCGTGGGCGAGCGAGCCGCCGGCGTCGGTGCCGGCGAAGATCCGGATGCCGGCGTCGTGGGCCGCGCGGACGGTGTCGTAGCGGCGGGCGTGGAGCCGGCGCATGTGGTCGGCCCAGCGCGGGAACTTGGCCTGGCCGCCGTCCGCCAGTTCCGGGAAGGTCGCGATGTTCACCAGGGTGGGGACGATGGCGACCCCGTGCTCGGCGAAGAGCGGGATGGTGTCCTCGGTCAGCCCGGTGGCGTGCTCGACGCAGTCGATCCCCGCCTCGACCAGGTCCCGCAGGGAGTCCTCGGCGAAGCAGTGGGCGGTGACGCGGGCGCCCTCCTCGTGCGCGGCGGCGATGGCGGCCTCGACGGCGCCGCGCGGCCAGCAGGCGGTGAGGTCGCCGGCGTCGCGGTCGATCCAGTCGCCGACCAGCTTGACCCAGCCGTCGCCGCGCCGGGCCTCCCGACGGACATAGGCGACCAGGTCCTCGGGCTCGATCTCCCAGGCGTAGTCGCGGATGTAACGGCGGGTACGGGCGATGTGCCGGCCGGCCCGGATGATCCGCGGCAGGTCCTCACGGTCGTCGATCCACCGGGTGTCGGAGGGCGAACCGGCGTCGCGCAGCAGCAGGGTGCCCGCGTCGCGGTCGGTGAGCGCCTGCTTCTCGGAGGTGCCCGGGTCGACGGGGCCGTGATGGTCCAGGCCGACGTGGCAGTGGGCGTCGACCAGGCCGGGCAGGACCCAGCCCTCGACGGTGGTGAGGTCGCGCAGGCCGGTGGGGCGCCCGTAGGTGACGCGCCCGCCGACCACCCAGAGCTCGTCCCGGACGTCCTGCGGCCCGGCCAGGATGCGGCCCTTGATGTGGAGCGCCTGCGACGCCTCGCGAACAGCCATGTCAGCACTCTACGAGTCGGTGGGTACCCTCGGGCCCTGCACCCCCTCGACGAAGGAATCAGCGCCGCCGTGTCCCACCCCTGCTCGGCCTGCCCCCGCTGACCGCCGAGCGCTTCGCCGCGATCGAGCGGAGAGTCGCCGCGCCTGCCGCATACGGAGCAGGCCTTCGTGATCACGCAGGGCGAGGCCCTGGTGCCGCTGGAGGGCTGCATCCGCCGCGGGGCGCGGCCGGGTTCCACGCCGCTGAACGCGGTGACCGGGCCGTACGGCCAGACCTTCGGCGACTGGCTGCGGGACGCGGGCGCGACCGTGGCGGACCTGGAGGTGCCCTGCCACGCCGCCGTGAGGGCGCGGGACGTCGCGCGCTGTCCGACCGCCCGGAGATCGACTTCGTGTCGCTGGTGCGCGCGGAGGCGGCGACGACCGGCAACACCGACCCGGTCGCGGAGATCGGCGAGGTGGTCCGGGCGCACGGCGCGCTGTTCCCCCGGCCGAAGACTGGGGGAGGGTGGGCGTTCTGGACGCTGACGTGTATGTGTTTGTGCGGCCGGGGCGGCCAGGCGCGAGTGCCCGCCATGCACATGAACATGCGGTACAGAACGCCCGGCCCCGCAGGCCCCGACCCCGGCCCACCCAACGCACCCCGCGCAGGCCCGCACCTACCCGCGCCGGACGGGGCCCCGGCCGAAGGCTGGGGGGAGGGCGGGCGGGAGAACCGCCCGCCGCAGGCGCAGACAACCCGCGCACGACGACCGGGCCGCACAGCCGACCCCGGGAAGACCGGTCAGGCCTCGCGGCGGCCGTTGAAGCGGCGCGGCAACCCCAGGGGGTTGCCATCGCGCAGCTCCGCCGGGAGCAACCCCTCCGGGGCGTCCTGGTACACGACGGGCCGCAGCCACCGCTCGATCGCCGTGCCGCCGACCGACGTCGAGGTCGAGGTCGTGGCCGGGTACGGCCCCCCGTGGTGCATGGCCGGGGCCACCGCGACCCCCGTGGGCCAGCCGTTCACCACGACGCGCCCCGCCAGCGGGGTGAGCCGGCGCAGCAGTTCCGCGCCGGAGCCGTCGCCGTCGGCGCCGGACGCCTCGGCCTCGCTCAGGTGCGCCGTCGCCGTGAGGTTGCCGGGGAGCCGTCCGAGCACCCCCTCGACCTCCTCCGCGCTGCCGTACCGCGCGACGACCGTGACCGGCCCGAAGTGCTCCTCCAGCAGCGCGTCGTGCTCGCCGCCCTCCGCCAGCCGGGCGGCCGGGACGGCGACGAAGCCGGCGCGCACCAGGTGCTCGCCGCCATCGCCGGGCTCGACCGGCGCCTCCACCTGCGGCAGCGCTGTGAGTTCGCGCACGCCCGCGATGAAGTTGTCCCGCATGCGGGCGTCGAGCAGCGTGCCGGGCGCGACGTCGCCCACCGCGGCCGCCAGGGACTTGAGGAGGCGGTCGCCCGCCTCGCCCGCCGGGGCCAGTACGAGGCCGGGCTTGACGCAGAACTGGCCGACGCCGAGCGTCATCGACCCGGCGAGCCCCGCGCCGATCTGCTCGGCGCGCTCCTCGGCCGCGGCCTGCGTGATGACGACCGGGTTGAGGCTGCCGAGTTCGCCGTGGAACGGGATCGGCACCGGTCGTGCCGCCGCCGCGTCGAAGAGGGCGCGCCCGCCCCGTACGGATCCGGTGAACCCGGCGGCGGAGACCAGCGGGTGCTTGATCAGGTCGATGCCGGCCTGGAAGCCGTGGACCACCGAGACGACGTCGGCGGGCAGGCCGACCGCGACGGCGGCACGGCGCAGCGCGTCCGCGCACAGCTCGCTCGTCGCCGGGTGGTCGGGGTGGGCCTTGACGACGACGGGGCAGCCCGCCGCGAGCGCGCTGGCGGTGTCGCCGCCCGGCACGGAGAACGCGAGCGGGAAGTTGCTGGCGGAGTAGACGGCCACGACGCCGAGCGGGATCTTGTAGCGCCGCAGGTCCGGCCGGGGCGGGGCGAGCGTGGCGTCGGCGTGGTCGATGATGACGTCGAGGAAGGCGCCCTCCTCGACGATCTCGGCGAAGGCCCGCAGCTGGTAGGTGGTCCGCCCGAGTTCGCCGGTGAGGCGGGCGGGCCCGAGGGCGGTCTCCGCGTCGGCGGCCTCCAGGATGCGGGGGCCGGCCTCCTCGAGGAAGTCGGCCGCGGTGCGCAGCAGCCGGGCCCGCGCCACACGGTCGGCCAGTGCCGGGAAGGCCGCGGCGGCGGCGCGCACCGCGGCGTCGACCTCCTCGGCGGTGGCTTCGACGGCGACCTGCTCCCGCTGCTTCCCGGTTCGGGGATCGACGCTCCACACTGGTACGGGCACAGCGGGTACCTCCAGGCCTTCCGTTCGATATACTGAACAGCATCCGCAATTGTGAATCTGCTCGGGAGCCTACTTGTGCGGGTCCCGGCCGAACAAGAGGGGTCCACTCCAGATGGCTGCAGGTGACGGCGGCGCGCAGGTCAAATCCGCGGTGCGGACGGTGGAGCTGCTGGAGTTCTTCGCCGGGCAGCCCGGCATGCACAGCCTGGCCGCCGTGCAGGAGGCCGTCGGCTACCCCAAGTCCAGCCTGTACATGCTGCTGCGCACGCTGGTGGAGCTGGGCTGGATCGAGACCGACGCCACCGGCACCCGCTACGGCATCGGCGTGCGCGCCCTGCTGGTCGGCACCTCGTACATCGACGGCGACGAGGTCGTCGCCGCGGCCCGCCCGACTCTGGACCGGCTCTCGGACGACACCAGCGAGACCATCCACCTGGCCCGCCTCGACGGCACCAGCGTCGTCTACCTGGCGACCCGTCAGTCCTCGCACTACCTGCGGCCGTTCACCCGGGTCGGACGCCGGCTGCCGGCCCACTCCACCTCGCTCGGCAAGGCGCTGCTCGCCACGTACACCGACGAGCAGGTCCGCAAGCTGCTGCCGGAGATGCTGGAGCCGCTCACCGAGCACACGCACACCGACCGCGAGAAGCTGATCGCGGAGCTGCACCAGATCCGCGAGCAGGGCTACGCCGTGGACCGCGAGGAGAACACGCTGGGCCTGCGCTGCTTCGGCGTGGCCGTCCCCTACCGCACACCCGCGCGCGACGCCATCAGCTGCTCGGTCCCGGTGGCCCGGCTGACCCCGGCCCACGAACAGCTGATCAAGGACGCCCTCTTCGACGCGCGCGACCGCCTCACGCTGGCGACCCGCCGCCTCTGACCGACCCGGTCAGGACTCCTCCCGGAGCACCCGGACCGCACCCGGCGGCACACCGGGCCGGCCGATGGCCCGCTCCGCGGTGAGCGGTTCCGTGCCCGGCACGTCGCGGGGGCACCTTCGCCTCGGCCCCGGCGCGGTTGATCACGAAGAGGTATGTGCCCGGCGCGGCGGACGGCCCCGGCGTCACGCGGCAGTCCGGCCCGGCCGGGGCGGGTGCCGGAGGATGTCGCGGCCGGCGGCTTCGACGACTCCCCGGCGGCGCCGGCCACGCTGCCGCCGCTGAGCACGTTCCGCCGGCCGTGGGACCGGATCAGCGCCGAGATGGTGCGGCTGCTGCTCGCCCGCAGCACCGGCGGCGAGCCCTCCGGGGTGATCCTCCAGACGGAGCCGGTGCGGCGGGCTTCGGCATGAACATCCCCTAGGATCATGGGAGTTGGGGCGTCGAAGCCGCCGCCCCCGGACTTGGAGGACCGGTGCGTCTCCCCCGCTCCCTTTCCGGCTGGACCATGGCTGTCTTCGGTGTGCTCGCCGCGGCGCTCGGCATCGTCGGCATCGTCTCGCCGGCCGTGCAGCTGTCGTTGCTCGGCTTCCACCGGCCGGACCACCGCGCGGCCGGCGACTACACCCTGGTCTTCCTCACCGCGTCCTCGATGGCGGCGCTCAACATGGGCGTGTACTACGTTCTGGCGGCCCTCGCCGACTGGCGCGCCTTCTTCCGCTGGACGGTCCCGTTCCGGCTGCTGACGTTCACCGTCTTCACCACGGCCGTGGTGATCGGCCGGGCGCCCTCCGGTTTCCTCGGGGTCGGTGTGTGGGAGGGCGTCGGCGCGCTGGTGACGGGCACGGCCCTGTGGTACGAGGGCCGGCGGGCCCGTGCCGCGGCCCCCGCTGGCGCCGCGGCGGCGTGACCGGACCGCGGGGCGGTCAGGACGCAGGAGCGGCACCGCGCACTGCGCGGAGGAGCCCTGGCCGGCCGGTCCGGGGGCGGGTCGACCCGGGAGCGCAGGTCCTCCACCGCGACGAGGCGGTGAGCCAGACGGAGGCGGCCTCGCCGAGCCGGTCGAACAGCCCGCGGGCCATCTCGTCGGTGACAAACGGCTCGGTCTCGCTCATGGCCTCGGCGTACTCCATCACCCCCTGTTCGAACTCGGTGAAGTCCTCCCGGTGCTCGCGCCGGACGGGCACCTTGCCGGCCTTCTCCATGGGCAGGCCCAGGCCCTCGGGCTTCCGGTGGCCGAGGTCCCCGCCCCAGGAGCAGCCGACGCGGACCGCGGACGCCATGACGGCGAGGTGCGCCGGCGCCGGCTCGAGCGCGTGCCACTTCTGGACGCCGTGCTCGAACCGGACGCGGGTCATCAGTACCTTCGGGTTGCGGCCGACCGCCCGGCCGGGGTCGAGGACCCTGCCGAACCGGCGGCGCGCATACCGCTCGGCGAGCCGGATGAACGGGGTCCGCCGCGGGTCGGGGGCTCTGCGGGACATGTGGTGCGTGCCTTCTGGGGTCGTCCGCGTCGTGCTGCGGGAGTACGACCGGACGGCGGGATCCCCGCTGTGACATCGGGGCCGGGGGCAATCCCGGGGTCACATCCGCAGGGCGCACATGGCGCGGTCCCAGAGCCGGTCGGCGGCGAGCGGGTCGACGGCGTGGGGGGCGACGCCGCCGGGGTGCTCCTCGTCCGCGTGGACGACCGGCGCCTCCTGGTTGTCCTCGAAGTAGCGTCCGGTCACGCCGTCCAGCAAGGGTGAGGCCGCGAGCAGCACCGATGTGGCGGCACCCTGCTCGGCGGTCTTGTGGTACGGCTGCGGGATGACGGTGCCGTCCTCGTCCGTCACGCCCATCGCCCGCATGGTGTCGGCGTCGATGTGGCGCTGGAGGTTGGTGGTGAGGATCCATCCGGGGTTGAGCGCGTTGGCCGTGATGCCGTCGGCGGCCCACCTGCGGGCGCCGACCGCGAGCAGGACGTCGGCGGTCTTGGACTGCGCGTACGCCGTCCAGGGGTCGTAGGGACGCTGCTCGAAGTGGGGGTCGTCGAAGTCGAACGCGGCGTTCCTGTGGGCTCCGGAGCTGACGACCACCAGGCGTGCCGAACCGGCCGCCCGCAGCTCGGGGTGGAGTGCCGTGGCGAGGGCGAAGTGCCCGAGGTGGTTGGTGGCGAGCTGCAACTCCCACCCCTGGCCGGTGACCTGGCGAGTGGGGAGGGCCATGATCCCGGCGTTGGCGACGAGGATGTCGAGCGGGCCGCTCCAAGTACGCGCGAAACGGGCGACGGACGCGAGGTCGGCCAGGTCGAGGGCCCGTACGTCGACCGAGCCCGCCGGGGCCGTGGCGGCGAACGCGCGGAGGGCGGGTGCCGCGGCGGCGGGGTCGCGCGTGGCGACGGTGACGTCCGCGCCGGCCGATGCCAGGGCCCGGACCGTTTCGAGCCCGATGCCGGAGGCACCGCCGGTGACGAGGGCGCGGCGGCCGGTCAGGTCGACACCGGTGATGACCTCGGAGGCCGTGGCGTGGGAGGAGAAGGGGGTCTGCAGAAGGGGCTGGTCGGGCACGGGGACCTACTCGGGAGGGGAACGGCTGGTACTCGCACCAGGCTATGAAGGAGGTCGCGTATTCTCCATAATGAAAACTCCGGAAAACTTCACTCATCGTCCAGACCGACCCGGGAGGCACGTGTGGATCCGCTCGAGGACGTGCTGGCCCTGCTGGAGACCAGGGCCCATGTGTCGACGGGCCTCATGGCGGGCGGCGAGTGGGCCGTGCGCTTCGGGGCGCCGTCCGGGGTGAAGTTCAACGCGGTCCGGCGCGGCGGGTGCCTCCTGGAGGTCGAGGGGACGGACCGGCCGGTGGAGCTGGCCCCGGGCGACTGCTTCCTGCTCACCCAGGCCCGCCCGTTCGTGCTGCGCAGCGCTCCCGGCGTGGTACCGGTCGACGCGGAGCCGGTGTTCGCCGCGGCGGAAGGCGGTTTCGCCCGGGTCGGCCGGGGGGACGACGTCCTGCTCGTCGGCGGCCGCTTCTCCTTCGGCGACCGCGCGCGGGCCCTGCTGCTCGACGCGTTGCCGCCGGTGATCCACGTGCCCGCGGGGACCGCGCACGCGGAGACGGTGCGGTGGGCACTGGAACAGATCGGGCAGGAACTGCTGCAACGGCCCGTGGCCGCCACGCTCGTGGCGGAGCACCTGGCCGTCGTCATGCTGGTCCACGTGCTGCGCCTGCACCTCGCGCGCGAGTCGCAGGGCGCGTCGGGCTGGCCGGCCGGCCTGGCCGACCCCGTCGTGGCGCAGGCACTGGCCGCGCTGCACGGCGCGCCGGCGCACGGCTGGACGGTGGCCGAACTCGCCCGGACCAGCGGAGTGTCCCGCTCCACGCTCGCCGCGCGGTTCAAGCGGACCGTGGGCTGCCCGCCGCTCGACTACCTCAGGCGGTGGCGCATCGAACTCGCCTCGCAGCGCCTGCGCAAGGGCACCGAGACCCTCGCCGTCATCGCCCGCGCGGTGGGCTACGGCTCGGAGAGTGCGCTCAGCACGGCTTTCAAGGAGGTGACGGGAAGCTCTCCCCGTGCGTACCGCGGCGGCCCGGCGGCCTGACGGCGGCCGGAGGACCGGAGGACCGGAGGATACGGCATTCGCCGGCCGGAAACGGTCGGCCGACGCGGCGGGCGGGGGGGCGGCGGGCGGCGCGCCGTCAGAGCCTTCCTGGTCGCCCCGTGTGCGCAGGGCCGGGATCCGTCCCGCGTTGTCGCCGAGCCGCTCACCGGGGCCCGGGCTGATTGCACGGCGAGCAGGTCGACGGGGCGGCCGTCGACGAGGTTGCCGTCGTCGGTGAGGCCGTGCCCTTTCACTTCTTGATGAGGGTGGCGCGGTCGACGTCCTACGCGACGTCCTACGGGTACGGGGAAACGCTCGCCGAGTGGTGCGGGCCGCCACCGGGCGCAACGGCGTTCACCGGCCGGTGCGGGGTGGTGCGCGGCAGGGCGTCAGCCCGCGTAGGGCTCCGGCACTTCTCCGGGCCGGGCCAGGAAGCGGAAGTCGCAGCCGGTGTCGGCCTGGGTGATCTGGTCCTGGTACAGCGCGCCGTAGCCGCGTCCGTAGCGGGGCGGCGGTGCCTGCCATCGCGCGCGCCGGCGTTCCAGTTCCGCGTCGTCGACCTCCAGGCGCAGGGTGCGCGCCTGGACGTCCAGGGTGATCAGATCCCCGGTGCGGACGAGCGCGAGCGGTCCGCCCACGTGCGACTCCGGCGCCACGTGCAGCACGCACGCGCCGTAACTCGTGCCGCTCATCCGGGCGTCGGAGATCCGCACCATGTCCCGCACCCCCTTCCTCAGAAGGTGGTCGGGCAGCGGCAGCATCCCGTACTCGGGCATGCCGGGGCCGCCGAGCGGGCCCGAGCCGCGCAGCACCAGGACGCTGTCCTCGGTGATGCCGAGGCCCAGGTCGTTGATCGTGCGCTGCAGGGTCCGGTAGTCGTCGAACACCACGGCCGGGCCGGTGTGCTCGAGCAGGCGCGGCTCGGCCGCGATGTGCTTGATGACCGCACCGTCCGGGCAGAGGTTGCCGCGCAGGACCGCGACGCCGCCCTCCGCCGCGAGCGGTGCGTCCAGCGGGCGGATCACGTCGTCGTCGTGGACGAGGGCCCCGGTCAGTTGCTCGCGCAGGGTCGGGTGCCCGACGGTGGGCCGGTCGAGGTGGAGGACACCGGCGTCCCGCAGCCGGGTCAGGAACCCGGGGAGGCCGCCCGCGAAGTGGAAGTCCTCCATCAGGTGACGGCCGCCCGGCCGGAGGTTCGCCAGCACCGGCACCGTGCGGGCGATGCGGTCGAAGTCGTCCAGCGTCAGCGGGACGCCGCTGCGCCCCGCCATCGCGATGAGGTGGATCACGGCGTTGGTCGAACCGCCGAGGGCGAGCACCGTGGCCACCGCGTCCTCGTACGCCTCGCGGGTCAGGATCGCCGACGGGCGCAGGTCCTCGCGCACGAGGTCGACGATCCGCCTCCCGGAGGCCGCCGCCATGCGGTCGTGCCCGGAGTCGACGGCGGGGATCGACGACGCGCCCGGCACGGTCATCCCCAGCGCCTCCGCCGCGGCGGTCAGCGTGGAGGCGGTGCCCATGGTCATGCAGTGGCCGGGCGAACGGGCCAGCCCGCTCTCCAGTTCCGCCATCTCGCAGTCGCCGATCAGGCCGGCCCGCTTGTCGTCCCAGTACTTCCACATGTCGGTGCCGGAGCCGAGCACCTCGGTGCGCCAGTGCCCGGGCAGCATGGGCCCGGCCGGCACGAACACCGCCGGCAGGTCGGCGCTCGCTGCCCCCATGAGCAGCGCGGGCGTGGACTTGTCGCAGCCACCCATCAGGACCGCCCCGTCCACGGGGTAGGAGCGCAGCAGCTCCTCGGTCTCCATCGCGAGCAGGTTGCGGTAGAGCATGGGCGTCGGCTTCTGGTACGTCTCCGACAGCGTCGCGACGGGGAACTCCAGGGGGAAGCCGCCCGCCTGCCACACCCCGCGCTTGACCGCCTGGGCCCGGTCGCGGAGGTGGACGTGGCAGGGGTTGATGTCGCTCCAGGTGTTGAGGACCGCGATCACCGGCTTGCCCAGGTGCTCCTCGGGCAGGTAGCCGAGCTGCCGGGTGCGGGCCCGATGGCTGAACGAGCGCAGGCCGTCGGTCCCGTACCACTGGTGGCTGCGGAGCTCTTCCGGCTTCTTCATGGCGGCCCTCCGTCCCCTCCCGCGATCCGGCGGGCTCACAGGCCCCAGCCGGCGAGCAGAGCGGCCACCCGCTCGCGCCGGTCCCCGGTCAGCGGGCGGCTGGGCGGGCGCACCTCGCGGCGGCACAGTCCCAGCACCGCCAGCGCCTCCTTCACCACCGACACATTGCCGGCGGAACCCTGCTCCGCCCGCAGGTCCTCGAACTCCCTGATCCGTTCCCACACCTTCGTCGCCGCCGCGTAGTCGCCGTCGCGCAGCGCCCGCAGCATCTCCAGGGACACCCGGGGCGCGACGTTGACCAGGCCCGAGGTGAAGCCGGTCGCGCCCATCGCCCAGTAGGCGGGGGCGTATAGCTCGGCGAGGCCCGCGACCCAGGTGAAGCGGTCCAGTCCCGCGTCCCGCGCCACGGCCGCGAAGCGGGCGGCGTCTGGCACCGCGTACTTGACCCCGATGACGTTCGGGCACAGCTCGCCGAGGCGCGCGATCGGCTCACCGCCCAGCACCGGGTTGCGGACGTACGGAACGACCCCGGTCCCGGGGACGGCCTCCGCGATGGCGCGGTGGTAGTCCACCCAGCCCTCCGGCGACATGTACGGGTGGACCGGCTGGTGCACCATCACCATCTGCGCCCCGGCGTCGCGCGCGTGCCGCGCCGCGGCCACCGCCGTCGGCACGTCGTGGCCGACACCCACCACGACCTGGGTGTGCGGATCCGCCTCCGCCATCGTCAGCTCGACGACCAGCCGCCGCTCGGCCGGGTCGAGGGCGTAGAACTCCCCGGTGTTGCCGTTCGGCGTGACCGTTCGCACCCCGCTGTCGAACAGCCTGCGCAGCAGCGACCGGTACGCGGCGCGCTCCACGCCCCCGTCGGCGTCGAACGGGGTCACCGGGATCGCCACGACATCGGCGAGCGCCGACGACTGCTCTTCGAATGACATTCGGTAGCCCTTCAACTCGGTTTCCTGCGGGGTCCGGTGGGGACATGGTGGCCACGGAGCGGACGGACCGAAGAGACGGCCCGGGGCGGGCGCCCGGCTCGACGCCGGCGGCGCGCAGGCGCCGGAAGTCTTCCGAGCGGACGGGCGGGACTGCCCGCCGCAGGCGCAGACGACCCGCGCACGACAACCGGGCCGCGGCCCCACGCCCGGCGCACGAAGCGCGAGCCTCAGCCCCCTGCCCCCGCCAAAAACGACCGCACCGCCGCCAGGTCCCCCGCGGACGCGAGCCCCGCATGGTAGAGCCGCAGCTCCGTCGCCCCGGCCGCCACCGCCCGGGCCGCGTCCGCGGCCAGCGTGCCGGGGCTGCCCCCCATCCCCGCGACCACGGGGAAGTTGGCCGCCAGCACGGTCCCCGCCCGGGCGTGCGGCACGCAGGCCGCCACCAGGTCCGCCCCGGGGAGCACGAGCCCGTCCGCGTGGCCCAGGACGTACCCCGGGTCGACGCCGACGTTGGCCCCGCAGCGATGCGCGTGCGGATCCGCGTGCAGCAGCACCTGGAACCCCGGTGCCGCTACGGCCCGTACCGCCTCGACCGCCGCCCGCTGCACGTCCCGCGCGACGGAACCCCGCCACGCCATCGTGAGCCCCGCGAGTTCCGCCCCGAGCAGCTTCTCGACGTCGGCCCACTCGTCGGACCCGGGGGTCCACTCCCCCGCCCACACCGGCGCGAGGGCGCCGCGCACGGCCGCCCGCACTTCCACCGGGTCCGCGCCCAGCCCGGCGTACCCCGCCTCGCACGCGGAGCAGAAGCACAGGGACATCAGGTACTGCGCCGCCCCGGGCAGCGGCACGCCGCCCGTCTTGTCGTGCGCGTGCAGGTGCGCGAGGCCGTACCAGCCGCACGACTCCAGTTCCGTGCCCCCCGTGCCCGTCCCCGGCCGCACCGCGGCCTCCGCCGCCAGTGTGACCAGGTACTCGCGCACCTCGGGCCGGGCGATGCACGGCGCCCACGTGTAGCGGTCGCCGTAGGCGTTGCGCACGCTCACCCGGGGGTGTTCGTCCCCGAGACGGGAGTTGTGGGCGAGCACGACCCAGGAGTGCACGTCCAGTCCGGCCCCCCGCAGGGCCCCGGCGGCCTCGGCGTAGGCGTCCTCCGCGCCCGCCCAGTCCTGGGTGTACGGCCTCAGGACGCGCCCCGCCCAGCGCCCCTCGTCCGGCGGGTAGAGCACGGCGGCGTGCCGGGCGGTGACGACGCGGTGCCCGGGGTGGCGGGGAGTCAGCGCCCGCGTGGAGTGGTAGGCGGAGGCGAGGGTGACCTGGTGGACGCCGAGGCCGGCGATGCGGTCCGCCGCCGCCGGGTCGCCTATGACGTCCCACGGGTAGACGAAGGTGGAGGCTCTCAACGCGACTCCTGCGGATGGGGGGTGACGCGGGCCACCGTACGTCGGTCCTCGCCGAGCAGGGCGAGTCCGCGGTCGATGAGTTCGGCGAGTTCCTTGATGTGCGCGGGCGAGGGCTCGGACAGCGGCGGGCGCACCTCGCCGACGTCGAGCCCGCGCAGCCGGGCGCCGGCCTTGACCAGGGAAACGGCGTAGCCACGGCCCTGCTGGCGCAGTTCCACCAGGGGCCGGTAGAAGCCGTCGAGGAGGGCGTTCACGGTGGCGTCGTCGCCGCCGGTCAGGGCGCGGTGGAAGGCGAGGGCGATCTCGGGCGCGAAGCAGAAGACGGCGGAGGAGTAGAGGGTGACGCCGATGCCGCGGTAGGCGAGGCCGGTGAGCTCGGCGGTGGGAAGACCGTTGAAGTAGCGGAAGTCGCGGCCGGGGACGGTGCTGCGGACGGCACTGATGATGCGCTGCATCAGGTCGAGGTCGCCGACGCCGTCCTTGAGGCCGATGATGCGGGGGATGCGGGCGAGCTCGGCGACGGTCGCCGGGGTGAGGACGGCGTTGTCGCGCTGGTAGACGATGACGTCGAGCGAGGTGCCCGCGGCGAGTTCCGCGTAGTGCCGCAGCAGTCCGGCCTGGTCGGCGACAACCAGGTAGGGCGGCATGGCGAGCAGTCCGTCGGCGCCCGCCTCCTCGGCCAGGCGCGCGAACTGCAGGGCCAGGGCGGTGCCGTAGCCGGCGCCGGCGACGACCGGGACCCGGCCCGCGGACTCCTCGACGGCCGCGGCGACGCAGGCGCGGAACTCCTCGGGCGTCAGCGCGTGGAACTCACCGGTGCCGCAGCACGCGAAGACCGCCCCCGCCCCGGCCTCGATCCCGCGGCGCACGTGCGCGCGGAAGACCTCCAGGTCAACGGCGCCGTCCGGGCCGAAGGGCGTCACGGGGAAGAACAGCAGGCCGTCGAGGCGCGCGGAGAGTGAGGCGGCATCGGTCATCGGGTTCTCCCTGGAGACTGGCGTCTGTGCGCGCATCTGATCGATGTCTATATTCATGAACGCGTTCACGCTAAGGCAGCACAGGAGGAAGGGTCAAGGAAGACAGCCGCAGGTGGTGGAGTCTTGACGCTTCGGCAAGCGCTCTTTAGCGTGTCCACGCATATGAATTACGTCCATGAACGTGGACCTCGACTCGAGGAGACCCGCGCATGCCCGCTCCCCGCACCGTCCTGCTCACCGGCGCCGCAGGCGGCCTGGGCACCCTGATGCGCGAGCTACTGCCGGGATACGGCTACCAGCTGCGCCTCCTCGACATGCTGCCCGTCGAGGGCGCGCCCGACGCGATCACCGCGGACCTGGCGGACCGCGCCGCCCTGCGCGATGCCGTGCGCGGGGTCGACGCGATCATCCACCTGGCGGGCATCTCCCTGGAAGCCCCCTTCGACAAGATCCTGCGCGCCAACATCGAGGGCACGTACCACCTCTACGAGGCCGCCCGCGAGGAGGGCGTGCCGCGGATCGTCTTCGCCTCCAGCAACCACGCCGTCGGCTTCACCCCGCGCCCGGTCGGGGACGACCCGCTCATCCCGATCGACACCCCTCGCCGCCCCGACACCTTCTACGGCCTGTCCAAGTGCTTCGGCGAGGACCTCGCCCAGCTCTACTGGGACCTGCACGGCCTGGAGACGGTCTCGGTCCGCATCGGCTCCTGCTTCCGGGAACCGACGTCGGTGCGCATGCTCTCGGTCTGGATGAGCCCCGGGGACGGCGCCCGGCTCTTCCACGCCGCCCTCACCGCCGAGCGCGTCGGGCACACCGTCGTCTACGGCAGCTCGGCCAACACCCGCCTGTGGTGGGACCTGTCCTCCGCGCGGGCGCTGGGCTACGAGCCGCAGGACGACTCCGAGCCCTTCGCCGGGAAGCTCATCGCCGAGCAGGGCGAACTCGACCCCGCGAACCCGGACCACGCCCACCTCGGCGGCCACTTCACCACGCACCCGCCCATCTGGCCCCGCTGACCTGGGCGGCCCTCAGCGGCCGCGCTCGGCGCCGCCGTTCACCTGGTGGATCTGCGCCGTGATGTGCGCGGCAGCCGGGGAGGCGAGCCAGTGCGCGAGCGAGGCCACGTCCTCGGGGACGCCGACCCGGCCGTTCAGGGTCTGGCCGACGAGGAACGCGCGCCGCTCCCGCGTCATGCGCCCGCCGAAGAACTCGGTGTCGTCGATGAAGCCGGGCGCGATGACGTTGACCGTGATCCCGCGCGCGCCCAGGTCGGCCGCCAGGTCGTAGGCGTACGGGTGCAGGGCCGCCTTGGCGGCGCCGTACGAGCCGGACCCGCCGCCGCGCACGGCGGCGATGGAGCTGAGCAGCAGCACCCGGCCGCCGTCGGCCAGCAGATCGCGCAGCGCCTCGGTGAGCAGCACGGCGGTCAGCACGTTGGACCGGAAGTTGCCCGTCCACAGCTCGGTGAGCGACGGTTCGCCGGCGCCGAGCGCGACGTTCCCGCCCGCGCTGTTGACCAGCACGTCCACCCGACCGAAGCGCTCGGCCACCAGCTCACGGACCCCGGCCGCCTCCCTCTCGTCGGTCAGGTCCGCCGGGACCGCCAGGGCGGATCCGGAACCCAGCCGGGCAACCGCCTCGTCCAGGACGTCCGCCCGCCGTCCGACCAGCACGACCCGGTCCCCGTCGCGGACGAAGGCCTCCGCGACAGCCAGGCCGATCCCCGTACCGCCACCGCTGACGACCACGATGCGTGACACCTGAAAACCCCAATCGGTAATGGAACCGTAAACCCGGAACGATCGTTAAGCGGAACATGACCGCAATGACACCCGGCTCGAACATCCCGCTCTCCGCGGCGCGCGTGACAGTGGAGGTATCCGCGCCCGTGCGGCTGGATGTGTCGGGCCTCCTGATCGCCGCCAACGGCAAGGTCCGCTCCGACGACGACTTCGTCTTCTACAACCAGCCCGCGGGGCCCGGTGTCACCTACCGGTCCGGTGGCGGCAGCTCCCCCGACGCGATCACGGTGGACACCGTAGCCGTACCCGCCGACATCGAGAAGATCGTCGTGACGGCGAGTCCCGACGCGCCCGGGGCGACCTTCGCGGGCACCGAGCCGACGGCGACGGTGCGGGACGCCGACAGCGGCACCGTCCTGGCGACCTTCACCCCGCCCGCCCTGAGCAGCGAGACCGCGCTCGTCGTGGTCGAGATCTACCGCCGCTCCGGCGCCTGGAAGGCCCGCGCCGTCGGCCAGGGGTACGCGAACGGGCTGGCGGGCATCGCCACCGACTTCGGGGTGTCCGTCGACGAGCCCGCGGCCGCCGCGCCGCAGGCACCGCCCCAGGCACCGCCCCAGGCACCGCCCGTGGCTCCCCCGCCGCCCGCTCCGCCGGCCGCCGCCATGGCCCCTCCCCCCGCGCCCCCGGCCCCGCCCGCCCCGCCGGTCGGCACCGGAAAGATCAACTTGGACAAGGGCCGGGTCAACCTCCAGAAGAACCAGACGGTCTCCCTGGTCAAGGGCGGCAAGCCGCTCATGACCTCGGTCCGCATGGGCCTCGGCTGGGAACCCGCCTACCGCGGCAAGGACATCGACCTGGACGCCTCGGTCATCGCGTACGGACCGCAGCGCAACCACATCGAGTCCTGCTACTTCGGCCGGCTCACCATCCTGAACGGCGCGATCCAGCACTCCGGCGACAATCTCACCGGCGAGGGCGCGGGCGACGACGAGGTCATCACCGTCCACCTCGGCGGGCTGCCGCCGGAGGTCACCGGGCTGGTCTTCACGGTGAACTCCTTCTCCGGCCAGAAGTTCAACCAGGTCGCCAAGGCATACTGCCGCCTGATGGACGGCACGACGGGCGAGGAGCTGGTGCGCTTCGACCTCACCGGCGCCGAGCCCCGCACGGGCGTGATGATGGCGAAGTTCATCCGCCAGTTCTCCGGCGAGTGGGAGATGACGGCGATGGGCGACTTCGTCGACTCCCGCACCGTGAAGGGCATGGTCAAGCCCGCCGCGCAGGCGCTCTGAGCGACGCGCTCGCGCCCGGTGGTCCGTGCGGGGCACGGACCACCGGGCGCCGGTGACGCGGTCGGGCCTCAGCAGGCGCCGCCGTGGCCCTGGCGGCGCCACGGGCCGGTGATGGCCAGCATGATGCCCGGGTCCTGGATGTTGGCGAACAGCGTCTGGCCGTCGGGCGAGAAGGTCACACCGGTGAACTCGCTGTACTCCGGCTCCTCCGCGGTGCCGATGTTCAGCTCGTTGCGGGCGATCGGGTAGGTGCGGCCGTCGCCGAGCGCGCCGAACAGGTGCTGCACGCCCTCGCCGTCCTCGGCGATGACCAGACCGCCGTAGGGCGACACGGTGATGTTGTCCGGGCCGTCGAAGGCGCCGTCGGCGGACGGGTCGGGGTTGACGCCCAGGAGGACCTTGAGGGTCAGGGTGCGGCGCTTGGGGTCGTAGAACCACACGGCGCCGTCGTGGGCCGCGCCCGGGCTCTCCTCCCGGGCGTAGGAGGAGACGATGTAGACGCCGCCGTCAGCCCACCACATGCCCTCCAGCTTGCGGGCCCGCGTGACCCCGCCGGCCGCGAACTGCTTGCGGACGGAGACGGCCTTGGCGTCGCGGTCCGGGACGTCCACCCAGTCCACACCGTAGACCGTGCCGATCTTCGTGGCGCGGGACAGGTCGTCGACGAACCCGCCGCCGGAGTCGAAGCACTTGAAGGCCTGCAGCACACCCGCGTCGTCGGACAGCGCGCGCAGCTTGCCGCGGCCGTGGTGGAAGCCGGCCGGCGGGGTCCAGCGGAAGAACAGGCCGTTGGGGTTGGAGGCGTCCTCGGTCAGGAAGAGGTGGCCGCGCTTGGGGTCGACCACGACCGCCTCGTGCGCGTAGCGGCCCAGGGCCTTGATCGGCTTGGGGTCCCGGTTGGCCCTGCGGTCGTACGGGTCGACCTCGAAGACGTAGCCGTGGTCCTTGAGGAAGCCGTTCTTGCCGGCCTTGTCCTCGGTCTCCTCGCAGGTCAGCCAGGTGCCCCAGGGGGTACGGCCGCCCGCGCAGTTGGTGGCGGTGCCGGCCACGCCGACCCACTCCACGACGTGGCCGCCGTGCTTGGCGACCTCCACGATGGTCACGCCGCCGGCCGCGCCGGAGTCGTAGACCAGGCCCTCGGTCAGCGGGACCGGGTGCGGCCAGTCGGCACGGGCGCCGGCCAGCTCGTGGTTGTTGGCGATCAGCGTGGCACCGCGCAGGCCCTCGAAGGTGGCCGTGCCGTCGTGGTTGGAGGGGGTCGACTCGCCGGACTCCAGCTTGGTGACGCCGGTCCGGGTGATGACGCGGTACGAGAAGCCCTTGGGCAGCGCGAGGATGCCCTTGGGGTCCGGGATCAGCTCGCCGTAGCCCAGCCGGCCGTGGTGCCGGGACGCCCCGGCCTCCGCGGCGGTGGCCGGGGCCTCGGCGGCTAGGGCGCCCGGCGCGGTCGCGAGGACGTCGACGGTTCCGGCCAGCGCGACTCCGGCGCCGGTGATCGCCGTGCGCTTGGCGAAGTCTCTGCGGGTGAGAGGCATCGTTTGCTCCTGAGGCCACAAGGTCACTGCTCTTCCGCAGTCACGCTCCCGCCCCACGGCGAACGGGAGTTGAACGGAGCGGGATGTTCCGCCGCCCATTCCCTGAGGCGTTCGGGCCTCCTCCCCGGCCCGTTCCGCGTCCCCGCGGGCGGTTCAAGGCGCCGAGGGTCCCGCCGAACGGGCCTTGAACGCGGCCTTGCGCGCCTCCTTGGCCAGTCGCTTGTCGGGGTGGATGCGGCCCATGGCCTCCAGGACGTCGGCGGTGGCCGGGTGGTCCACCCGCCAGGCCGCGCTGAAGAAGCCGTCGTGCCGGGCGACGAGGTCGGTGACCAGCTCGCGCAGCAACTCGGGGTCGTCGTCGGCGTCGAGCTGGGCAGCGATGGTGTCGACGGTGAGCCAGAAGATCATGTCCTCGTCGGGCGCGGGAACGTCCACCGCCTCGCGTTCCGTCAGCCAGACCCGGGCCAGTCCGCCGAGCTGGCGGTCGGCCAGGACCTCGCGCAGGGCCGGCTCGGCCTCGTCGCCGAGCAGGCTGAGCGTCTGCTGGGCCACCAGCCGGCGGCCGGGCGCGTTGCGGTCCTCGCCGCGCGCGGCTTCCAGCAGCTCGCGGGCCGCGTCGTACGGCTTGCGGTTGCCGAGCCACGCGTCGGCCTCCCGGCGGGCGATCTGGTCCGGGTACCGGAACAGCGCCTCCAGGAGGGCGGCGGCGGGCTCCCCGGCCAGCTCGCCGGCGGCCGGGGCGTGCAGGCCGGCGTCGATCATCCGGGACCGCACGCCGTACACACCGAGCGGGGTCAGCCGTACCAGGCCGTAACGGGAGACCTCCTCGGGCCCGATCTCCTCCGGGAGGACCGCCGCGCCCTCGGCGGGGCCGGCGTCCTCGGACTCGGCCTCCTCGATCAGGGCCTCGTCCAGCGGCTGGTACTCCAGCAGCCCGGTGGTCGTGAGCAGCCGGAAGTGCTCATCGAGGCGCACCATCACCTCGGTGACGTCCTCCAGCAGGGCGTCGCTCGGCTCCTCCACGTCCTCGGGGACGACGAGGGAGGCGGCCAGGACCGGCAGCGGCACGGCGTCCTTGGTGTCGCCGCCGGAGTCCTCCATGACGGTGAAGAGGTAGAGGTTGGCGAGCGCGCCGTCGAGGAACTCGCCTTCCTCCTCCGGGTCCCAGTCCAGGGTGTTCAGGTCGATCTCGCCGTCCGGCCCCAGCTCCTCCATCAGGCCTTCGAGGTCGGGGGTCGCGGCCTCGGCCAGCGCCGTGTCCAGTGCGGCGAGCCACAGCTCCAGCACCTCGCGGGGCTCGCCCGCCTCCAGCCGCCGCAGTGCCTCGCCGGGCACGGCTCGCCCCGCGGGCTCGTCCAGGGCCACGCTCCCGGCGCCGGGCTCCGCGTCCTCGTCCGCGGTGTCCTCGATCTCCAGGTCGACGAGGCCGGCGTCCACGGCCACGCCCCAGGCCTGCGTCGCCTCCGCCGGGCCGTCCGCTTCCCCCTCCAGGCCCAGCTCGCGGACGGCGCGCGGGACGTCCTCGGCGGTCAGCTCCCCCATCGCGTCCACGGTCACGTGCGGCGCGCACCAGCGTGCCAGCCGTACCGCGCGGTCGAGGAGCGGTACGGCGACTGCGAGCCGCGCCAGCTCCTCCTCGGGCAGCAGCCTCACCGGCGGCAGGTCGAGGCGGTCAGCGGCCATGGCGGGGTCTCCAATGCAGCGGTGTCCGGGGGGCGCCCGAAGGCGCAGCACCAGCCTAGACGTGTGGGCGCCCGGCGGGCGCGCTTCGGCTTTCCGTCACCCGCCGTTACGGCAACGGACGCGTGGGATGTCGGCGTTGGCGCGCGTGGACAAGCCCGGGGAACGTGTGCGGCGGTTCCACCCGTCAGCGGGGTCACTTCCGCCCCACCTCCGGTGCCGGGCACCGGTGCGCACGCCCGGCGGCGCGCGCCGCACGGAAGCACCGGTGCACGACCGGGCGTACGGCCGGCCCCCGCACGCCCCCGAGGCCGGCGGCGTAGGGGCGCCTGACATGATCCCCGCCATGACCACGAGCGAGGCGGACCCGGCGCACGAGGCGCTCGACCGGCACATACGGCGGTTCTTCGCAGGCCACCCGGTGGGAACGGCCCCGTACGACCTGGGGGACGGGCGGCGCGGCACGGTCCCCGGCCTGCGGGTCGTCGAGGTGGGCCCGGGGCCGCGCGGCGACCACTGGACCTATGTCACGGCCGGTTGCTGGTCGCGGGCCAACCACGACGGCCACGGCCTCGAGTTCATCCTGACCGCCCCGGTCCCCGACCCGCGCTTCGCCGACCTGATCGCCATGACCGCCCACTACCACTGCGGTCCGCGGCCCCGTCTGCTCGACCTGGGCCACAGCCTGCCGGTCGGGGAACCCTGGGTCCCCGGTTCGGCCTGCGACCACATCCTGGTCAGCCTCCCGTACCTCCACGGTCCCGGCCTGGAGGTGTGCCACCTGCCGGGCGGCCACGCCCGTCTGCTGTGGCTGCTGCCGGTGACCGCGTCCGAGATCGCCTTCCGCCGCGAACACGGCACCGAGGCACTGGAGCAGCGCTTCGACGACGCGGGGATCCTTCCGCTGGACCTGCACCGGGCGCCGGTCGCCTGAGGCGCGTCGCTCAGCCGGCCGCCTCAGTCCTCCCGGAGGAAGTCCTCCAGTGCCTCCAGCCAGGCGTCGGGCCGGTCGATGTGGGCCATGTGCCCGGCCTCCTCGATGATCGCGGCCCGCGCGGACGGAAGAAGCCGCAGCGTGGGTCCGATCAGGCCGGCCGGGAAGGTCATGTCCTGCCGTCCGTGCAGCAGCAGTACGGGGAGACCGAGCGCCGCGAGCCGCTCGGGGTCACCGGGGCGGCGCGGCCCCGGCAGCGTCCCGGCCTCGAAGGGGCGCAGCCATTCGGCGGTGAAGCGGACGCCGCGCAGGACGTCGAGGTAACCGGGCAGGGCGTCCGCGCGCCACACGTTCGCCGGCGCGGAGGCCAGGGCGGCCGCCCGGGTGAGGGCCGGTCCGGACAGCGAGGGGTCGGACCACACCTCGGCCTCCGCCGCCAGCCGTTCGTCGCGTTCCCGCCAGCCGTCGAAGGCGTCCGGCGGCACCGGCAGCACGCTGCTCGACGCGATCACCAGTCGCCGCACGCGCCCGGGCGCGGCCATGGCGAGGCGCTGCGCGATCAGCCCTCCGTACGAGAAGCCGAGCACGTCCGTCCGCCCGATCCCCAGCGTGTCCAGCAGCCGCACGAGGTCGGCGGTGGCCGCGTCCGGCGTGTAGTGGCCGTCGGCGAGCCCGCGGGTGGAGCGACCGCAGCCGCGCAGGTCCGGCAGGACGATCCGGCGGTGCCCGGCGAGACGGTCCAGGGGCCGCCGCAGATGCGTGTGGTCCCAGTCGGGCCCGCCGTGCACCACCAGCAGCGGCGCCCCGGACGGCCGGCCGGCCTGTGCGACGAACAACCGCACCGCCGGGTCGCGTGAGACCGGAACCAGGATCTCCTCGAGCACAGGGGCCAGTATGACGATCCGACAACGTCCCTAGGATGTCCGGGTGACGACGGACACCGCTACGCCGGACCGCACCGACGACGACGCCGGCGACTCCCGGGCGGCAACCGCCGCCGACTGGCCGCTGCGACTGAGCCGGTTCGGCCACAGCCCACGCCCCCGGACCGACACCCGCGAGCGGCTGGTCCCGGCCTTCCCCGAACCCGGCACCCGGATATGGCGGGCCCTGGGCCTGTCACCGGGGCGGGCGCGCCGCGCCGCACGGGCCATGGGCTGGCTCGGCCCCGTCCTGGTCGCCGTCCTCGCCGGCGTACTGCGCTTCGTGAGCCTCGGCAGCCCGCGTGCCATCGTCTTCGACGAGACGTTCTACGCCAAGGACGCCTGGTCCCTGCTCCGGCTCGGCTACGAGGGCGGCTGGCCCGACAGCAAGGTCTCCGACCCGCAGATCCTGGGGGACCCCCAGGCCATCCCCCTTTCGGAGACCGGGCACTTCATGGCGCACCCGCCGATGGGCAAGTGGGTGATCGCCCTCGGCGAGTGGATGTTCGGCCTGAACCCGTTCGGCTGGCGCTTCATGGCCGCCGTGCTCGGCACGCTTTCGGTGCTGATGCTGTGCCGCATCGGCCGTCGCCTGTTCCGCTCCACGGCACTGGGGTGCCTGGCCGGCGGGCTGATGGCGGTGGACGGGCTGCACTTCGTGATGAGCCGCGTCGCCCTCCTGGACGTGGTCGTGATGTTCTTCGTGCTCGCGGCGTTCGGCTGCCTGCTGATCGATCGTGACCGTGCGCGGGCGCGGCTCGCGGCGGCCCTCCCGGTGGGCGGCGACGGCTTCGCCGGTCCCGAGGCGGTCACCGCCGCCCGCGCGGGCACCGGCCCGCGGCCCTGGCGGCTCGCGGCCGGCGCGCTCCTGGGCCTCGCCTCCGCCGTCAAGTGGAACGGCCTGTACTACCTCGCGTTCTTCGTGCTCCTGACCCTGCTCTGGGACGTCGGCGCCCGCCGCCTGGCCGGGGCCCGCCACCCCTACCGCGCGGTGCTTCGCCGCGACCTCGGCTGGTCCTTCCTCTCCCTCGTCCCGGTCGCCGTGGCGACGTACCTGATGACCTGGACCGGCTGGTTCCTCACCGACGACGGCTACGGCCGGCACTGGGCCGACGGCCGCGGCGGCACCTGGTCGTGGATCCCGGCGCCGCTGCGCAGCCTGTGGCACTACGAGTACGGGGTCTACCAGTTCAACGTCGGCCTGGAGGACCCGCACCCGTACCAGTCCAACCCGTGGAGCTGGCTGGTCCTCGGCCGCCCCGTGTCCTTCTTCTACGAGTCCCCCAAGCCGGGGCAGGACGGCTGCGGCACGGCCAACTGCTCGCGGGAGATCCTCGCCCTCGGCACGCCCCTGCTGTGGTGGACGGCCTGCTTCGCCCTCGCCTACCTGCTGTACCGCTGGGCGCTGCGCCGAGACTGGCGCGCCGGCGCCGTCCTGTGCGCGGTCGCCGCGGGCTACCTGCCGTGGTTCCACTACCAGAACCGCACCATCTTCTCCTTCTACGCCGTCGTCTTCCTCCCCTACCTCTGCCTCGCCCTGGCCATGGCGCTCGGCGCGCTCCTCGGCCGTCCCGGCGCGGCCGAACGCCGCCGCACCTACGGGGCGGTGGCCGCGGGCGTCCTCGTCCTCCTGATCGTCTGGAACTTCATCTACTTCTTCCCGATCTACACCGGGCGGACGATCCCCTACGACGACTGGCACGCCCGGATGTGGCTGAACACATGGATCTGAGCGGGACCGCCCCGCACATCCCCGAGCACGTCGTCCGTCTTCCGGCTCGCCCATCTGCTGCCGGTTCCACGCGATGGAGGCCCGCCTCGTCGCCACCGGCAGCCGTGGCCGGTACGGCCGGCGCCCTTCGAGGGCGGCCACACGGCGTACGTCGTGCCCGCGCCGCACGAACCGGCAGGGCGGGACCGCCCGCGAGCCGGTCCGGCGAGGACGCGGTCCACCGGCGGGGCCCGCGCCCGGCGCGCCAGTCCCGCCCCGGCGCGCCCGGCCCGCATACCCTGCGAGGACGTCCGACGTGCCAGGTGGGAAAGGGTGTGGCATGACGTCCGCAGGCGTGCACCTCCGGGAGATCACCGACGACAACCGAAAGGCCGTCCGTGCCCTCCGCGTCCGGCACAAGCAGAAGCAGTTCGTCGCATCCGTGTCCCTGTCGCTGAAGCAGGCGGCGAAGACGCCGGACGCCAACCCCTGGTACCGCGCGGTGTACCGCGGCGACGAGCCGGTCGGCTTCGTGATGCTGTCGTGGAAACCGCCGTCCGGCCCCTACCAGGGGCGGCACTTCATCTGGCGCCTCCTGATCGACAAGCGGCACCAGGGGCACGGCATCGGCCGAGAGGTGCTCACGCAGATCGTCGACCTGGTCCGCGCGGACGGCGCCACCGAGCTGCTGAC
Organism: Actinacidiphila sp. bgisy160; assembly: GCF_057707815.1. Classification (NCBI taxonomy): domain Bacteria; kingdom Bacillati; phylum Actinomycetota; class Actinomycetes; order Kitasatosporales; family Streptomycetaceae; genus Actinacidiphila; species Actinacidiphila sp. bgisy160. The sequence goes on from NZ_JBYIQW010000026.1 coordinate 93,032, forward strand.
CAGCTACGAACCCGGCGACGGCGAGCCGTGGCCCTTCTACCGTAAGTTCGGCTTCGAGCCGACCGGCGAGATCGACGACGGCGAGATCGTCCTGCGCCTCCCCCTCCCCGCCACCGACGCCCCGCCCCCGTCACCCGAGAGGTCCTCGTAGGCCCGGGCCCAGGAGGCGCCGTGCCGATGGCCCGTCATGATCCGAGATGACTCGGCGGGCGGCGCGGCAAGCTGCTCCCGCGTTGTCGACAGGCTGCGGCCCCACACCGGCCGCACAGCCGAACTCGCCGCCGCCTGGCTGCTGAAGGCGGCGGAGCGGTGCTCATGGTGGTGCGCCACTTCGACGATACGCGACCCGGAAAGCGTGCCGGGGTTCCGGACAACCCGAACCGCCTCGGCCGGCACCTGGACCGCGAGGTCAGGGACTTCCACGCCGCCGTCGGTGCCGAACTCGGCGTCGGCGCACACGACATGAGCTCCGGCCCGGACGAGGGCCGATGGCCGGACGCCCTCCCGTGCCTCCATCGGTCACGGAAGGACGCTCGTCACGTAGCCGGCCTCACAGCCGCCCGCAGGTCAGTTGTGGCTGTGGAGGATCTCGTTCAGCCCGCCCCACGAGCCCGTGCGCTGAATGACCTCGACCGCGCCGGTGATGGAGTTGCGGCGGAAGAGGAGGTTGTCGGCGCCGGAGAGCTCCTTGGCCTTGACGATGGTCTCGTCGGGGAGGGAGACCCGGGTCCCCGCCGTGACGTAGAGGCCGGCCTCGACGACGCAGTCGTCACCCAGGGAGATGCCGATGCCGGCCTCGGCGCCGAGCAGGCAGCGCTCGCCGATGGAGACGATGGCTTTGCCGCCGCCGGAGAGGGTGCCCATGATCGAGGCGCCACCGCCGATGTCGGAGCCGTCGCCGACGATGACGCCCTGGCTGATGCGGCCCTCGACCATGGAGGTGCCCAGCGTGCCGGCGTTGAAGTTGCAGAAGCCCTCGTGCATCACGGTCGTGCCGGAGGCGAGGTGGGCGCCGAGGCGGACGCGGTCGGCGTCGGCGATGCGGACGCCGGCGGGGACGACGTAGTCCGTCATGCGCGGGAACTTGTCGACGCCGTAGACCGACAGGTGCAGGCCCTCGGCGCGGGCGGCGAGGCGGACGCGCTCGATGTCGCCGGCGGGGACGGGGCCGAGGGAGGTCCAGGCGACGTTGGCCAGGAGGCCGAAGATGCCGTCCAGGTTCTGGCCGTTGGGCTTCACCAGGCGGTGGCTCAGCAGGTGCAGGCGCAGGTAGGCGTCGTGGGCGTCGAGCGGCTTGTCGTCGGTCGAGGCGATGACGGTGCGTACGGCGACGACCTCGACGCCGCGGCGCGGGTCCGGCCCGAGTGCCTTGGGGGCGGCGTCGCCCAGCAACTCGGCGGCCTGGCCGGCGGTGAGCCGTTCGGTCCCGGCGGGGCCGGGCGCCGCCACGAGCTCGGGCGCGGGGAACCATGTGTCGAGGACGGTGCCGTCGCCGGCGATCGTGGCGAGGCCTGCGGCAACGGCACCGGTGGCGCGAGAGGTGGCGGTCGTTTCAGTCATGTGTCGAACGCTAGTCGCTGCGTCCCGCACTTGCCCAACCGGCCCGCCATCCGGAACGTCGCCGCGCCTGGCCCACCACGCCCTCGCCGGCCTCCTCCCCCGCGCCGCCCCGCCACCTCGCGGCGGCCGCCAGCAGCACCGCCCCGCTGAGCGCGGCCAGGACCGCGCAGACCGGCCACAGGGCGCCCGGCGCGGTGTCGTACAGGGCGCCGCCGAGGGGCGGGGCGAGGACGGTGCCGCTGACGGAGGCCCCCGCGTACAGGGACTGGAAGCGGCCCTGCAGGTGGTCCGGGGCGCTGTCGGCCACGTAGGCGGTGGCGGTGGTCTTGTAGAGGATCTCCCCCGCGGTGAGGAGCAGCATCATCGTCACCGCCGTGGCGATGTGCGCGCCGCCGGCCAGTGCCGCGTAGCCGGCGCCGACGAGGACGAGCCCGGTGCCGATGATCGGCAGCGGCGGGCGCCGGCGCAGGGCGACCGTGGCCGGGATCTCCAGGCAGAGGATGACGCCGCCGTTGACGGCGATCAGCCAGCCGTACGCGCCGGTGCCGATGCCGTGGCCGGCGAGCCAGACGGGCAGGGTGGAGTACTGCTGCCGGTAGACGGTGTCGGTGACAAAAATCGTCGCCAGCAGCACCACGACGGAGGGCCTGGCGCGCAGTGCCGCCCACAACCCGTCGGCGCGGGCGGGGCGGAGGGCACGCGTCCGGCGGACGCCCTGGGCGGGCAGCGCGCGGGCGGCGTAGCCCGCGAAGAGCAGCGTGCCGACGCCGTCGGCGACGAAGAGCCAGGTGTACGAGGTGCGGGTGGCCAGGAGGGCGCCGAGCGGCGGCCCCACGGTGAAGCCCGCGTTGGAGGCGAAGCGCAGCACGGCGAAGCCCTGGCGGCGCGCGCCCTCGGGCACGGAGACGGCGACGAGCGCGGAGTTGGCGGCCCGCACGGTGCCGGCCGCGTACTGCGCGAGCAGCAGGACGGGCAGCAGCGCGACGGTGGGCAGGGCGGGCAGCAGGACGAGTCCGGCGCCGGAGACGGCGGACCCGGCGAGCAGGACACGGCGGTGTCCGAGGTGATCGCCGAACCAGCCGCCGGTGAAGTTGCCGGCGACCAGGCCCACTCCGCCCGTCCCGGCGATCAGCCCGGCCTCCGGGACGGGCAGACCGCGCACCGCGGTCAGCCAGACGAAGAGGTAGACGAACGTGAAGCTCACGACCGCGTTCATGAAGACCCCCGCGGCCAGCAACCAGACGACCCTGGGCACCTCGCGCATGCCCTTACCCCCTTCTCCCGCCAGTGAGTTCCTTTTGGAAACTCACCCTCGGCTGGCAGGATAGCGGTATGGCCCGCCGCACAGACCTCGGTGACGCGAACTGCTCCATCGCCCAGTCCCTCGACGTGGTCGGCGACTGGTGGACGCTGCTGATCGTGCGGGACACCGCCCGCGGCGTGGAACGCTTCGACGACCTGCAGCGCGAACTCGGCGTGTCCCGCAAGGTGCTGGCCGAACGGCTGCGCCTGCTGGTCGACGCGGACGTGCTGACCCGCGAGCCCTACCAGGACCGCCCGGTCCGGTACGCGTACCGGCTCACCCCGCGCGGCCGGGCGCTGCTGCCGGTGCTGATCGCCCTTCAGGACTGGGGTGACCAGTGGGTCCTGGGCGACGGCACGACCACCGGCACCGCGGCGGACGGCTCACGGGAGGCCGGGCGCGTGCACGCGCTGACGGGGACCCGCGTGCCCCCGCTGCTGCTCCCCGCCGGACCCGGCGGCGAACTCCGCGACCCGGTGGCCGCGGACCGCCCGTTCACGGTCCTCTACTGCTTCCCCGGCGCCTACGCGCGGCCCGCGTCCTATCCCCCGGGCTGGGGCGACATCCCGGGCGCGGCAGGCTGCACGCTGGAGTCCTGCACCTACCGCGACCGGCTGGCGGAGTTCACCGCGGCGGGCGCGGCCGTGCACGGGGTGAGCGGCCAGCGCCCGGACGAGCAGGCGGAGTTCGCCGAGCGGGAGCGGTTGCGCTTCCCGCTGCTGTCGGACGCGGAGCTGGCCCTGTCCGCGGCACTGCGGCTGCCGACCTTCCGCGCGGGCGGAGCGGTGCGCCTGAAGCGGCTGACCCTGGTGGTCGGCGCGGACCGGGTGGTCCGGCGGGTGCTCTACCCGGTCACGGACATCACGGCGAGCGTGGCGGAGGCCCTCGATGCCGTCAGGACTGTGTCGCGGCCCTGACCGCGTCCGGTTCGGCCGCCGCGTCCCGTACGCCCGGCAGCCGCCGGGCACCGAGCACGGCCGCGCCGGCGACGACGCCGAGGACCGCGCACAGCGGCCACAGCACGCCCGGAGCGGTCTCGTAGAGCACGCCGCCGAGCGGGGCGGCCAGCACCACGCCGCTGATGGAGGCGCCGGCGTACATGCTCTGGAAACGGCCCTGGAGGTGGTCGGGGGCACTGTCGGCGACGTACGCGGTGGACGGCGACTTGTAGAGGATGTCGCCCACGGTCAGCAGGATCATCATCACCACGGCGGTCGCGACGTACCAGCGGCCGGTGGTCAGCGCGGCGAAGCCGAGCCCGACCAGGATCACGCCGAGCCCGATGATCGGCAGCGGGGCGCGCCGGCGCAGGGCGACGGTGACCGGGAGTTCCAGGAGGATGACCAGTGCGCCGTTGATGGCGATCAGGGCTCCGTAGACGCCGGTGCCGATGCCGTGGTCCTTCAGGTACACGGGCAGGGTGGAGTACTGCTGGCGGTAGATGGTGTCGGCGACCAGGATCGCGGCGAGCAGCACCAGGACGGCGGGCCGGGCGCGCAGCGCGGTCCACAGACCGGGCGCGTCCGGCGCGGCGTCGCCCTTGGGCCGGTGGTTGCCGTTCGCCGGCAGGATGAAATGCGCGTAGACGCCGAAGAAGAGCATGCCGAGGCCGTCGGCGACGAACAGCCAGTCGTACGAGACCGTGGTGGCGATCAGCGCGCCGAGCGGCGGGCCGACGGTGACACCGAGGTTCGCCATGAAGCGCAGCAGGGCGAAACCCTGGCGGCGGGAGCCCTCGGGTACGGAGAAGGCGATGAGTGCCGAGTTGGAGGCCCGGGTGACGCCGGTGGCGTACTGGGCGACCGGGAAGACCACCGCGAGGGCGGCGGTCGGCGTCACCGGCAGGGCCGCGAGGCCGAGACCGGACACGACCATGCCCGTGATGAGGGTGCGGCGGTGTCCGAAGCGGTCACCGAACCAGCCGCCGGTGAAATTGCCGGCGACCATGCCGATGCCGCCCACACCTGCGACGAGCCCTGCCTGGGAGGTGCTGAGCCCACGGGGTCCGGTCAGGTAGACGAAGAGGTAGACGAAGGTGAAGCTCACCGCCGCCACGAAGAACATGCCGGTGGCAAGGAGCCACACCACCCTCGGTATGTCCTTCATCGCCTGTTTCATACTGCCCTCCGATCGACGCTCTACAAGAATCGATCACGTGAAGGCGCGAATGCGGCGCGTGAGGATGCCGGATCAGGTCGCGGCCGGTATAGGTCAGCAGTCTCGTCCGGGTTTGCCGATGATCCGCGCGAAGACCTCGCGGGCCTCTTCCCGGTCGATGTCGCGGCCGGTCAGCAGGGCCTGCAGGCACATCCCGTCGGTGAGGGCGGCGAGCGCGCGGGCGGTGACCGGGTCGGTCCACCGGGCCAGGAGGGCGGCCATGTGGTCCACCCACTCCGCGGCGACCGGGCGTACGGCCTCGCGGCGGAGCGCGGCGAGATAGAGCTCGTACTCCAGCTGCGCACGGGGGCGGTCCCGGGAGACCGTCTCCTCGACGAACCGGGCCAGTTCCGCGGCCAGGTCGGCGCCCGGCGAGCCGAGCAGGGCGCGCTCCCCGACCTCACGGAAGAAGGCCTCGTTGCACTGCCGCAGGGCCGCCACCAGCAGGTCGTCGAGGGTGGCGAAGTGGTACGTCGTCGAGCCGAGCGGGACGTCGGCTGCCGCGGCCACCGCCCGGTGACCGAGCCCGGCGATGCCGCGCTCGCCGACCACGCGGATCGCGGCGTCGATGATGCGCTGCCGCCGCTCGGGGTCGTACCGGCGGGCCATCAGTGGGCGCCGCCGAGGTTGAGGACGACCACCCCGGCGATGACCAGGGCGATCCCCGTCAGTTTGGCGGCGGTGGCGGCCTCGCCGAGGAACACCATGCCGATGGCGGCGATCGCGGCCGTGCCGACTCCGGCCCATATCGCGTAGGCGGTGCCCACCGACATCGACTTGAGCGTCTGCGCGAGCAGCGCGAAGGCGATCAGGTAGCCGGCGGTGGTACCGAGGGAGGGCCACAGCCTGGTGAAGCCGTCGCTGTACTTCATGGACGTCGTACCGAGCACTTCGGCGAGGATCGCCCCGCCCAGCAATGCGTATGCCATGCGTACAAGCGTACACATCGATGTGTACGCCCGTACGCATGACGGCTCCCTCACGACCGGCGCGGCCACCACCGCTTCCGGGCGGCGTCGGGCACCGCGACCGGGGTCAGGCCCAGCGAACCGGTCAGGAAGAACTCCCCGTCCACCCAGTGCCCCGGGGCCGGGGTGTCCGTCAACTCCTCGTCGGCCACGGCGACCTC